>NZ_JARUBF010000001.1:4620000-4931700 GCF_029626025.1 Solwaraspora sp. WMMD406
CGGCATCGGCATCGGCATCGAAATGTATCGGCAACACCATGCGCGCCAGACGGCAACAGACCGCACACAGTATCGACCTTCACCAATCAATGAAGATCCTGGAGGTCACCGTGTCGGAGTCCGTACCCAGTGTCAGTCGACGCCGGTTCCTGCAGTCGGTCGGCGTCAGCGGTGGCGCCGGTGCGCTGTTCGCGACGATGGGCGCGCTCGGCTTGGCGCCGACCGCGACGGCCGCGGTCCCGGCTTTCGCTCCCCCTCGGGCCGGGGATCTCCAGGTGACCGGTCGATCGGCAGGCCGGGTGGTCGTCCTAGGCGCGGGCATCGCCGGCCTGACCGCCGCGTACGAGTTGGGCAAGGCCGGCTACCAGTGCACCGTGCTGGAGGCGCGGGACCTCGCCGGCGGTCGCAGCCTCACCGTGCGGCACGGTACCTCCGAGACCGACCTCGACAGCAACGTCCAGCGCGCCGACTACCAACCGGGGACGTACTTCAACGCCGGACCGGCCCGGATCGCGCAATGGATGGTCACGATGGACTACTGCCGGGAACTCGGGGTACCGGTGGAGGTCTTCACCAACGCGAACGCCAACGCGCTGATCTACAACGAGAACAGCGGGATGCCGCCGGAGTCAGCCGTCCGCTACCGGACGGCGAAGGCCGACATGTACGGCTACGTCGCGGAGTTGCTCGCCAAAGCCACCGACCAGGGTGCCCTCGACGACGCGTTGACCAGCACGGACAAGGACCGACTGCTGAGCTTCCTGCAGAGCTTCGGCGCGATCGGCGGGCGAAGCTCCGGCTGGGCGTACGGGGGCACCACCCGGCGGGGATACCTGAGCGACCCGGGGGCGGGCAACGACGCCGGCGTACCGCTCGGCGCGCCGCCGCCCTTGTCGGAGGTCTTCGCCAGCAACGTCGGCCGCTACTTCAGTTTCGAACTCGGTTACGACCAGGCGATGTTGATGTTCCAACCGGTAGGCGGGATGGACCGTATCGTCGCCGCCCTGGTCCGGGCGATCGGACCAGCCTCGGTACGGACCGGTGCCGAGGTGACCGAGTTGGTCGACGGCGTCAACGGGGTGACGGTCACCTACCGGCGCGGTGGCCGGCTGCGGCGGATCGAGGCCGATTTCTGCGTAGCGGCGCTGCCGCCGCACCTGATGGCACGGGTCACACACAACCTCGGTGCTTCCGTACAGGACGCGTTGGGGCGGTTTCCGGCGTCACCCGCCGGCAAGATCGGCATCGAGTACCGCAGCCGATGGTGGGAACGCGACCTGCGGATCTACGGCGGCATCACGGAGACCGATCTGGACCTGGCGCACATCTGGTACCCGTCGCACGACTTCCATGCCGAGCGTGGCCTGATCGTCGGCTACTACAACACCGGGTCGGCGGCGCGTACGTACGGCTCGCTGACCCCGGCTCAGCGGCACGAGCGCGCGATCGACCAAGGAATGAAGATTCACGGTGAGCGATACCGTACGGAGGCCGGCGCCTCGTTCTCCGTCGCCTGGCACAGGGTCCGCCACCTGGAGGGGGCCTGGGTCTCCGCCCCGTACGGAACGGCCGCCTACGACCTGCTGCTGCGGCCGGCCGGCCGGGTCTACTTCGCCGGCGACTGGTTGAGCCGGACCGTGGCCTGGCAGCACGGCGCGTTCCTGTCCGCCCGTTCGGTGGTGACCGCGATCCATTCCCGGGTGCTGACCGGCTGAGTCCGGACCTACCGGCGCGACCTACCGACGCGACCTACCGACGCGACCTACCGGCGCGGGCCGAGCGTCCCATCGCCGTCGGGCCGGCCGGCCCTGCCGCCGGATCGTCGACGGCGATGTACTGGCGATATCAGACGAGCGGACGACCAGACGGACGAGCGGGTGCGGTGGGTGAACCAGCCGGCACCGGGTCGGGAGGGAGAACGACGATGGACGTCATGCTGAGCGCGCCAACGCGGCCGGACCAGCCGCTGGCGAACGGTGCCGCGATGACGGTGCGTCACGTGGCCGGGGAGGCTTACGCCGTCGACGTCCGCGGCCACCGGATCGTGGTGGACCAACCGCACGGCGGTGGGGGCGCGGGCGAGGCACCGACCCCGGTCGAGTTGTTCGTGGCCAGCCTCGCCTCCTGCGTCGCCTTCTACGCCGGGCGGTACCTGACCCGGCACGGGTGGTCCCGGGAAGGGCTGACGGTCTCGGCCCGGTACGTGATGGCCACCGACCGGCCGGCGCGTGTCACGGCGGTACGGATCGACATCGGGCTACCACCGGATCTGCCGGCCGGTCGGCGGGCCGCGCTGCGGGCCGTGGCCGCGCACTGCACGATGCACAACACGATGGCCGACGCGCCTCGGGTGGACATCGAACTCGAGCCGAGCTGACGGGTACCCGTATGGTCGGCTCGACGGGACAGCCGTACGGTCGCGGCGTGCCCGTACGGTCGCGGCGTGCCCGTGCGGTGGCACCGCCGCGCGGTTTGGACCTGGTCGTCGCCGGCCCGGTCCCGCTGGCCGCTTGCGGCGTGTTTCGACCGATGTCAAGGTTGGCGTCATGGAGCAGACGCTGTCGCGGCCGGTTGACGGCGCACGGGCGGGGTGGGACACGCCGCTGCTGTCGGCCGCGCTGCCGGTGGAGGCCGCCGGTGGGTTCGCTCGCGCGTTCAAGGCCCTGTCGGATCCGGTACGCCTTCGGCTGCTGTCGTTGATCGCGTCCGCTCCCGCCGAGGTCTGCGTCTGTGATCTCACGACCGCGTTCGATCTGACCGGACCCACCATCTCGCATCACCTGCGGGTGTTGCGCGAGGCGGGGCTGGTCGACTGCGAACGGAGGGGTACCTGGGTCTACTACTGGCCCTGTCCGCAGGCGATCGGGCGATTGTCCGTCCTGCTGGCCGCGCCAGGCGGGTGATCATCCGTACGACGGGAACCGGTCGCCCCTCGGTTGATCACCACGTCGTGCCGGGTGCACCAGACTGTGGCAGGGTGTCACCGTGGCGATGACACCCGTGAGCCCGGCTGCCCGCGGAGCGCACCGGGCGGTACGGATCGAGGATGCCATCCATGCCCTGTTGGAACGGCGGTTGCGACGTCGGGGTTGGGACCTGACGCTGATTCCGTACACCGGCTATGGCGCGCCGGGTTGGGTCCGGGTGATGGCCCGGGTGCTGCTCGGCCGGCCGGATCCGGCGTTCCGCCGGGCGAAGAAGGTGCGTGGCTGGCGCAGCTTCGCCACCCTGCCGGTCAAGCACGCGACCGTGATCATCGAGGCGGGCGGAAAGCGACACGAGGTACAGGCCGACCGTGGCGGTTTCGTCGACACGGTGGTGCCGGCCGACCTTGCGCCTGGTTGGACCTCGGTGCGGTTGCACAGCGGCGACTCGGAGCCGGTGGAGGCACCGGTGCGGATCGTCGATCCCCAGGTCCGTTTCGGGATCATCTCCGACATCGACGACACCGTGATGGTCACCGCGTTGCCCCGGCCGATGTTGGCGGCCTGGAACACCTTCGTGCTGGACGAACACGCCCGGGCCTCGGTGGCCGGAATGGCGGTGCTCTACGAACGACTGGTCACCGCGCATCCGGGTGCGCCGGTGCTTTACCTGTCGACGGGAGCGTGGAACGTCGCGCCGACGTTGCGGCGATTCCTGTCCCGCCATCTGTACCCGGCGGGTCCGTTGCTGCTCACCGACTGGGGGCCGACCGCGGAGCGTTGGTTCCGCAGCGGCCGGGAGCACAAGCGGGCGAGCCTGGCCCGGCTGGCCGGCGAGTTTCCGCAGGTACGGTGGCTCCTGGTCGGTGACGACGGTCAGCACGACCAGGAGATCTACGCCGAGTTCGCCGCCGAGCATCCGGACAGCGTCGCGGCGGTGGCGATCCGGCGGCTCTCCCCCACCCAGGCGGTTCTGGCCGGTAACCTGCCCGCTCCGGCGGGAGAGACGTCGCGGGCCGCTGGACCCGGGGGGCGTCGTTGGTTGTCCGCGCCGGACGGGGCTGGTCTGGCGCACCTGTTGCGCGAGGCGAAACTGCTGTGACCGTGGCGCCCGGTGCGTCCCCGCCGGGGGGCGGTGGGCGTCACCGTGGTGGAACGGCTTCGGCGTGGCGTTGGCGCAGTCGGTCGCGGATCTCCTCCGGCGTGTAGGCGCGACGGCGGCGTTCCGCCCGGACGACGACCGCTCCGGTCGCGGCCACTCCGACGAACGCGGCCAGGCCCATTACCTTCCACCATCGCATCGGCCTAGGGTAGTCCAGGTGACCGCCGACCCGCTCCGCCTCGATGCCGCGGTTGATCTGACCCGTACCGGCGATCTCTGGCTGTTCCGTGGTCGCTCGGTGCCGGACCGCGCGATCCAGTTGACGACGAACAGTCCGGTGAACCATGTCGGGATGGCGGTGGTGATCGACGACCTGCCGCCCCTGTTGTGGCACGCCGAACTGGGTCGTTCGCTACCGGACATGTGGTCGGGAACCCACCACCGTGGGGTGCAGTTGCACGATCTACGCGACGCGGTGACGGTGTGGGCCCGGCGGTACGGGCAACGCGGCTGGTTGCGGCAGCTCGATCCGCCAGCGGACGCGCGGATGGAGGACGCGGTGCTGCGGACCATCGCCCGCCTGGACGGCACGCCGTTTCCGTCGACCGCCCAGCTGGCGTGGCGGTGGCTACGCGGCCGGACTCCGTCCCGCTCGCGTACCGCCCGATTGCCGGGTTTGCCAGATCTGCCAGGCTTGCGGAATCTCACCGCGATGGCGGGGCTTCGTTCCGTACGCCGGGCGCCCGACCGACCGGGCGGGTGGCCCACCGGGAGACGGGCGTCGGAGCACGGCGCGGACCGGTCCGACCAGGACGTGCGCGCAGCCGGGTTGGTGGGGACCGGGCTGGGTGCGGATCTGGAGAGTGTGTACTGCGCCGAGGTGGTAGCGCTCACCTACGAGGCCATGGGGCTGCTTCCGACGGGACGTCGGACCAACTGGTACGACCCGGGCCGGTTCTGGAGTGGCGACGATCTGCGCCTACGCGGTGGTGCGCGGCTCGGTGCCGAGATCGCGGTCCAGGTGTCGCCGGAGGATTCCGCCGGTCGCCGAGGCAGCCCCCCGGATCGCTCGGGGTGACGGTCGGCGGCCTACGGAGCGATCAGGTGGGTTTCCGACCACCTGGCAGTGTCGTCGCCGGGTCCGTCGAGTCGGTGGCGGCGACGCACTCGTGGCGTAGTTCGCCCAGCTGACTGATTCGCGTCCGCAGGACGTCACCCGGGCTGAGATAGCGAGCCGGTGACCGGCCGAAACCCACTCCGGGTGGAGTGCCCGTGAAGATCAAATCACCTGGATACAGTGGACATACCGCAGACAGGTAGCTGATCAGCACCGGCACCGGGAAGACCATGTCCCGGCTACGGCCGTGCTGCACCACCTCGCCGTTGATCAGGCAGGACAGTTCCAGATCGTCGCGATCGGTCACCTCGTCCGGCGTGGTCAGCACCGGCCCGATCGGGCCGTAGCCGGCGAACGACTTGGCCAGGCTGAACTGCGGTGGTACGCCGCGCATCTGCAACGCCCGGTCGGACAGGTCCTGGCCGACGGTCAGTCCGGCCACATGGTCCCACGCCCGGTCGACGGTGACCCGCGACGCGGTGACCCCGATCACGACCACGAGTTCGACCTCCCAGTCGACGGTGTCGCTGGAGAGCGTGATCGGGCCGGTCGGGCCGGTCAGGCACGAGGCGAACTTGGTGAAGATCATCGGCTGGGCGGGCTGGGTGAACCCGGACTCGGCGCTGTGATCGACGTAGTTGAGGCCAACCGCGAAGATCTGCCGGGGTCGAGGAACCACCGGCCCGAGCGCCTTCGGGTCGAGGTGACCGTTTGACGACGGGGCGACCTCGCCCGGATCACCGACGCGCAGTCCCAGGTCGTCGGCCCACCGCCGGAACGGTGTCCAGTCGTCGAAGATCGCCTGCGGATCCGGGCCGAACCGCCCGTCGCTGGCCGTGGCGACATCGACGACACCGCCTGGGGTGACCAGCGTCAGCCGGCCGCGCAGGTTGGCGAGTCGCATGTCGTCCTCCTCCGATGGCGGGGTCTCCGATGGCGGGATTTGACGCATCCCACACTGACATCTCAGACACCGTACCGATTGATCGGGATGTCCTGTGGGTTGTCGAGGCCCGCGCCACGGCGATCCGCGCGACCGAACGACCCACGATCGAACGACCCGCGACCGAACGAGCGGGCCGGCGAGGGACAATAGGTACGTGAAACCGTGGCTCCAGCTGTCCAGCTCGGACCTAGCCGATCAGCTTCCCGACGGTGAGGACCAGGAGGTGCACTTTCCGGCGGCGCTGGTCGAAGCGATCCTCAGCGAGTACACCACCCCGGGACAGACCGTCCTCGACCCGTTCGCCGGGTTCGGCACGACCCTGGTGACCGCCGAGGTCATGAATCGACGCGCGATCGGAGTCGAGCTGCTGCCCGACCGGGTCGACCTCATCCGCAGCCGACTCACCGGCGCCGGTACCGTCGAGGTGATCAACGGTGACGCCCGGAAGCTGAGCACCCTGGTCGACGGACCGGTCGATCTGTGTCTCACCTCACCGCCGTACATGGACGCGGTCGACCATCCAGAGAATCCGTTGAACGCCTACGAGACACTCGACGGCGACTACGCGACCTACCTCGACGAGATCGCCGCCGTCTTCGGCCAGGTCGCGAGCCTGCTGCGGCCAGGTGGTCACGCCATCGTCAACGTGGCGAACATGCGGGTCGACGACCGCGTCACCACACTCGCCTGGGACGTCGGCCGGGCGATATCGCGGCACCTGACGCTCCGTCAGGAGTCGTTCCTGTGCTGGGATCGGCAGCCGGAGTGGTTGACCGGCGACTACTGCCTGGTCTTTCAGCGACCGGTGGACTCGACCGGGCACCCCTACCCGTAGGGGTCGCGTCGGGGCTGAACCCACGTCTGGGCGGAACCCGCGCCGGGGCTGACCCGCCGCCGCTCAGCCTGGCCTGCCGGTCGACGGCGAGGCGCTGGCCGGGGCGTCGCCGACCGCCCGGCCGTCGCCGACCCGGCCGTCGCCGACCCGGCCGTCGCTGACCGCTCGGCCCGCGTCCTGGCCCGCGTCTTCCTCGGCGGCGTGGCCGTCGGCAGGGGTCTCCCGCGACCGGACCCGCTCGGCCGAGGCCGGGTTCGTGTCGGCGGTGGCGGTGGCGGTGGAATCGCCGGGCGTCGGGCTGGACGCGCGCATCCGTACCCCGCTGATCGCGTGATGGTCCACCGACGCGACCTCCAGGGTCCAGTTGTCGATCCGGACCGACTCCCCCGCGGCCGTGGGAATGTGACCCAGACACGCCAGCACCAGTCCGGCCACCGTCGTGTAATCGCCGGTCGGCCGGCCGGGAAGCTCGACGCCGATGTCGATCAGATCGTGGATCGGGAAGGTGCCCGGCACCAGCAGAGCGCCGTCCTGCTCGGTACGTACGGCCCGGACGTCCCGGTCGGTCTCGTCGTAGATCTCCCCGACGATCTCTTCCAGTACGTCCTCCAGGGTCACGATGCCGTCGACGGCTCCCCGCTCGTCGACGACCAGCGCGATGTGCTGCCGCTCCGCCTTGAACTGACGCAACGCGTCGACGACCGGCAGCGACTCGGGTAACAACATCGGCGGCCGGGAGATGCCGTCGATCTGCCGGTCCGCCGGTACGCCGACGAGATCCCGCAGGTGGATGACGCCGACGGTGTCGTCGAGCATCCCGTTGCGGACCACCGGCGCCCGGGAGTGCCCCGACGTCGCCAGCACGATCCGCGCCGCCTCCGCCGAGGTCCCGCTGTCCAGGGTGAACACCTCCAACCGGGGCACGAGCACCGCCCGCAACCGCCGATCGGCGATCTCCAGGGCACCGGCGATGATGGTCTGCTGCTCGACGGTGAAGGCCCGGTGTCCGGAGACGATGTCGAGCAGTTCGTCCGGGCCGATCTCGTCCCGGGCGGCTTTGGGATCCCCACCGGTGAGGCGGACGACCAGGTCGCTGGTCGCGCCCAACGCCCAGACCGCCGGCCGGGCCAGGCTGGCCATCACGTCGAGTGGCCGGGCCACCGCCAGCGCCCACTGTTCCGCCCGCTGCATGGCGATACGTTTGGGTGCCAGCTCACCGAAGACCAGGGTGACGAAGGTCAACGCCAGGGTGATCAGGACGATCGCGACCGGCTCGGCGGCCCCGCCGAGGGCCTCCAGCAGGGGTACGAGCGGCCGGGCGAGGGCGACCGCCGCCGTCGCGGAGGCGAGGAACCCCGCCAAGGTGATCCCGATCTGGATGGTGGCCAGGAACCGGTTCGGATCCTTGGCCAGCTTCGCCAGGACACGACCGGTCCGGCGGGACCGTTCCAGACGTTGCAGTTGGCTCTCCCGCAGCGACACCAGTGCGATCTCGCTGCCGGCGAAGACCGCGTTGATCACCACCAGGATGCCGACGAGCGCCAACTGCGTCCCGTAACCCTGCACGTCCGCACCTTCCGTCACCGCGCCACGAAACCGGTCAGGCGACCCGACCAGCGCCCGTCAGAGGACCCACCCGGCGGGCGGTCTGTACGCCCACCCGGCATTGCCCACCCTCGCCCACGGTGAATCCTGTCATCTCGGTCGCGGCGGCGGTCAGCGACCGGGGTCGCTGCGCCAGAGCGTTCGGCGGGCGGAGTAGATCGTCGGCTGTGCCGCCCGAACATGGCGGACTGACAGGAAGGCCTCGTAGTGTCGGTGCGATGAGTTGGAAGGAGCACATCGCCGTACGCATCGCCCGCACCACCGGACTGCAGGTCACCCGGCGGGGTGGCCGTCCCACCCTGGCCCGAGGATCATCCCGGCTGCTCGAGCGGCCGGTGTTCCTGCTCTCGTCGGTGCGGTCCGGATCGACGCTGCTACGCATGATGTTGAACAGTCATTCCGCCGTCTACGCCCCACACGAGCTGCATCTGAGCAAGCTGCGGGTCGGCTTCGAGGATCATTACGTCACCGACAGCATGAACGAGCTCGGCTGGGACGAGCTGGAGGTCACCCACCTGCTCTGGGACCGGGTGCTCGACGCCGCGCTGCACCGCAGCGGCAAGCAGGTGCTGGTGGAGAAGACCCCGCACAACGTGTTCATGTGGTCCAGGATCGCCCGCTGCTGGCCGGACGCGCGCTTCCTGTTCCTGCTGCGGCACCCGGCTGCCATCCTCGACTCCTGGCGGCGGGCCCGCCCACGCCAGACTCCGCAGCAGGCCGAGGAGAGCGTGGCCAGATATCTCACCCGGCTCGCCGAGGCCCGCCGGGCACTGCCCGGACACACCGTCCGGTACGAGGATCTCGTCGCCGACCCGGCCACCCAGACCCAGGAGATCTGCGCGTTCCTGGGGCTGGAGTGGGAACCCGCGATGGTCGAGTACGGCCGTTTCCGACACGGCTCGATCAAGGCGGGTCTCGGCGACTGGACCGAACGGATCCGGTCCGGGAGCGTCCAGCCCGCCCGCGAGGTGCCCACCGACGTCGAGTTGCCGGAGCCGCTGGACGAGTTGGCCCGTAAGTGGGGCTATCCGGCCCGGCGGGCCGGGTAGGCGGCGTCCGACGCGGCCCGGCCGAGGTGCACGACCGCGGTCGCCTTGCGAAACGCCTCCACCGCGCCGATCGGGTCGCCGGTGTCGGCCAGCATGTCGCCCAGTTCCGCCCATGCGCGCGACGCCTGCCGGGAGGCGTTGAGCCGGCCGAGGGTCTGCGCGGCTTCGGCGAACACCTCCTGGGACTGTTCCTTGTCGTCGGCGGCGGCGAGGGCGGCGGCGAGGGCGATCTGCGCGCGGGCCCGCTCCAGGTGCGCCTGGCCGCCGAGTTCGGACAGCGAACGCCGGGCGCAGTCGACGGCGCTCGCCACGTCGCCGTCGAGCAGGTTGACCCGGGACAGTTCGGTCAGTACGTAGCCTCGGTCGATGCCACCGCCGATCTCGGTCAGTTCCCGCAGGGCGCTGTCGAAGGCGGTACGGGCCTCGCGTACCCGGGGTGGGGTGTGGCTGAGCAGGATGCAGCCGTAGGCGGTGAGCAGCCGAGCGGCGCTGCGCCGGTCGCGGTCCTGCCGGAAGAAGGCCAACGCCTCCTCGGCCAGTTCGAGGGCCTCGCGGTAGCTGCCCTGCTCGCAGGCGACCTGGCTGGCGTTCCACAGCACGGCAGCGCGGGCACGCGGCGATCCGATCCGTCGCGCGCGGTCCATTCCTTCCCGGAGCAGCCGCTCGGCCTGGCGCAGGTCGCCGAGCTCGGCGTGGGCCGCGGCGACGGTGGCAAGCAGTCGGATGGCGTCCTCGGACTCCCACGCGCCGAGCCGGTCCACCCGTTCCAGGGTGCCCATCCCCACTTCGATCACGCGATGTAGTTCGCCGAGCTCGTAGAGGCAGCGCACCCAGCTGATCACCATGCCGAGCGAGGCCACGAAGGCGGGTCCGTCGGTGTTGTCGCGCAGTAACGACTCGTACTGCTGGGCGGCCTCGTCCAGTCGGCCCTGTTCGGCCATGGCCCGGGCCAGACCGAGGTGGGCCTCGGTCCGGGTCAGTGGATCCGGCGGTGCGGCGGCCAACACGGTGGCGAACTGCCGTTCGGCTTCGCCGGGGTCGCCGGCCTCGATCGCCAGGCGGCCGTAGGACAGCGTCAGGCTCGCCGGGCGGGTGGCGACGGCGTCGACCTCGCCGGTCAGCTCCGCGACCGAGCAGCCCAAGGTCTCCGCGAGGTCACGCAGCACCTCTGGTTTCGGTGTACGCCGACCCGCCTCCAGCAGCGAGATGTAGCTGACCGATAGGCTGCCCCGAGCCAGCTCGCGTTGGGTCATGTTCCGGGCCGTCCGCAGCGCCCGGAGCCGGCGCGGGAAGTCACGGTGAACGTGTTGACTCACGTGAACCTCCCTTATTTACTGCAGGCACCGTTATATCACCATCGAGGGAGCACAATGAAGCTCATGCGCGCGGGTGTCGTCGCCGCGCTCGTCACGCTCGCCCTGGTCGTCGCAGGCTTCGCCCCTGCGCAGGGGACGGGCGTCGTGGAAACCAACCCGCCGGGATGGCCGTCTTGTTGTGGAGTGGCGCGCTGACTAGTCAACTCGTTGACTAACGATTAGTCAACTGCTTAATCTTCGGAGGTCACGGCACTTCCGGAGGCTCATCGTGTCCGAATCACCCGTCATTCCCGGCCCGCGTCTCTCGCGACAGGAGACCGAGGTACTGCTCGCCTACGTCTCCGGGCTCACCATGGTCGCTGTCGCGAGGCGGGTCGGGATCGGCCTGGGCACCGCCAAGCAGTACCTCGAACGGGTCAAGCGAAAGTACGAAGCGGACGGGCGCCCGGCGCGGACCAAGCTCGACCTCGCCCGCCGGGCCGTCGAGGACGGACTGTTGCCCTGGGCCGAACGGCGGCGGCCACAGCCCCACGGGTAGCGGCCACGCCCCCACGGGTAGCGGCCACGGCAGATCACGGTCGGCCGGGCGTCGCCTCCGCGTCAGCCGCCGTCGGCCGCGTCGCGGACCGACGTGACCTGGGCACAGCCCGACGGTACGGGCTCACCGTCGGTTCCCCGTCGAGCCAGAACCGCCACGGTGTCTCGACGGCCCGCGCGACACCGACCCGTGGACCGGACCGGATCCGGGCCGGGTCGACCGGCGCACCCGCCGACAACGTCACCGGTCCCGCCCCGTCCAGCAACGCCACCCCGTCGACCGCGCCGTCCAGGCCCAGCGCGACCATCAACCGGGCCGGACCCCGAGCCAGGTCCCGGTCGCTGACCGCCGGGCCACGCCGACCACGAGCCGCACCGTGACCGGAGATCACCTCACCGGCGCGCAGCAGCACCGCGGCGGCTTCGCCCGGTGCTCCGGTGACCACATTCCCGCACCAGTGCATGCCGTAGGTGAAGTAGACGTACAAGTGTCCGGCCGGCCCGAACATCACCGCGTTGCGCCGAGTACGGCCGCGGTGGGCGTGCGAGGCCGGATCGGCGTCGACTCCGCCGTACGCCTCGACCTCGGTCAGCCGGACCGCGACGTCGCCGGCGGTGACGACGCAGCCGAGCAGGCCCCGCGCGGCCAGCGGAACCGGCCCGGCGAGCAACGTCCGCAGATCGCTGCCGCCCGAGCCATCGATCGCGTCACGTCGCCCCACCGGAACCCGGCGGCGTCAGCGCGGGACGACCGACTCGGCGGCCCACTCCCGCCAACCGGCGAGCTGTTCCGTGACGCTCACGAGCTGGTCGGCGACGGGGCCCGGTCCGGTCGAGCCGGGCGTGGTCCGGGCCGCCAGGGCCGACCGGACCGACAGCACCTGCCGGACCCCGCCGTCCAGGTGCTCGCTGACCAGCCGCAGGTCGTCGTCGGAGACCTCGTCGAGGGCGCATTCGCGGGCCGCGCAGAGCGCCACCAGCTTGCCGGTGATCTCATGTGCGTCGCGGAACGGCACCCCCTTGAGAACCAACCAGTCGGCGACCTCGGTAGCCAGGGTGAACCCGACCGGGGCGGCGGCGGCAAGCCGGTCCACCCGTACCGTCATGGTGGAGATCATCCCGGCGAGAGCCGGCAGCAGCAGCGCCAGGGTGTCCACCGCGTCGAACGCCGGCTCCTTGTCCTCCTGCATGTCCCGGTCGTAGGTCAACGGCAGGCCCTTGAGCATGGTCAGCACCGCGACCAGCCCACCGACAAGGCGTCCGGACTTGCCCCGGGCCAGCTCGGCGATGTCGGCGTTCTTCTTCTGCGGCATGATCGACGAACCGGTGGCGAAGGCGTCGTCCAGCTCCACCCAGCCGAACTCCTGGGAGGTCCAGAGCACCACCTCCTCGCCGAGGCGGGACAGGTGCACCCCGATCAGCGCGGTGACGAACAGGAACTCGGCGGCGTAGTCCCGGTCGGCGACGGCGTCCATCGAGTTGGCGAACGACGTCTCGAAGCCCAGCTCCTTGGCGACCACGCCCGGATCCAGCGGCAGACCGGAGCCGGCCAGCGCGCCCGCGCCCAACGGGGACACCGCCGTACGCAGGTCCCAGTCCCGCAGCCGGTCCAGGTCCCGCAGCAGCGGATGCACGTGGGCGAGGAGCCAGTGCCCGAAGGTCACCGGCTGGGCGTGCTGCACGTGGGTCATCCCCGGAGCCGGCGTGTCCAGATGCCGCTCGGCCTGCTCGACCAACGCGGCGGCCAGCTCGATCAGCCGCACCGCCAGCCCACGGGCGTGATCCCGCAGATACAGCCGCAGGTCCGTGGCGACCTGGTCGTTGCGGGACCGCCCGGCCCGCAGCTTGCCGCCGAGCGAGCCCAGCCGCTCCAGCAGCCCGCGTTCCAGCGCGGTGTGCACGTCCTCGTCGTCGATCGTCGGCCGGAACGACCCGGAGGCGCAGGCCGCCTCCAGGTCGTCCAACGCCGCGAGCATCCGACCCAGTTCGTCCGGGTTCAGCAGGCCGGCGGCGGCCAGCACCCGGGCGTGCGCCCGGGAACCAGCGATGTCGTACGGGGCGAGCCGCCAGTCGAACTGGACGCTGACCGACAACCGGGCCAGCGCTTCGGCCGGCCCGCCGGCGAAGCGTCCACCCCACAGGCTGGTGCGGTTCGGGCTGGCGGTGTTCTCGGTCAGGCTCTTGTCGTCCACGGCGACCATTGTGGGGGTCAGGAACCGGAGCCGGACAACCGGGACTGGCCACCAGGGCCGGCGAGCCGGGTGTCGCGGGCGGTGGCCAGCCGGCTGGACAGCCCCCACAACTGCACGAACCCCTTGGCCTGGCTCTGGTCGAAGGTGTCGCCGGTGTCGTAGGTCGCCAGGTTGAAGTCGTACAGGCTGGCGTCGGAACGCCGGCCGACGACGACCGCGCGGCCGCCGTGCAGCACCAGCCGGATCTCACCGGTCACGTGCCGCTGGGTCTCGTCGATGAACGCGTCGAGGGCACGCTTGAGCGGCGAGAACCACAGGCCGTCGTAGACCAGCTCGCCCCAGCGCTGGTCCACGGTCCGCTTGAACCGGGCCACCTCGCGTTCCACGGTGACGTTCTCCAGCTCCTGGTGGGCGGTGATCAGCGCGATCGCGCCCGGAGCCTCGTACACCTCGCGGCTCTTGATCCCGACGAGCCGGTCCTCGACCATGTCCAGCCGGCCGATGCCCTGCGCGCCGGCCCGCCGGTTGAGCTCCACGACCGCCTGGTACGGCGTGACGGTCTCGCCGTCGATCGCCACCGGCACCCCGGCGTCGAAGGTGATGGTGAGCTCGTCGGCGTCGCGCGGCGCGGCCGGGTCGGCGGTGTAGGCGTACAGATCCTCGATCGGGGCGTTCCAGATGTCCTCCAGGAACCCGGTCTCGACCGCCCGGCCCCACAGGTTCTGGTCGATCGAGTACGGCGACTTGTGCGACACGTCGATCGGCAGACCCTTTTCCTCGGCGAGGGCGATCGCTTTGTCCCGGGTCCAGGCGAAGTCCCGGGCCGGGGCGACGACCTTCAGCTCGGGTGCGAGCGCGCCGATGCCGACCTCGAAGCGGACCTGGTCGTTGCCCTTACCGGTGCAGCCGTGCGACACGACGGTGCCGCCGTGCTGACGGGCCGCGGTGACCAGGTGCTTGACGATCAGCGGCCGGCTCAGCGCCGACACCAGCGGGTAGCGGTCCATGTAGAGGGCGTTGGCGCGCAGCGCCGGCAGGCAGAAGTCGGCGGCGAACTCGTCGCGGGCGTCGATCACCTCGGACTCGACGGCGCCGCAGTCCAGCGCCCGCTGCCGGATGACCTCCATGTCCTCGCCACCCTGGCCGACGTCGACGGCGACCGCGATCACCTCGGCGCCGAGTTCCCCGGCGAGGTACGGGATGGCGACCGACGTGTCCAGGCCGCCGGAGTAGGCGAGTACCACCCGCTCAGTCATGATGTCGTGCTCCTTGTCGGTGGGTCGATGTCTGGCTTGTCGGTGGGTCGATGTCTGGCTTGTCGGTGTATCGGTAGCTGTGGCTTGTCGGGCCGGCCCGGTCAGCTGGCGCCCGGGGCGGGTGGGGTGGCGGCCCAGGTGGACAGCTTGTCGGCCAGGTCGGCCCCGCCGACCGGGTCTCGGGCGACGACCAGGATGGTGTCGTCGCCGGCGATGGTGCCGACCACCTCCGGCAGGCCGGACCGGTCCAGCGCGCTGGCCAGGAACTGCGCCGCGCCCGGGGGGGTCCGCAGCACACAGATGTTGGCACTGGAGTCGACGCCGGTGAGCAGCTCGTGCAGCAGCCGGACCAGCCGGGACGGGGCCTGCTCGGCCGGACGCAAGGTCGGGTTGCCGTCCTCGGGGATCAGATAGACCGCCGGACCGCCGTCACGGCCGCGTACCTTGACCGCACCGAGTTCCTCCAGATCCCGGGACAACGTCGCCTGGGTGACCTGCATGCCGTCACCGACGAGCAGCTCGGCCAGCTCGGTCTGGGACCGGATCGCCTTGGCCCGGATCAGCTCGACGATCCGCGCGTGCCGGGCGGTCCGGGTGGCCGGCCCGGTCACCGGGGCGCTCCGCCGCCGTCGCCTCGTACCCGGCCGCCGGCCCGCGTGTCACCGGCCCGCGTGTCACCGGCCTGTGCGAGCAGCCAGGTCAGCAGCGCCTTCTGCGCGTGCAACCGGTTCTCCGCCTGGTCGAACACGGCGCTGTGCACGCAGTCGAGCACCTCGTCGGTGATCTCCTCGCCCCGGTGCGCCGGCAGGCAGTGCAGCACGATCGCGTCCGGCGCGGCGAGTGCCAACAGTTCCTTGTTGACCTGGTACGGCCAGAACGGGGTGCGCCGGTCCCGGCCGTCGTCCTCCTGTCCCATCGACGTCCACGTGTCGGTGGCGATCACGTCGGCGCCGTCGACCGCCTCCCGGGGATCCCGGACGAGCCGCACCGATCCGCCGGTCCCGGCGGCGATCACACCGGCACGGGCGACGACCGCCCGCGACGGATCGTGGCCGGGCGGTCCGGACACCCGTACGTGCATGCCGGCGGTCGCCCCGGCCAGCAGGTACGAGTTGGCCATGTTGTTCGCCGCGTCGCCGACGTACGCCAGCGTCCGCCCGGCGGTGCCACCGCAGTGTTCCCGCACGGTCAGCAGGTCGGCCAGCAACTGGCAGGGGTGGAACCCGTCGGTGAGGGCGTTGACCACCGGGACGCTCGACCCGGCGGCCACCTCCGCCAACCGGTCGTCGCCGTACGTGCGCATCACGATCGCCGCGACGTAGCGCGACAGCACCCGGCCGGCGTCGGCCAGGGTCTCGCCGCGACCGAAATGGGTGGCCTGGGTGTCCACCACGATCGGGTTGCCGCCCAGCTCGGCGATGCCGACGTCGAACGACAGCCGGGTCCGCAGGCTCTGCTTGTCGAACAGCACCGCCACCGAGCGGGGGCCGGCCAGCGGCCGGTGGCCGTACCGGTCGGACTTCATCGCGGCGGCCAGGTCCAGCACCGCCGACTGCTCGGCCGGGCTGAGGTCGTCGTCGCGCAGCAGATGCCGGGTCACGAGCCTTCTCCTGTGGTGGTGGCGGCGTCCAACGCGCCCGGCAGCGCGGCCAGGAACGAGTCGGCCTGCTCGGCGGTGAGGATCAGCGGCGGAGCCAGCCGGATCACGTCCGGCTGAGCCGGATTGACCAGGAAACCGGCGTCGCGCAGGGCGGTGGCCACGGCTGGCGCGGCGGGCGCGGTGAGCACGACGCCGAGGAGCAGGCCCGCACCGCGTACGCCGGCGACCAGCGGGTGGCCGAGCGCCTCGACGCCCCGGCGCAGCTGCTCGCCGATCCGTTTGACGTGGTCGAGCAGCCCGTCGGCGGCGATGGTCCGCAGCACGGCGAGCGCGGCGGCGCAGCAGACCGGGTTGCCACCGAAGGTGCTGCCGTGGCTGCCCGGGGTGAGCAGCGCCGCCGGGGTCAGGTGCGCCGCCGAGGCGCCCACCCCACCGACCCGGGTGTCGGCGAAGGCGATACAGGCACCGATCGGCAGTCCGCCACCCAGCCCCTTGGCCAGGGTGACGACGTCCGGGGCGATCCCGTCGGCCTGGTGGGCGAACCAGTGGCCGGTCCGCCCGACACCGGTCTGCACCTCGTCGAGGGTGAGCAGCGCGCCGTGCCGGCTGGTGATCTCCCGGGCGGCCGCCAGGTAGCCCGGCGGCGGCACCACCACACCGGCCTCGCCCTGGATCGGCTCCAGGATCACCATCGCGGTGCGGTCGGTGACGGCGGCGGCGAGCGCGTCGACGTCGCCGTACGGCACGTGGGTGACCTCGCCGGGCAGCGGCCGGAACGGATCCGCCTTGGTTGGCTGCCCGGTGAGCGCCAACGCGCCCATGGTGCGGCCGTGGAAGCCGTCGTGGGTGGCGACGACATGGGTACGCCCGGTGCGGCGGGACAGTTTGAACGCCGCCTCGACCGCTTCGGCACCAGAGTTACCGAAGAACACCGTGCCGGGGCGACCGGTCAACGCCAGCAGCAGTTCGGCCAGGGCGACCGGGGGTTCGGCGACGTACAGGTTGGACACATGGCCGAGGGTGCCGATCTGGCGGGTGACCGCCTCGACGACCGCCGGGTGGGCGTGGCCGAGCACGTTGACCGCGATCCCACCGAGCAGGTCGAGGTAGCGGCGGCCGTCCTCGGCGACGACGCTGGCGCCCTCGCCGCGCACCAGCGCCAGCGGCGGTGTGCCGTAGTTGTCCATCAACGATGCGGACCAGCGGTCCCGCAGCGAGGCCATTCAGGACTCCCCGTCGTTCGTCGGATCGGTGACCATGGTGCCGAAGCCTTCGGAGGTGAAGACTTCCAGCAGGGTGGAGTGGGCGACCCGGCCGTCGACCACGTGCGCGGCGGGCACCCCGCCCCGTACCGCCCGAAGGCAGGCCTCCATCTTCGGTACCATGCCGGCGGCGAGGGAGGGCAGCAGCCCGGCCAGGTCGTCGGCGGTGATCCGGCTGATCAGGCTGGCGGTGGCGGGCCAGTCGGCGTACAGGCCGGGCACGTCGGTGAGGACGACCAGTTTGCGGGCCCGCAACGCGACGGCCAGCGCGGCGGCGGCGGTGTCGGCGTTGAGGTTGTGCAGCACGCCGTCGACGTCGGGGGCCACGGTGGAGATCACCGGGATCCGGCCGGCGGCGATGATGTCGGCGACCGCCGACGGGTTGACCGTGTCGACGTCGCCGACCTGGCCGATGTCGACCGGTTCGCCGTCGACGTACGCGGGGCGGCGCACGGCGGTGAACAACCGGGCGTCCTCACCGGACAGCCCGACGGCGTACGGGCCGTGTTCGTTGATCAGGCCGACGAGTTCCCGGCCGACCTGGCCGACCAGCACCATCCGGACCACGTCCATCGCTTCCGGGGTGGTGACCCGCAGGCCGCCCTTGAACTCGCTGGCGATCCCGAGCCGGCGCAGCATGCTGGAGATCTGCGGCCCGCCGCCGTGCACCACGACCGGTCGGATGCCGGCGTAGCGCAGGAACACCATGTCGGCGGCGAAGGCCCGCTGCAACTGCGGGTCGATCATGGCGTTGCCGCCGTACTTGACCACGACCGTCTCGCCGTGGAAGCGAGCCAGCCAGGGCAGCGCCTCGATCAGCGTGGCGGCCTTGGCCTGGGCGGCGCTGAGGTCCCGGCTGAGCTGGGTGTGCGGGTCGATCATGTCGAGTACGCCGAGTTCTCGTGCACGTACGCGTGGGACAGGTCGTTGGTCCAGATGGTCGCGGTGTCGGTGCCGGCGTGCAGGTCGACCCGGATGCGCACCAGCCGGCCGGTGAGGTCGACCTGGTCGCGGGGCGCGTGCGCGGCCCCGCCCCGGCAGATCCACACGTCGTTGATCGCCACGTCGAGCTGGTCAGGGTCGAACGCGGCGGCCGTGGTGCCGACCGCCGCGAGGATCCGCCCCCAGTTGGGGTCGTTGCCGAACAACGCCGTCTTGACCAGGTTGTTGCGAGCCACCGCCCGGCCGACCTGCACCGCGTCGGTCTCGCTGGCCGCGCCGACCACCTCGATGGCGATCTCCTTGCTGGCCCCTTCGGCGTCGGCGATCAACTGCCGGGCCAGGTCGGCGCAGGCGGCGGTGACGGCGGCGGTCAGCTCGGCGGCCGACGGGGTGACCCCGGACGCGCCGCTGGCCAGCAGCAGCACCGTGTCGTTGGTGGACAGGCAGCCGTCGGAGTCGATCCGGTCGAAGGTGGTCCGGCAGGCTTCGCGCAGCGCCGCGTCGCAGGTCGCGGCGTCGGTGAGCGCGTCGGTGGTGAGGACGCAGAGCATCGTCGCCATGGCCGGGGAAAGCATGCCGGCGCCCTTGGCCATCCCACCGACCCGCCAGCCCGTGCGGTCGATCACCACGGTCTTCGGCCGGGTGTCGGTCGTCATGATCGCCTCGGCGGCGGCCGGTCCGGCATCGTCGGCCAGCGCCGCCACGGCGGCGTCGACCCCGGCGAGCAGCTTGTCCATCGGCAGCCGTTCGCCGATCAGCCCGGTCGAGCAGACCGCGACCTCACCGGCCCCGACGTCGAGGCCGGTTCCGGTGCCGGTCAGTGTCGCGGCGACGTGTTCGGCGGTGGCGTGGGTGTCCTGGAAGCCGCCCGGTCCGGTGCAGGCGTTGGCCCCGCCGGAGTTGAGCACCACCGTGCGCAGCGTGCCGGTGCGCAGCACCTGCCGGCTCCACCGTACCGGCGCGGCCTGCACCCGGTTGGCGGTGAAGACCCCGGCGGCGGTGGTGGCCGGGCCGTCGTTGACGACCAGGGCCACGTCGGCCGCGCCGCTGCTCTTGAGCCCGGCCACCACCCCGGCCGCCCGGAATCCCTTCGGCGCCGTAACCGTCACCTGAGCCACCTTTCGATCGCGGCTGCGGGACTCCGCTGCGCTACGTTCCTCGCGCTCACGGCGCAACTCCGAAAGCGGTCAGGCCCGTGGTTTCCGGCAATCCGAGCATCAGGTTGGCGCACTGGACGGCCTGGCCGGCGGCGCCCTTGCCGAGGTTGTCGATGGCGCTGGTCACGATCACCCGTCCCGAGTCGATGTCGGTGCTCACCTGCAGGTGGCAGGCGTTGGATCCGAGGGTCGCGGCGGTGGTCGGCCAGCTGCCGGCGGGCAGCAGACGCACGAACGGTTCGTCGGCGTACGCGGCGGTCAGCGCCGCGTGCGCGGCGACGGCCGGGTCGGCGGCGGTGCCGGCGACGATGTCGACACCGCCGGCCGGACGGGCGGTCACCGTGGCGAGGATGCCGCGCGGCATCGGGGCCAGCACCGGGGTGAAGGAGAGGCTGGTCGCGCCGGTGGCCTGCTTGATCTCCGGGACGTGCTGGTGCGCGCCGACCTTGTACGGCGACAGGCTGCCCATCACCTCGCTGGCCAGCAGGTGGGTCTTGGCGGCCCGGCCGGCACCGGAGGTGCCGCTGGCGGCGACCACCACGACGTCGGCGGGGTCCACGACACCGGCGGCGATCAGCGGGGCGAGCGCCAGGGTGATGGCCACGGCGTAGCAGCCGGTGGCGGCGACCCGATCGGCGGCGGCGATCAGGTCCCGCTGGCCGGGCAGCTCCGGCAGGCCGTACACCCAGGCACCGGCGTGCCGGCCGCCGTAGTAGCGGTCCCAGGCGGCGGCGTCGGTCAGCCGGTGATCGGCACCGAGGTCGACGACCTTGACTCCAGCGGGCAGGGTGGCGGCGAGCGCGGCGGACTCGCCGTGCGGCAGGGCCAGGAAGACCAGGTCCGCGTCGGCGAAGCTGGTGACGTCGGTGCCGGCGAAGGTCAGGTCGAGGCCGGCCAGATGTGGATGTACGGCGGAGACCGACGCGCCGGCCTGGCTGTGTGCCGTGGCGGCGACCAGGTCCAGTTCGGGGTGCCCGGCGATCAGCCGCAGCAGTTCTCCCCCGGCGTACCCGCTCGCGCCGGCGACGGCGACCCGGATGCCCATACCCACCTCCGCATTTCTATGCAGCGGAAGGTATCAGGATGCACTCGCCCCTGGCAACCCACAAGATCGGCTGCCAGGGGCGACGTGCAGGCGCACCGTCAGTCGGCGATCACCTCGACGTCGCGCCAGAAGGCGACCCGTCCCCGGATCGTCTCGGCCGCCTGCGACGGCTCCGGGTAGTACCAGACCGCGTCGGCGCTGCGCTGACCCTCGTGCTCCAGCGAGTAGTAGGACGCGTCGCCCTTCCACGGGCAGTGGGTGTGGGTGTCCGATTCACGTACCAGGTCGTCACGCAGCGACGACCTGGGGAAGTAGTGGTTTCCCTCGACGACGACCGTGTCGTCGCTCTCGGCGATCACGAGCCCGTTCCAGATGGCCTTCGGCATAAATCCAGCGTAGCCACCCGCCTGACCGACCCGAAGTACAGACATTCGATCGGCGGCTGCCCTGCGTCGGCGGCGAAGACCAGCTCACCCCTACCCGAGCGGCGTCATCCGGACCAGGATCAGCAGACCCGAGACCGCACCCAGCAGCGCGGCGACGAAGCCGAAACCCTCCCGTACGTGCCGGGCCACGTCCCGGCTCCGATCCGCCGGCACTGCCACGCCCGGCCCTTTCCGGCGGTCGCCGGCAGGAGTCCGTGGTTGCGCGCCGAGCAGCCGCTCGAGCTTGTCGAGGCGGTGCAGGTGGCAGCCGACCAGCAGACCCGGCCCCAGGTACGGGCAGTCGCCGTCGTGCCACAGTGGCTCACCGCAGCGCGCGGGAACGGCGAGGACCGCGTACGGCAGCCCGACGGTGAGCAGCAGAAACCAGCCCCAGTGCGGCTGGCCGGTGGTGAACGCGGCCACCGCCAGCGCGGCTGTCGACGCGCCGGCGACCAGACGCGTCGTCCGCCATTGAGGCATCCCCGCATCCTAGTCGGAGGGTCCATTCACACTTCGCCCAACCTCGGTTCGCCACTGGAGCACAGCGTGAGTGCACTGTGCACGGTGGGTCCGTGCGGGTTGAGCGGCATTCGGCTGGCATCGCTGGCGGTCCCGGCCCGGTCCGCCCGTCGTCGCGGCGGACCGGGCCGGGACCCCGGCGTCGGTACGGTCAGGCGCCGCGCAGGGTGGCGCCGAGCCGGGCAGCCGCCTCGGCGACCGCGCCGTCGCGGGCCGCCACCGCCTCATCCACGGTCAACGTACGGTCCGGGGCCCGGAACACCAGCTTGTACGCCAGGGACTTACGCCCGGCGCCGAGCTGCTCCCCGGCGTACACGTCGAAAAGCCGGACCGATTCGAGCAGCTCGCCGGCACCGGCGACCAGGGCGGCGCGGACCTGCGCCGCCGGGGTGGCCTCGTCGACGACCAAGGCGACGTCGATCAGCGCCGGCGGGAAGCTGGAGAAGTCCGGCGCCGGCACGACCGGAGCCGGCGGCACCGCGTCCAGGTCCAGCTCCATCGCGCAGGTACGCCGGGGCAGTTCCAGCGCGGCGACCGCCGCCGGGTGCAACTCCCCGGCGTGGCCGACGACGACCCCGTCGACCAGCAGTTCGGCGCAGCGGCCGGGATGCCAGGGGGCGTACTCGCCGGCCCGGACCTCGACCCGGTCGGCCGGGACACCGGCGGCGTCGAGCACCACCCGGCTGGCTTCGACGGCGTCGGCCCAGCCGGCCGGGCGTCCAACGCCCCACCAGCCGCCCGGCTCCACCTCACCGGCGAGCACGACGGCGACGTGCCACGGCTGGTGCGGTACGGCGGCGTCGGCGGCGGCGAACACCTCGTCGTCGGGTCGGTCGTCGACGCCCATCGCCGGTGGCGCGGCCGCACCCGGCCGGGGTTGGAACACCACGCCGATCTCGTAGAGGGCGACGTCGCGCTGTCCCCGGCCGATGTTGCGCCGCAACGTGCCCAGCAGCGGCGGCAGCAGGCTGGTCCGCAGCAGCGGGTCGGTGTCGGCCAGCGGGTTGGCCAGCCGGACCGCGTCGCGGCGCGGGTCGTCGGCGGGCAGCCCCAGGTCGTCGGCGGCCTGCGGGGAGACGAACGGGTAGCAGAGCGCCTCGACGTGGCCGGCTTCGGCCAGCGCCCGCGCCACCGACCGGCGACGCCGCTGGGTGGCGGTGAGTCCGCGTCCGGCCGGGGCCGGCGGCAACACGCTGGGCACGTCGTCGTAGCCGGCCAGCCGGACCACCTCCTCGACCAGGTCGGCCGGGTCGGTCAGGTCGGGCCGCCAGCTCGGCGGGGCGACGACCAGCGGTGCCGCGCCGTCGTCGGGGGCCGAGGCCGCCGAGGTGGCGGTGGCCGCCCCGGTGGCGACGGCGCTGGCGCTGGCCACCCCGGCCCTGGCGCCGGTGGCGACGGTGCAGCCGACGGCTTCCAGCAGTTCGACGACCCGCTGCGGCGGGTACGCCACCCCGACCCGGCGGCCGGGCAGCCCGGCGTCGATCACGATCGGGGCCGGCGGGGCGACGTGGTCGATGTCGAGGATCTCCGCCCCGGCTTCGCCGCCAGCGTACTCGGTGAGCAGCCGTACGGCGCGGTCGACGGCGACCAGCGGCAGCGCCGGGTCGACGCCGCGTTCCCACCGCTTGGCGGCCTCGCTGAACAGCTTGTGCCGCCGGGCGGTGCGGCCGACCATCACCGGGTCCCAGTGGGCGGCCTCGAACAGCACGGTACGGGTGTCGGCGACGACCTCGCTGGTCTCGCCGCCCATCACGGCGGCGAGCGAGATCGGCCCGGTGTCGTCACAGATCACCATGTCCTCGGCGTCGAGGACCCGGGCCACCCCGTCCAGGGTGGTCAGCTTCTCCCCCGCGACCGCCCGGCGTACCACCAGCGGGCCGGCGAGCCGGTCGGCGTCGAAGGCGTGCATCGGCTGGCCGAGTTCGAGCATCACGTAGTTGGTGATGTCGACGGCGAGGCTGATGCTGCGGACCCCGGCGGTGGTCAGCCGGCGCACCATCCACTGCGGCGACGGCACGGTCGGGTCGACGCCGCGCACCATCCGGGCGGTGAACCGGTCGCAGCCGACGGTGTCGCGCACCTCGACCGGGTACGCCGGGGCGGCGGTGGCGCCGGGTGCGTCGATCGCCGCCGGGTCCCGCCACGGTACGCCGAGCGCCTGGGCGAGTTCCCGGGCGATCCCGCGCACCGACATGGCGTACCCCCGGTCGGGGGTGATCTCGACGTCGACCACGACGTCGTCGAGGCCGACGACGGGCCGGGCGTCGTCGCCGGGCGCGGCGGTGACGTCCGGGGGCAGCACGATGATGCCGGCGTGGTCGTCGCTGACGCCGAGCTCGCGGGCGGAGCAGATCATGCCGTTGGAGTTGCGCCCGTAGGTCTTGCGGGCGCCGATGGCGAAGCCGCCGGGCAGCACCCCGCCGGGCAGGATGACGACGACCTTGTCACCGGGGGCGAAGTTGGTGGCGCCGCAGACGATCTCCTGCGGTTCGCCGGTGCCGTTGGCGGTGCCGACGTCGACCCGGCAGAACCGGATTGGTTTCTTGAAGCCGGTGAGTTCCTCGATCTCGCGGACCTCGCCGACGACGAGAAAGCCGGTGACGGTGCCGGCCAGGTCGACGATCGACTCGACTTCCAGACCGAGGCCGACGAGGGCGTCTTCGAGTTGCCGCGTCGTCAGGTCGGCGGGCAGGTCGACGTGTTCACGCAGCCAGGAGAGTGCGATCCGCATGACTCAGACCTCCATCCCGAAGGCGCGGGTGAACCGCACGTCGCCTTCGACCATGTCGCGCATGTCGCTGATGCCGTGGCGGAACATCAGGGTGCGTTCGATGCCCATGCCGAACGCGAATCCGGAGTAGACCTCCGGGTCGATGCCGCAGGCCCGCAGCACCCGGGGGTTGACCATGCCGCAGCCGCCCCATTCGACCCACCGGGGGCCGTCGCGGTGCTGCGGGAACCAGACGTCGAACTCGGCGGACGGCTCGGTGAACGGGAAGTAGTGCGGCCGCCAGCGGGTCCGGGCGTCGGCACCGAACATCGCCTGGGCGAAGTGGTCGAGGGTGCCCTTGAGGTGCGCCATGGTGATGCCCCGGTCGACGACGAGCCCTTCGACCTGGTGGAACACCGGGGTGTGGGTGGCGTCGAGTTCGTCGGTGCGGTAGACCCGCCCCGGGCAGACCACGTAGATCGGCGGGGTGCGGGTCAGCATGGTGCGGGCCTGCACCGGTGAGGTGTGGGTGCGCAGCACCAAACCGGGCAGGTCGAGGTGGAAGGTGTCCATCAGGCCGCGTGCCGGGTGGTCGGGGCTGATGTTGAGCGCGTCGAAGTTGGTCCACTCCAGCTCGGCCTCGGGGCCTTCGGCGATCTCGTAGCCCATGCCGACGAACAGGTCACCGATGCGTTCCATCAGGGTGGTCAGCGGGTGCCGGGCGCCGCGCGGGCGGCGGTCGTACGGCAGGGTGACGTCGACGCGTTCCTCGGCGAGGACGCGGCGGGCCCGTTCGGCTTCGAGCGCGACCTGACGGGTGTCGTACGCGGCCTGGACGGCGGCGCGGGCCTCGTTGACCCGTTTGCCGGCGTCGGCCTTGGCCGCCGGCGGCAGGGCACCGATCTCGCGGCGGGCCAGCGCGATCGGGGCGCGGTCGCCGAGGTGCTGGTGGCGCAGCGCGGTCAACGCGTCCAGGTCGGCGGCGGCGGCGAACGCCTTCTCGGCGGCGGCGACCGCACCGGCGAGCGCGGTCGGGTCGAGCAGCGCGACCTGCTTCGGATCGTATGGGTCGTTGCGGTAGGTCATGACGTGCGGGCACTCCCTCGCGGCGTGCGGTCACCGGGGCCGATGACCGGCAAGAGTCTACGGACGCGCGGCGCTGCCGCAGCCCGCCGGTGGGAGAAGGCGCAGGAGAGGGTCCGCTCAGCCCTGCCGCCCGCCGCGACCGGCGGGCTGGCTAAACATGGGGGCGGTCAACACGAGGACTCCCTGGATCGTTGCGCTCTGGCCGAAGTGTACAGGCAGACGGCGGCGGCGGCAGCCAGGTTGAGGCTCTCGGCCCGGCCGTGCAGCGGTACCCGTACCCGCGCGTCGGCTCGGGCGGCGAGCGGGTCGGCCAGCCCGTGGGCCTCGGATCCGAACAGCCAGGCGGTCGGGTCGCGCAGGGTCCCGTCGTCGGCGAGGTCGTCGAGGTCGGTGTCGCCGTAGCCGGTGGCGGCGAGCACCCGCAGCCCGGCGGCGCGCAGGGCGTCGACGACGTCGTCGGGGTCGGGGTGGCGGACCACGTCGACGTGGAACAGGCTGCCGGCGCTGGCCCGGACACATTTGCCGTTGTAGGGGTCGACGGCGGCACCGGCGAAGACCACGGCGGCGGCTCCGGCGGCGTCGGCGGTCCGCAGGATAGTGCCGGCGTTGCCGGGATCCCGGACCTCGGCCAGCACGGCGACCAGCGTGGGTCGCCGGCGCAGCGCCGCGTCCAGGGTGACGTCGAGGTGGTCGCAGACGGCGACGACGCCCTGCGGGGTGACGGTTTCGGTGAGCGCGGCGAGCGCGTCGTCGGTCACCGTGGAGACGGTCACGTCGGCGCGGGTGGCGGCGGCGACCAGATCGGCGTGCCGGTCCAGGCCGGCGGCGCTGCCGAACAGCTCGCGGGTGACCCCGGGGGTGGCGAGCGCTTCGCGGACGGCTTGCGGGCCTTCGGCGAGGAAGCGCCGCGTGGTGTCGCGGTCGCGGCGGCGCAGCAGCCGCCGGGCGGCCACGATCCTGGGGGTACGGGTGGTGAACCCGGCCGGATCCGATCCCACGTGCGCCGGGCCGGTCCGGCCCGGGCCGGCGGGCGTCGGGTCGACTCGGCCGGTGCCAGTCGCCGGGGCATGAGTGAGGCGTCCGGCGGGCCGTGGTGCGGACATGCCGGACGCCTCGTTTCGTGCCACGTGCGGGTCAGCCGGTCAGGCGGCCTGGGCCGCCGCACCGCCGGTGCCTTCGGCGGCGACCGCGGTGCGGGCCACCTCGACGATGCCGGCGAAGGCGGTCGGGTCGTTGACCGCCAGGTCGGCCAGGATCTTGCGGTCGACCTCGACACCGGCCAGCTTCAGGCCCTGGATGAGCCGGTTGTAGGTCATCCCGTTGGCGCGGGCCGCCGCGTTGATCCGGGTGATCCACAGCTGCCGGAAGTCGCCCTTGCGGTCGCGACGGTCCCGGTAGGCGTACTGCATCGAGTGCAGCACCTGCTCCTTGGCCTTGCGGTAGAGCCGGGACCGCTGGCCCCGGTAACCGCTGGCGTCATCCAGCAGGGTGCGGCGCTTCTTCTGGGCGTTGACAGCCCGCTTGACGCGTGCCATTTCACCTACTCCTTCAGGTCAGTGGCGCGCGCGTCAGCGGCCCAGCAGCTTCTTGATGCGCTTGACGTCGGCCGGAGACACCTCGACGGTGCCGGTGAGCCGACGGGTCCGGGTGGAGGGCTTCCCCTCCAGCAGGTGGCGCTTGCCGGCCTGCTCGGACAGGATCTTGCCCCGGCCGGTCACCTTGACCCGCTTGCCCATGCCGGAGTGGGGCTTCATCTTTGGCATTTGTCGCGTCTCTCCCCTGTCACTCGCCGGTGGTGCCGGCGGGTTCGGCCGCTGCGGCCGGTGGTGCCTCGACGGCACCGGCGTCGCGCTGCTCCCGGGTCGGACCGACCCGGGCCGCTGTTGCGGCGGCGGCTGCGGCCTTGGTGGCCCGGTGCGGGGCCAACACCATGATCATGTTCCGGCCGTCCTGCTTCGGAGCGGCCTCGACGTACCCCAGGTCAGAGATCTCCGATTCGAGCCGGCGCAGGAGCCGGTAGCCCAGCTCCGGGCGGCTCTGCTCACGACCCCGGAACATGATCGTGACCTTGACCTTGTCGCCGGCCTTGAGGAACCGCACCACGTGACCCTTCTTGGTCTCGTAGTCGTGCGGATCGATCTTGGGCCGGAGCTTCATTTCCTTGATGACGGTCTGCTGCTGGTTACGCCGCGCTTCGCGCGCCTTGAGTGCGCTCTCGTACTTGAACTTGCCGAAGTCCATGAGCTTGCACACCGGCGGGCGCGCCATCGGCGCAACCTCAACCAGGTCCAGGTCGACGTCCGCGGCCAGCTGCAGGGCCCGCTCCAGTGGGACGATGCCCACCTGCTCACCCTCCGGACCGACCAGTCGGACCTCACGTGCCCGGATCTGCTCGTTCACGCGTGGTTCGACGCTGATGGGGCCTCCTCGAGTCCGTTTCTCCGTAGTCTCGTCGACCCCGGACACGCACCCCGGCGGGGGCGCCCCGGGAAAGCAGAAGGCCCTGGCGCATGCCAGGGCCCGCTCGACCGGTCGATGACGCCGGAGGCGTCGACTCGACGGCGGACATAGCCGCCGTGAGTGACCGGACCCGACCGCCGAGTTCGCGGTACGGGTGGGAGCGGGCGCTCCGCTTTCTCGACTGTCGCCGGATGACCGGCTCCCGGTGGTGACGACCCCGGCGAAGAACATCTGACGGGCTCGACCGTGACCTGGAGCCGCCACCGGTGACAGCGTGGTCGACCCGCCAAGCCTACCAGGTCGGTGACTTAGCCGGGAATCGAACCGGCGTCAACCCGCGCCGACGTACCTCAGCCCGCCCGGGTGGCCGGCCGCCGCCCGGCACCGCCCCGACCATCGGCGCTGCCCCTGCCGGCGCCATACGACGTGTGCAGCGCCCGCAACGCCCGGACGGCGTCGACCGCGTGCTGCCGGTCGACCGCCTGCAGGGCCAGCACCGGCACCGTCTCGTCGTCGTCGAGTTCGATGCTGGCCCAGGCGGCGTCGCGGTCGAAGCGCACCGCCCGGATCACCGACCAGGGCAGCTCGTAGGAGCGGAACACGTTACGTACCCGGACCCCGGCGGCGTCGGCCTCGACCCGGGGACGGGTGAACAGCAGGATCACGGCGGCACCGACCAGGCCGAGGCCGATCATCGCGAACTGGTCGCCGCGCTGAAAGCTGCCCATGTTGCGACCGGTGGAGCCCTCCAACCCGAAGCTGATCGCCGTGAAGAGCAGCACCAGAGCCGCCGCCAACGACCAGCAGGTCACCCGGATCCGACGCGGGCGCGCCGACACGCTCGTCACTTCGTCCGCCATCTGATCGAGTCTGCCATCCTCCGACGGGTCCCGTCCCGCACCCCGGCGGTCCCCCGACCGGACACCAGCACCGCCGCCACGATCAAGCCGGCCCCGGCCAGCAGGCCGACACCGACGCCGGGACCGTCCGGACGCAGCACGTCGATCAGCAGCGCCCCGATCAGCTGGCCGCCGACCACTCCGAGTCCGGTCCGCAGCACCCCGACCGACCGCACCCCGACGAGCAGCGCGACCATCACCATGACACCGAACAGGCCGCCCAGGTAGAGGAACCAGTCCCCCGGCCAGCCGCCGCGCGCCACGGCACCGGACGCGCCGAGCACGACGGCCACGCCGAGCACCATCGGGGTGGCGACGGCGAAGTTGACCACCGTGCCGGCGGCGGTGGTACTGGCCGCCGAGACCCGGCCGTTGAGCGCCGACTGGATCGCCACGGCGAGTCCACCGGCCACCGCCAGCGCCACCAGGCCGACGGCCAGCTGCCCGACCGGGCGACCGATCTGGGCCACCGCGACCGCCCCGATCCCGAGCAGGGCGCCGGTCAGCCGGGGACCGGAAAGGGCCAGCCGGCCAGCCGGGGCGAGACCGGTCCGGTCCACCGCCAGCCCGCCGACGCTGGTGCCCGCCACCTGCGCGATGGTGAACACCGCCACCCCGAGCACCGGTACGGCGTACGTGGCGGCGATGACGAGGAAGCCGCCGCCGATCCCGCCCAGGTAGGTCCACCACGGCAGCCGGGCCCGCCGCAGCGTCCGCAGCCCGGCCCGCATCGACGGTACGAGCAGCAGTCCGCAGACGATCAGCGACGACCCGCCGATGTTGTTGACCGCCGCGCCGACGACGGCGTTGCCCATCCGGGCCCCGAGTTCGGCGTTGACCGCGCTCTGCGACGCCGACGCGACCCCACCGAGCGCGGCGACGATCAGGGCAAGCCAGGGCGGCACCACCCTGGCCGGCACCGCTGGCGGGACCGCCGGGACGACCGATGCCGGTCCGGCCGATGCTGGTCCGACCGGCTCCGGGCGCGGCGCCGCCGACGCGGCGGGCTCGGAGCGGGCTGGTCGACGCACCCGCCCACTCTCACAGCCCACCCGGCTGGTGTCTGTGACGGACATCGCCGCCGGCTCGGGTGGGCGTCAGCTCGACCGATCGGCGTCTCCGCACGCCATGAGGCCATGGACGGAAGCCTCGTCATGGCATGGCGTCGAGGTGTTCCCATGGAGACCAATCACCGTCCTGGAACCACCTGTGCACAAGTCGATCGACCCTGTCGACAGCAAACACATCAACCCGACCTGGCGACCACGAACACGCAGTAGGCGGAGAACCCAACGTACCGCCCAAATGCTCCCAGCCCGACCACTCACCATTCACATACCACTTATGCACCAACTGACCAGAACCACCACGAGCAAACACATCAAGACGCCCCGGCCCCTGCGACGTGACAGCCGGAGCAGACGTCAACACACCACCAAGATGAGACCAACCAGACCACGACGAACCATCAAACCACTTATGCACCAACTGGCCAGAACCACCACGAGCAAACACATCAAGACGACGCTCCGCCCACGACGCCGCAGCCGGAGCAGACGTCAACACACCACCAAGATGAGACCAACCAGACCACGACGAACCATCAAACCACTTATGCACCAACTGATCAGAACCACCACGAGCAAACACATCAAGACGACGCTCCGCCCACGACGCCGCAGCCGGAGCAGACGTCAACACACCACCAAGATGAGACCAACCAGACCACGACGAACCATCAAACCACTTATGCACCAACTGGCCAGAACCACCACGAGCAAACACATCAAGACGACGCTCCGCCCACGACGCCGCAGCCGGAGCAGACGTCAACCCACCACCAAGACCCTCCCACCCGAACCAACCATCATCGAACCAGCGATGCGCCAACGCCCCACTACCCGCCCGCGCGAACAGATCCAACCGCCGTACACCCCACGCACACACCCCCACCCCGTCAACCAACGACGAGCCATCTACGAGCCGGCGAGCCTCGTCGATAAGGCTGAGCGCTACTGCTTCGGACTCGTCGTATCGCTCTGGAAAGGCAGATCGCTGTACGGCCTGCGCTATCTGCCCGGCAGTCGCCGACGGATGATCGGCTGCCCAGGGAATCGCCCGGGTAAAGAAGGAACCCGAGGCGAAGGCGACGTCCAGAATCTGCTCAGGCGTCCCCCAGCCCTGTGAAGGTCGCTGTTGGAAGACTCCGAGGGAATCCCGGTCACCGCAAGGAAGGTTGTTCATTCGGGACTCGACCCAGCCCGCCTCGAATGCCGAGAGCATGACGCGGCTACTGGCACCCAGATCGACCCCGACCCGGTAGACAATCGCAATGACCTCCGGATCATGAGTCGCGGGTATCGAAGTGCATTCGGCGATGCTGACGTCAGCGGCGGCGGTCGGCCTGCCACCGAACACCGCCATTCCGATACCGCCGGTCGCGGCTAGCGCCAAGATCCCACGACGGGTGTATGCGGTCACGCCTATCGACCCTGGCCATTCAAGAGATCAGCGACACACTCCGGCTGCCGCAGGCTGGCCTGAACCGGCGCGGAGGAGAGAGCGATGGCAGCTACCGCCAATGTCGGCACCATCATCAGCGACCTGCGATTGACCTGCGGCAAATCCCTTTGTCTCTTCAGCATGGTGATGTACACCCCGCAACCAACACGCCTGGGCAACATATTGACTGTGATCACGGTACCAGCCCGGACCACCGAGGTACAGCAGTCCTTCGATGTTTACCTATCGCGCCGGGACGGGTCAGAGGCGACAGGCGTGGATCGAGGTGACCAGGATGGCGCGGGCGCCGACCTCGTACAGCTCGTCCATGATCCGGTGGACCTCGGCGCGGCGGACCATCGCCTGCACCGCCGCCCAGCCTTCCCGGTGCAGCGGCGAGATGGTCGGCGACTCGATGCCCGGGGTCAACGCGCTCGCCTGTTCCAGCAGGTCGGCACGCACGTCGTAGGCGAGCATCACGTACCGGCGGGCCACCAGGACACCCTGCAGGCGACGGATCAGCTGGTCGGCCTGCCCGGTGGTGGGGGTCGCGGCCGGGTGCACCAGCACCGCCGAGGAACGCAGGATCGGCTCGCCGACGGTGACCAGGCCGGCCTGGCGCAGCGTCGCGCCGGTCTCCACCACGTCGGCGATGACGTCGGCGACGCCGAGCCGGATGGCGTTCTCCACCGCGCCGTCGAGCCGGATCACCTCGGCTTTGAGGCCGTGTTCGCCCAGGTAGCGTTCGACCACCCCGGGGTACGCGGTGGCGATGCGTCGCCCGGCGATCTCGTCGGGCACCCGGGTCAGGGTCTCGGGGCGGGCGGCGAACCGGAACGTCGCCCCGCCGAAGTCCAGGTCGAGCAGTTCCTCGGCCGGGCTGGCCGAGTCGATCAGCAGGTCCCGGCCGGTGATGCCGAGCTCCAGTTCGCCGGTGCCGACGTAGGTGGCTATGTCGCGGGGGCGCAGGTAAAAGAACTCGACGTCGTTGGCCTCGTCGCGGCAGACCAGGTCCTTGGGGTCGGTGCGTTGGCGGTAGCCGGCCTCACGCAGCATGTCGGCGGCCGGTCCGGACAGGGTGCCTTTGTTGGGTACGGCGATGCGCAGCATCTCGGTCTCGCTCCTGATCGATCGGGGGTGCACGGTCGCGAGGGCGGGTCAGAGATGTCGGTAGACGTCTTCGAGTTCCAGTCCGGTGGCCAGCATCAGCACCTGCGCCTGGTAGAGCAGTTGGGAGATCTCCTCGGCGGCCCGCTGCGGGCTCTCGTGCTCGGCGGCCATCCACGCCTCGGCGGCTTCCTCGACGACCTTCTTGCCGATGGCGTGTACCCCGCGCTCCAGCGCGGCCACCGTCGACGAGCCGGGCGTACCGGCTGCCGCCTTGGCCTGTAGCTCGGCGAACAGCTCCTCGAACGTCTTCACGGTGCCTGATTGTGGCAGCCGGACCTCGGGCCGGTCGGCACCGGGTCCGCACCGGTCCACCAGCTGATCACCGTACGGCGGTCAGGGCCGGCGCCGTACGACGGTCAGCGTGCCGTCACCGTACGGTGATCATCGCGTCGACGAGGTAGCGGTCGCTCCCGTCCTCGACCAGCGACTCTTCGTACGCCTCGACCAGGTAGTCGCCGGGCGGCAGGGTGAGCGCGACGGTCGCCTCGCCCCGCCCGGGTGCCCCGTCGTCGAGGGTGACGTGGCGCTGGTGGACGATCCGGTCCCCTTGGCGGACCCGCAGCTGTGCGGTGGCCTCGTTGACGCTGCCGGCGAGGTGCACGGTGAAGGTTCGCCCGACCGTGTCGCCGTGCTGCGGTTCGATCAGCCAGAGCGCGGCCAGGGTGTCGAACGCCCGTCCTTTGACGATCTCGTCGCGGGTGTCGACGTGACCCCAGAGCCGGTCCACGGGTTCCCCGTCGAGCAGGAGTCGGATCCGGGGGTCGCCGCCGACGACTCCGGCGACGGTCCAGGCGAGTTGCTGCACGGCGGCGTCGGCCCCGGCCGCGTCGAGGTTGGCGACGTCGGCGCCGCTGATGTTGACCCCGACGATGTCGTACTGGGTCCAGACGCTGGTCAGGCTGGCACCGATCGGCCAGAGGGTGCGGTAGTCGGGGTCGCGCAGCCGCTCGCCGGTGAGCATTTCGCCGATCACGGCCCGCAACTCGCCGAGGGTGCTGCGGCTGGTCAGGTCGAAGCGGTGGAACTCCCGGTAGAGCCGGGGCCGGCCGTCGACCTCGCCGACGTAGTAGACCGGCAGGGTGGCGACAGCCGTACCGGCGCGCTCGCCGGCCGCGCCTGCGGTGGCGGTGGCGGACGTGGCGCCGGGGGCGGACGGGTCGCCGGGGGCAGCGGACGGTGCGACGGAGGCGGGGGCCGGGGCGGAGGCGGAGGTCGCCGGGTCGGCGGTGGCCGCGCCCGGACGCTGGCCGGGTGGGCCCGGGGTGCCGATCGGCGACAGACCGACCATGACTCCGACCATGGTGGCGGCGACGGTCGCGGCGGCGGTGGCGATCAGCGTCGCCGGCAGCCGGCGACGGCGTCGGACGGCGATCCGGTCGCGGATGGCCGCCAACGCGGCGTCAGGTCCGGCGTCGACCCGGTCCGCCTGTGCCCGTAGCGCCTGGCGCAGCAGGTCGGCGTGGCGGGTGGCCGTATCGTCGTGGTCCATCACAGTCCGTCCAGGCTCGTGCGCAGCGCCGCGATGCCGCGCGCGGTGTGGCTTTTCACCGCGCCCCGGCTGACTCCCATGATCTCGGCGGTCTGCGCCTCGGACAGATCGACGTAGTAGCGCAGGACGATCGCTTCCCGTTGCCGGGGCGGCAGGGCGCGCAGCGCGGTGACGACGTCGTCCTGGCGCAGCTGATCCAGGGCACCCGCTTCGGCGCTCGGGGCGTCGGGTTCGGGCCGGGCGGCGGCCAGGTGTGCCTGCACGACCCGGCGGTGCCGCATCGCCGACCGGCACTTGTTGACCACGGTGACCCGCAGGTAGCCCAGGGCCTTGTCGGCGTCCCGGAGCCGCCACCAGCGGCCGTGCAGCGCGACGTAGGCGTCCTGCACGATCTCCTCGGCCATCGCCGGCTCACGCAGCAGCAGGGTGGCCAGGCGTACCAGCGGACGGTAGTGCGCGGTGAACAGGCGGGTGACCGCTTCGTCCGCCGCCCACGCCGATGGCTGTGTCCGCTGTCGCGGCATCGTCCTCCCCGCGCGCAGGTCAGAGGCCAGTTCGGGTGTCACGCCAGCTACGACGTGTCAGCTCCGCGTCTGGTTTACCGCGCGGACGGCCAGAACGTGACGGGTCAGTGACAGGAAGCGGGACCGCCGGTCGTTCAGGTCGGCGGCAGGGCGCGCAACGCGAGCGCGGCATCGAGTACGGCGACCATCGCCGACCACCCCTTGTCCTCGATCGAGTCGGGTAGTCCGGCCCGTTCGGCGGCCTGGTCGATGGTGTCGACGGTGAGCACTCCGTGCCCGACCGGCGTGGCTTCGTCGAGCGACACCCGGGTCAGTCCTTCGGTCACCGATGTGCAGACGTAGTCGAAGTGGGCGGTGGCACCCCGTACCACGACGCCGAGGGCGACCACCGCGTCACAGCGCCGGGCCAGGGCCTGGGCCAGGACGGGCAGTTCGACCGAGCCGGCGACCCGGGCGACCTGTACGCCGGCGACCCCGCAGGCGTCGGCGGCGGCCAACGCCCGGCTGAGCATGACGTCGACCAGTTCGCCGTGCCATCGGGCGGCGACCACCCCGACGGTCAGGTCCCGGGCGTCGACGGTGGTGACTCCTGGTTCTCCGAAACCGGCCACTATGCCCGTCCTCCCGCGATCCCGGTGGTCTCGATCTCGTCGAGTCCCTGCAGCAGGTGCCCCATCCGGTCGCGTTTTGTCCGCAGGTAGCGCAGGTTTTCCGGGCGCGGATGGATGGTGAGCGGTTCCCGGTGGAGCACTGTCACACCGTGGGCTTCGAGGCCGTCGACCTTGGCCGGGTTGTTGGTGAGCAGCCGTACCGACCGCACCCCGAGGTCGTGCAGGATCTGCGCGCCGGTGCCGTAGTCGCGGGCGTCGGCGGGCAGCCCGAGGGCGAGGTTGGCGTCGACCGTGTCGCGGCCCTGGTCCTGCAGGTGGTAGGCGTGCAGCTTGTCCGCCAGGCCGATGCCGCGCCCCTCGTGGCCGCGCAGGTAGAGCACGATGCCCCGGCCTTCGGCGGCGACCAGCCGCAGGGCGGTGTCGAGCTGCGGCCCGCAGTCGCAGCGCAGCGAACCGAAGACGTCGCCGGTGAGGCATTCGGAATGGACCCGGACCAGCACGTCGTGACCGTCGCCGGCTCTCCCGGCTCCCCCGCCGCTGACGTCACCACCGTCGCCGACGTCGCCGAGGACCAGCGCGATGTGTTCGGCGGGGTCGTGCGCGACGCGGTAGCCGACCGCCCGGAACTCGCCGTACGGCATCGGTAGCCGGGCCTGCGCCACCCGTTCCACATGGCTTTCGGTGCGCCGCCGGTGGGTGATCAGGTCGGCGATGGTGATCAGGGTGAGGCCGTGGTCGGCGCAGAACTTCTCCAGGTCGGGCAGGCGCATCATGGTGCCGTCGTCGTTGACGAGTTCGCACAGCACCCCGGCGGGTCGCAGCCCGGCGAGCCGGGCCAGGTCGACGGCGGCCTCGGTGTGGCCGGGCCGGTGCAGGACACCGCCGGCGCGGGCCCGCAGTGGCACGACGTGCCCGGGGCGGGACAGGTCGGCGGCGCTGGTGGCCGGGTCGGCGAGCAGTCGCATGGTGTGTGCGCGGTCGGCGGCGGAGATCCCGGTGGTGACGCCCGCCCGGGCGTCGACGGTGACGGTGTACGCGGTGCCCCGCCGGTCCTGGTTGGTGTGGTACATCGGCGGCAGGTCGAGTCGGTCGCATTCGGTTTCGGACAGGGACACGCAGATGAAGCCCGAGGTGTGCCGCACCATGAAGGCGACCTGGGCGGCGGTGGCGTGTTCGGCGGCGAAGATGAGGTCGCCTTCGTTCTCCCGGTCGGCGTCGTCGACGACCACGACGGGCCGGCCGACGGCCAGGTCGTCGAGAGCCTGCGCGATGGTGCCGAACCCGGCGGTCACCGCGCCGCCCCGCTTGCGCTGACCTGCTTGGCCACGTACTTCGCGATCACGTCGACCTCCAGGTTGACCGGTGCCCCGACCGGTTTGTTGCCGAGGGTGGTGAGCTGCAGGGTGGTGGGGATGAGTCCGACGGTGAACCAGCCGGGGTCGTCTCCCGGGGCGGCGGGATCGCCGTCGTGGACCCCCGTCACGGTCAACGAGACTCCGTCGACGGCGATGGACCCTTTCTCGACGACGTAGCGGGACAGGCCGCCCGGCAGGCTGATCCGCACCTGTTCCCAGCGGTCCGCCGGGGTGCGGTCGACGATGACGCCGACCGCGTCGACGTGGCCCTGCACCAGGTGCCCGCCGAGGCGGGTGGCGAGGGTCGCGGCCCGTTCCAGGTTGACCGGATCGCCGGTCCGCAGACCGCCCAGGGAGCTGCGGTCGAAGGTCTCCTTCATCACGTCGACGGTGAACCGGCCGCCGTCACCGACGTCGACGACGGTCAGGCAGACACCGTTCACGGCGATCGAGTCGCCGTGCCGGGCGTCGGCGGCGACCAACGGGCCGTGCAGGGCGAGGACCGCGCTGTCGCCGTGCCAGTCGAGTGTGCCGGCTGTGCCCAGCTCCTCGATGATCCCGGTGAACATCGACTCAGCCCTCTTTCTGCCGGGGTACGGCGGTGATCCGCAGGTCGGGGCCGACCTGGGTGACGTCGACGACGGTCAGCTCGATCGCATCGGCGATGGTCGGCACGCCGGCGTCGCCGAGCGCGGCGGCCCCGGAGCCGAGCAGTTTGGGTGCCAGGTAGCCAACGATCCGGTCGACCAGGCCGGCACGCAGGAACGCCCCGGCGAGCACCGGTCCCCCTTCGAGCAGGGCGGACCGGACGCCCCGGTCGTACAGTCGGGTCAGCAGCGCGGACAGGTCGACCCGGCCGTGGTGGTCGGTGCCGACGTCGGCGGCGGTGGCGATCCAGGTGGGGGCGGCGGCGTCGCGGACCCGGGCGTCGACCGGGGTACGTCCGGCGCTGTCCACCACGACGCGCAGCGGCTGGCGGATGGCGAGGGCGCCGTCGCGCGGGTCACGGACGGTGAGCCGGGGATCGTCGGTGCGGACGGTGCCGACCCCGGCGATGATCGCGTCGACGGTGCCGCGCAGGGCGTGCACGTCGGCGCGGGCCGCCTCCGAGGTGATCCACATGCTGGTGCCGTCGACGGCGGCGGACCGGCCGTCGAGTGTGGCGGCGTACTTCCAGGTCAGGTAGGGGCGTCTGCGGCGTACGGCGGTCAGCCAGGCGATGTTGGCGGCCTCGGCCTCGTCGGCGCGCAGGCCGAACTCGACGGCGATCCCGGCGGCGCGCAGGGTGTCGGCGCCGCCGGCGGCGACCGGGTTGGGATCGGGTACGGCCAGCACGACGGTGGCGACGCCGGCGTCGGCGAGCGCGGTGGAGCAGGGGCCGGTCCGGCCGACGTGGTCGCACGGTTCGAGGGTGACCACGGCGGTGCCGCCCCGGGCCCGGTCGCCGGCCTGGGCGAGGGCGACGATCTCGGCGTGTGGGCCGCCGGCGTAGGCGTGGAAGCCTTCGCCGACGACGTGCCCGGCGGGGTCGAGGATGACGCAGCCGACGATCGGGTTGGGGCTGGTGGCGCCGAGGCCGCGCACAGCGAGGCCGATGGCGCGACGCATCGCCTCGTCGGTGGTCAGGCTCGCCATGACCGGTCCCTCTTCTCCTGGCCTGCCGTCGTGGCGCGCGGCGGGCGGGAGGCGTCACCGGGCCCGAAGGTGGGCGGCCGGCGACAGCGGGCGGCGGCGTACACCCGGGGGTGGCCATGGCGGCCTAGCCCCGGGTCGCTGAGCGGGCAGGCGTACGTGAACACGCCAGCGCGCAGCGTCCGTCCCCGCGCGCTGTCTCCCATCCGGACTGTCTGGACCGGTCAGTGCCGGGATCGACACTGCCTGGCCCAACCGTCGGCCCTGGGGTCTCACCAGGTCCACCGGGCGTCGTTACCGACGACCGGGTCGCGGGCTACCACGGCTCGGGCCGTGGATCACCGCCGGTTCGGAATTTCACCGAGTCCCGCCAGCGCGTGGTGGGTGCTGTACCTGAGAGTCTTACACGAATCCCGGGACCGGCCGCCAGCGACGCGGCCCAGGTCACAACTGTCGGGTTTCCGACAGTTGTGCCCCGCCGCTGGTCAGCCGCTGGACAACCGCCGGTCGACCGCGATGAACGAACCCGGTTGGCTCTTGGCGACCGATTTCATCTCGTTTGCCACCGTGATGATGTCGCGGGGGTCGCTGAACCGACGCGGGCCGGCCGAGACCGCCACCCCGACCGACAGGGTGACCAGCGCGGCCTTCTGCAGGTTGCCCCGCCGGTCCTTGACCTCGACGTAGCCGCGTCGCGCGTCGGTGGGATCGTAGAGTTCGTCGGCCACCTTCTCGAAGTCCACGATCGCCTGCTCGATGATCGGTCGGACCTGCTCCGGCGTGCAGACCACCACGAAGTCGTCGCCGCCGATGTGGCCGAGGAACGCCGGCGGCAGCCCGATCGACACCACCGCCCGGTGCAGGCATCGCGCCAACGCGGAGATGAACTCGTCGCCGCGGCCGAACCCGTACACGTCGTTGACGCTCTTGAACCGGTCGATGTCGATGTAGCCGACGGCGTAGTCGGTGCCGCTCCGGACCCGGTCGGTGATCTCCCGACTGACCCGGGTGTTGCCGGGCAGCCCGGTCAGCGGCGACACCTCACGGTATTCGCGGTTACGGCGCAGAGTGGAGATGACCCGGGCCATCAACTCCGAGGTGTCGAAGGGTTTGACCAGATAGTCGTCGGCCCCGGCGGTCAACCCGAGCACCTTGTCGACGGTCATGCCCTTGGCGGTGAGCATGATGATCGGCAGGGCGGCGGTCATCGGGTCGGCGCGCAGCCGGCGGGTGAGTTCGAGCCCGCCGATACGCGGCATCATCAGGTCGACCACCGCCAAGTCGGGACGCTGCCGCTCGATCGCGTCGAGCGCTTCCTGGCCGTCGTGCGCGAGCAGCACCTCGAATCCCTGCAACCGCAGGTTGACCTCGACGAACCGGGCTATGTCGACGTCGTCGTCGACCACCAGGATGAGGTCGGGGCGCGGTTGCGCCCCGTCGGGGCTCACCACTGGCAGGCGGTCCGCTCGGCGAGTTCCCGCAGCTTGCGGACCGCCTCGGCGGGATCCTCGGCACCGTAGACGGCGGTGCCGGCGACGAACGCGTCCGCGCCCGCTGCGGCGGCCTGTTCGATGGTCTCGGCGGCGATCCCGCCGTCGACCTCGATCCGCAGCTCCAGGTGGCCGCTGGCGACGTGCCGGCGGGCGGCGCGAACCTTGTCCAGCATTTCCGGGATGAACCGCTGGCCGCCGAACCCGGCCTTGATTGTCATGATCAGCAGGGTGTCGAAGCTGGGCAGCAGGTCGAGATAGGGCTCGACGGGTGTGTCCCGGTCGATCGCCAGACCGGCCTTCGCACCGGCCGACCGCAGTTCCTTGGCCAACGCCACCGGGTCGTCGCAGGCTTCGGCATGAAAGGTGACGTTGTAGGCCCCGGCGTCGGCGTAGCCGGGCGCCCAGCGTCGTGGGTCGGTGATCATCAGGTGTACGTCGAACGGCAGGTCGGTGGCGGGCAGCAGACTCTGCACCACCGGGAGCCCGATGGTCAGGTTGGGCACGAAGTGGTTGTCCATCACGTCGACATGCAGCCAGTCGGCGGCCCCTTCGACCGCGCGGGCCTCCTCGGCCAGTCGGGCGAAGTCGGCGGCGAGGATGCTGGGCGCGATGATCGGCGCTGCTGCGGTCACCGCGCCAGTCTACGAACGTGAGCAAGAGTCCCACACACGCCACCGCAGATCAGCCCATGTCAGGCGGCGGATCCGCCGTACCGCCACTGGTGCGGGTGAGCCGTCCGCCCGGCGCGGCGCGGGCGGTGTCCGTCGACACGTCTGAGTCAGTCAGACAAGCGAGACCCGGCAGCCGGCGCGGTCCTCCGGATGTCGTAGCCTCGGCCGCCTGAACCACGACGGACAGGCGACAGTCAGACGACGGGAAGGCACGCATCATGGCGCGACGGCGCGACTCCGGTCGGTGGGGTGACTCCGGTCGGTGGGGTGACTCCCGTCAACGAGGCACCCGCCGGCAGGCCCGGGTCGGACTGGCCGCTGCGCTGCTGATGGTCGTGACACTCACGGCAGCGACCGGCTGCGCACTGCCGATGTCCGCTGACGGTAACCTCGCCAACGGCTGGCCGGCGTTCGACGAGCCGGTCCACCTCATGCCGGAGGCCGATGTCTGTCACCATCAGGTGACGGTCGTCGGCACCCGGCAGAACTACCGGCCGAGCAGCTGCGCCGGGTACCACGACCTGGAGACCGCGTACGTCGGCACGTTCGGCGACGATCCGAGCGTGACCGTTGACGAGAACGGCCCGGCGAACGGTCTGGTGCCGGCCAGGCGGGTCGCCCGCGCCGCGTGCGACGAGCGGGTCAACGAGTTCCTCGGCGGACCGTGGCGGACCGGCCGGTTCCGGCTGACGATCGTGACGCCGTCGGCGACTGCCTGGGATGGTGGTGCGCGCTGGTTCCGCTGCGACGTCGGCGTCACCGACACCCCCGACGGCTCGATCGTCGACTGGTACGGCTCGGCCAAGGGAGTGCTGGCCGTCCCCGGTCACGTGCTGCGCCTGGCCTGCTTCGGTTCCCCGGCGGTCGACGACGGCGAGGTCCTGACGGAGCCGATGTACTGCGACGCCCCGCACCAGGCAGAGTTCGTCGGCACCTACGTGGAGGACGAGCTGACGTACGACGACCTGGAGTCGAACGCCGACCAGGCGCACGCCCGGTGCCGCGCGGTGGTCGCCCGGTACGCGAAGGTGCCGAACGACGGCAACCTGGAGTACCGGGTCGGCACGATCTACAGCAATCCCGACCAGCTGAGCTGGGCGGAAGGCGAGTCGACGGTTCGCTGCTTCGCCTGGCGCTCCGATCCGCCGCTGATCCGGTCGGTGCGCGGCGGCGGCACCAGCGCCCTACCGATCCAGTACGAGTAGTCATCTAGGGAGCAGACGATGATGGCACCAGGGTGGCGGGGCACGCGACGACGGGAACGCTCATCGTCACCGCTGACGCGGATGGTCGCGGTGCTGGCCGCCGCGTCCCTGGCCGTGATCGCCGGCTGCGTACCGCCGCCGCAAGGGCTCGACGGCGACCTGACCGACGGTTGGGCCGCGTTCGACGCGCCGTCCACCTTCGTGCCGAAGGCCGGCGTCTGTCACCGCGAGGAGGCCGTCTCCGGCAGCGCGAAGTACTACCTGCCGGTGGACTGCGCCCGGCTGCACCGGGTCGAGACGGTGCACGTCGGTACCTTCACCGGCGCCGACGCACGGCGGCCGACCGCCCCGGTCGGGTTCGACCCGACGCGCGAAGCGGCCCGTACGGAGTGCGAGACGCACGCCACCAGGTTCCTGGGCGACCTCTGGCAGCACGGAGCGCTGCGGTTGACCGTGGTGATGCCGCCGCAGGTCGCCTGGGAGGCCGGGGCCCGCTGGTTCCGCTGCGACCTCGCCGAGGTCACGAGTGTGCTGCCGGACAAGGTGGTCCCTCGGACCGGGAGCCTGCGCGGCGCGCTGGCCGGCGACGCGCCACTGCTGCTGCGCTGTTACGAGCCGCTGTGGGACGACCGCGGGTTCGTGGGGGCGATGGAGCCGGTCGATTGCGGCCAGCCACACCGCAGCGAGTTCGTCGGGACGTTCGACCAAAGCACGCTTCCTCCCGTCGACCTCGACAATCCTGAATTGGAGGAGGAGCGGTTCCGTCAACGGTGTCTGCGGCTGGTCGCCGACTACGTGGGCCTACCGGTCGACGACGATCTGCCGGACCGGGTCGACGCGCACTGGTACCGGATCGACGACCGGTTCAGATATCAGGGTGACCCACGGATCCTGTGCTTCCTCTACCTGTGGACTGACTTTCCCCCGCTGACCCGGTCGGCCAAGGACGGCGGGCCCGCCCTGCTGCCGGTCCGGTGACGGGTGCGGCCGGTGGCTGGCTGGCGACGACTGTCGCCACTGGTGATCCGCACAGCCCCCGGAACCCAATGTTGATTTGTGGTTGATCCCGCAACGGGATCAACCACAAACGCAGTACGGGTGCCCGGCCCGGGAGCGTTGACGTCCGCCGGTGGTCACCTCGGCGGCAGGAAGCAGCGGCCGTCGGTTCAGCGGCGTAGTGCGGATCGCAGCCGTATGCCACCGGCGGCGCCGGGTACCGGCCCGGCGCGTCGAAGCAGAGGAACTCGTTACCGCCGAGTCCCGGACGAAATCCACAACCTTCGATCTCACCCCACGGCACGCAGACCTCCAGCATCTCGCCGTTCAACTCCGGAATGAACCGCAGCCCTTCCGAATTGAGCAGGATCGCCTTTCGCGGCAGCGCGCGCCTGATCTGCCGGGCGGCGAGGAGATCGGTCACCCCGTCCACGCCGATCACGATTCCGCCGACGAACAGCGCCACCCCGAGCGCGGCTCCGCCGATCTGCAGTACGGGCGCGGCGGACGCCCCCGTACCGACGCCGGGGTGCCAGCAGGATGCCCGGCTCCGTCGTCGGCGACACTCGCGGTCCCTCTCCCGCCGGTGTCGGCTCGACGACCTGCTGATCACGTTGATCGGCGCGGCCGGTAAAGCAGCGTGGAAGCTGCCGAAGGAGACCGCCGACCCGTTCGAACTCGCCGCACCGGAGGTGCGGAAGTTCGTCCGGGCCTGGCGCGACGAACACGGAGAGCGGTGAGCATCATGGCACTGACCAGGGCACAGGAGCAGACGATCATCAGACTGCTCCGCAAGGAGAACCGCGACAAGATCCAGAAGATCCTGCGTACCTCAGCCTCGTTCCTCAACTGGCTCGCCGACGTCATCGGCGCCGCCGACGAGATCTACCGGCGGGTCCGTACGGCGGTCGCCGATTTCCTACAGGACCTCCGCGGTCTGTTCCGCTGACCGACCGCCACGGGCGAGAGGAACCCATCCCATGTCCAACCTTTCGGCCGCCGAAGAGCGGCAGATCATCGAGATGCTCGGCAAGCTGAAAAAGAAGAAGCGCGTCGAGGTGATGCGCAACGTCACGGTCTTCCTCGCCTGGCTGCATGACGAGGCGCCGCGCCTGTGGTCGGCGGTCCGCAGCGCGATCCGCGCGGTCTGGGACTCGATCGTCGACTTCTTCTACTGACCCGCGCCCTTGATACCGACCCGCTTCTCGGCGTACCCGCGCATCGGCCTCCGGCGGTGGCACCCGCCGCCGTCGGCCGAAGCACAGAAACCTCATCCGTTGAATTTGGCGACTGAACGCAACGCCTCGCTGTCCCGTACGACGAAGCCCCGGTAGCGGATGGCGACGATGCCGTCCGCGCGGAGTCCGCTGAGTGCCTTTTGTGCGCTGACCTGTGCGGCCCCGCAGAGGGTGGCCATCTCATCCTGGGTCAACCGGATGTCGACGACGATGCCTTGCGGGCTCCGCCGTCCATAGGCGGCGGCAAGCTCCCACAGGACGCGGGCCAAGCGCACCCGCACCGTGTAGGCAGTGAAGTCGATGCGGCGCCGGTTGGCCCAGCGAAGACGGTCCGCGATGATCCCGGCCACGGTCAGCGCGGCGTCGGGGTAGTCGCGGAGGAATGCCATGAACTCGTTGCGGTGCACCACGCGGATGACCGATGGCCGGCAGGCGGTCACCGTCGCCGTCCTCGGCGTCTCGTTCAGTGCTGATATCTCACCGATGACGTCGCCGGAGACCCGGATCGACAACAAGGCGTGCCGACCGTCGGTCAACGCAGCCGTTACCTTGACGAGCGCGTCGTCGAGCAAGACCACGTAGGACTCTTCAGCGCCCTCATGGATCATGACCTGCGCTTCCTTCACGGACCGTCGGACTCCCGCCGACAGGAGACGTTTGCGCGTCGACGGCTGGAGCCGGGCCAGGAAGGTACCCGGCAACCAGGGAGCGTTGTCCATCTGTACCTCCTCGTAGTCAAGAAGACATCATTCACGCACAGCTTGCGTTTAGCCACCCTCCGCAGTCATTCAGGACATCGCACCCCCTGCGCCCCTGACCACCAGCAACCCGACGGCACCGCCCAGCACAACAAGGAACCAGGGCATAGAGTCATTGATCAATACAAACTTGGCCAATGCGATACGGGCTAGGGCTACCACGAAGTCCCAGGCCTCGTCCCGGTGCTGGTGGACAGCTGCGGGCGAAGGGCACCCGCCGGCCGCGACGAGGTCCGGGAAGCCGAACCGGTTGGTCCCTCCGGCTCCGGTCAGGCGCGGCCGCAGCGACATCGCGAGCCGCCAGGTGGTGACGGCACAGGCAACGGCCACGCCGGCCGTGAGAAAGATCGAGATAGCCACCACGACCGAGGGGCCGTCAAACATCGTCGGCAGCACCCGGTCGGCAACGGTCGCCGCGACGCCCCCTTCGGCCGCCAGCATGGCCAGCGCTTTCGCGTCCGCGTGTCTGATTGACGTTTGCAGCGAGGCCGCAGTGGCCAGACCCACCTGAAAATCACGCCACAGGTCCGGACCAGCGTCACTTATCGCGCTCTCGCTTCGCTCCATGCATCGAGTCAACGTGGAACCGATGTGAATCGACGCATCGGACTACCACTTGTCGCCCATGCGACTCTCGCCTCGATTACGTACTTTTATGGAATCTCCCTGCCCGCCGTTCTGTAGAGATAAGCATCGAACGGTTCGTCGCCAGGGAGAGATGGGGAACATGCCTTACATCAATGATCCGGACCGGCGTGTCCTGATCGCTGTGGACATGGAGTCCTACAGCCGCCGAGACAACGTCCTGCAGCATCGTGCGCAATTGGCCTTTCAGGAGGTCATGACGACAGCGTGCGGCGAGCTGGGCTTCGATCGCGCCAACTGGCAGGTCCAACAGGGGGGAGACGGCGAGCTCGCCATCCTCCCCCAGGGCACCAGCGAACGGGCGGTGCTGGCGCGGTTGACACCAGTCTTTGACCGACTTCTGCGCGAGACCAATCGTGGCCTCAGCAGCGAGGCTCGGATTCGCCTGCGGGTAGCTGTGCACGAAGGGCCGGTCCACTTGAACGGAGCGAACGGATTCCCGAGCGAGGCGGTCGTGACAGTCTGCCGTCTGGTCGACTCACCCCAGCTCAAGGCCGCGTTACGGCAGTTCCCGCAAGCAGCGGTCGCCCTCATCGTGTCGGACCGGCTCTACCAGGACATCGTTCGGCAATACCAGGACCTTCGACCGGATCACTTTCAGCGAGTGACCGCGCGCATCGCGGACAAGGACTTCGAGGCCGCCGCCTGGATCTACGTCCCGGGTGAGAGCCTCGCGCCAGCCTCCGCGCAACCAGAGGCGCTGGACCATGGGCCCGGCCAGCAGAACGATGGCCCCGGCGCCGGGGGGATCGACCATCGGCGACCCGGGCCTCGTCCGCGACCGGCGGGCGGTGCGCAGGTGTTCCGGGACAACCAGATAGGGGGTGTCGGTGCCATCGGTACCGGAAACGCCGTCTCGATATCGGGCCGACCGGAGGATCTCGACTCTTGGGAGTCGCCTCGATGACGGGCGCTATCCCTGGCCACGAGATGTCGTCGGAGCCGGAGGCCGATCTCCAGGACGAACCCGATCCGGAGTCCCTGTGGCTGGACCCGCAGGTCGGTGCGGAGCTGTACGGCGACGGGCTTTCCGCCTCCTACTCAGGGCTGCGCATCGGTGGGGTGGGCGCTGTCGGCATGGGCAACACGATCAAGATCGTGTACAACCTGGGTCGACCATCGGGGAGACCCGTTATCACCGACTTAGTGGGAGTCACCGATCTACTCACGGTGTACGTGCCGACTGCCGCAGACGATGAACTGGCGAGGAAGCTCAGCGAACGATCGGCGGTGTGTCTGGCTGGCAGGCCCGACACCGGCCGGTTCAGCACCGCGCTCGTGGCGCTGGCCCGACGCCACGGCCCGGACCAGACGCACGAGATCCTGCTACCCGACGATGTCGAGCCCGGCGTCCTCACCCAGGCCAGCGACAGAACCCTCAAGAAGGATCACGGGTACGTGCTCCGGCTACCGGGCGACACACACAGCCGGGTGATACCCATGCTCGCAGACCTCTTCCGACGTCGCGAGGCCAGCCTGCTGCTGATCCGTGACGACGAGGGCCGTGTGGGCGGACGGTCCGGTGCCGAGGTGACGCACCATCCTCCGGAACCGGTGGCTGTCTTCCACGCTCATCTGCATCGTCACCTGCGTGCCATGCCGAGGTCGTCCGAACCGGACCGAGAGCATGCCGTCAGCCGGTACCTCCAACACGAAAAGCTCACCGCCGCCCTACACAGCTGCTACGGGCCGCAAGAGGTGGTCTTCATCGCCGAGGCTGTCTGGGCAGCTCATCCGGCCGGCTCCGAGGACATTGAGCGGATCCTTGACAACTCCCAGCCGCGACGCAGGGTTCGCGCGGCGGAGATCCTCGCGACCAACCAGGACGGCACCGGCCACCGCCGGCAACGACGAATCGACCAACACGAGCGGGCTTTCCGGATCGCGTACGCCGTCTTCGCCCGCCGACCGCTGCACTACGTCTTCGAGGCGGCCAGCCTCCTGCTCGAGGAGATAGACGGCCAGGCCAAACGAGTCGACTGGGGACGGATGGCGCTGCAGTACTCCGTTTCGGAGCTACTCGGCCCCCTCCTCCAGGTGGATTGGCAGGAAAGCCGCGACGCCACGAACTCCCCCGGTGGATCATCACGCTCGGCGTGGCTGCGCGACGGTGCGATGCGGGGCGCGATCATCGAAGTGGCGTGGCACGAGTTCGACAGCACCCGGCCGGCTTTGATCAACTGGCTGAACACGCTGGCGACAAGGGGCGACGAGCCGATGCAGCGCGCAGCGGCAGAGGCCGCCGGACTACTCGCGCACCACGACTTCCTCCGGGTCTGCACCGAATTGGTCGATGAGTGGGCCGCGTCGCCGAAACGGCGGCTGCGTCAGGCAGCGGCGTGGACGATGGTCGCGGCGGACATGGGTGGCCAAGTGGGCCACCTTGTCCGTCGGCGGGTCCGTAGTTGGGCTGGTGGCAGGCGCAACTACCAGCGGGACGCCGCCGCGCGGGTCTACGCCAGCGGGCTGCGCCAGCCGGACGTCAGTTGGAGCCTGGCCGACCTGCGCCGCATCGCCCAGGACCCGATGCAACAGCACACCCGGACCGTGGCCAAAGGCGTGCGCCAGATCTACACCGTGCACAGCGCCGAGCACATCATCGGCGAGCTGGTGAACTGGTCGCAGGACCGTCAGCTGCAGCCACATGCCGCCTACGCCCTGATCGAAGTCGCCGAGCACGTGGACGACGACTCCCGTGGCGACGTACCCGACCTGCTGATCAGGTTCGCGGCGCAGCAAATCGACGGCGGCGGCCTCGTACGGCTCTGGCGGCTGGCGTTGCTCAGTCCGGGCCTTTCCCAGCGGGCGTGGCACACGTTCGGCCAGTGGCTGGCCAGGGCCGACGCCGATGACACCGTACGCAAGGCAGTCGCCTCGTTGGTCGCGGACCTCGCCGCCGACCCGTCCCTGCACCGTCGGATGGAGTTCAACCTTGCCCAGCTACCACGGTTCGACAGCGGGCTGCCGCGATGGCTCGACGTCGCGATGAGGAAGTGACGACATGACAGATTTCGAGACGCGAGGCTCCGGTGGTAGGTGGCGTCGGTTCATATCGTGGCTGCTGAGGCCGTGGCACCGGTTGGTCGCGGCGATGAGCGCCCCCGAACCGGAGCTCTCGCCGCCGTCGCCGCCACCCGCGCCGCCGGGGCGGCTGACCGAACTCCGGGACGCACCGGCACCGATCGTCGTGCCCGCCCGGGGATACCTGTTCGCCTTCCGCGTCCACACCAGCTTCGTCTGGTCATCCGAAGGGCTCCCGAGGGAGACGCTCAACGGCTGCGTCAAGATCTTCATACCGTACGCGATCCGGGCGCTGACCCGTCTCGCCGCCGCCCGCGCCCGCAACGTCGCCGCGCACCAGGCGGAGGAGTTGGAGGTCGAGCTGCAACGCACAATCGATGCCTTCGGACCATTACGGTACGAGTACGGCGAGGCGCGAGTGGACTGCCAGGCATGCGTGTCGGTCGAGCTCGACGACCGGGTCAAGCAGGCTGTGCAGCCGTACTGGGAACAGTTGATCAGGCTCGACTGCGAGTACGACGTGGACACCAAACGCGCGCAGTACATAGCTCGGATGAGCCGGCAATGGTCGACGATCCTGGAAGATCTCCTCGACAATCCGGTCGCCGGCGGCGCGGCAACGCTGTCCAACCAGGCTTTGGCCGCCGTCGTGCGAGACTTCCTCGCCGCGCGTAAGGCTGAGGCCGATCAGCTGGCGGACCGCCTCGCCGAGTACTCACGCAACGGCGCCGGCTACGAGCAAAGCGCCTATTTCGATCTACTCATGGACAAGGCACGCCGTAACGGCTCCTCCAGTTCCTGACGACCCGATGTGGCTGCGCTGAGCCGTGCCGCTGCCGACCGGCTGGCCGCACGGGACCGACTATGTGTTTCGGCGTGATCCCGCTGCATGAGCCTCAGCGGGATCACGCCGGATCGCGGTACTACCCCCGTACGCCAGCCGGCCTGTCCGCGCGTCCATCGCGCTCGGCTTGACTGGGCGACCGAGCTACACCAGCCAAACCAGGTCGAGGTCGTCGATGGTGCCGCCGATCCGTACCTCGGCGAGGTAGCGGCGCATCAGCTGGCCGGGGTCGACGGCCTGCTCGATCTGGACCAGCGCGCCCGGTTCGCGGGTGGCCAGGGCGTGCAGGACGAGCTGTTCGAGTCGTTGGGCGTTGAGCACGGTGAGCCGGCAGCCGCACGGGGAGCCGTACGCCCGGCCGCCGAGCATCTCCATGCCGGTCAGCGCACGCTCGCAGGCGGCGCAGAACAGCAGCCCGTCGAGCGGGTATTCCGGTCGGTGCCCGCCGGTGCGCGGGGCCGGCGGCCAGTGTCCGTCGTTGCCGCCACCGCCGCCGGCCCCGCCAGCGCCGGCCGTGGCCGGTCGCGCGCCGCCGTGGCTCCCGGTCTCCCAGCGGTACGGGGTGTTGCCGCGCGGGTCGGGACGCTCCACGCCGTTGGCGGCCAGGGAACGGACGAGGCGTGGTTCGCGGCCGATCGGCTCACCACGGAACAGGCACATGCTTGACCTCCGTCACGAGTTTCGGATTTTCGGGGTTCGATCCTTGTGGCGGACCACGTTTCCAGTCCTCGTGCGGGAGACTCAATCGCGTACGCCGTCGCCCGTCCACTGTGATGTGGTGAATTCGGCGGCCGGCCCGGCCAGCGGTTCCCTGGTGAAACATTGGCGCGGGTGGTGGGTGTGTCGGACGAGAGGAAGGTAAAAGCATGCCGGTCACCGGACCGACTGTGGTGCGCCGTCAGCTGGGGCGACGGTTGCGCCGGCTGCGTGAGGAGGCGGCCCGCACCGAGCAGGAGGTGGAGCGGGCGAAGGTCTGTTCGCGTACGACGTTGTGGCGGATCGAAAGCGGCAAGTCTCCGGTAAAGATGAACACCGTTCGCGGTTTGTGCTGGTTCTATGGTGCCGATCCGGAGACGACGGACGCGTTGACCCGGCTGGCCGCCGCGTGTGACGAGCACGGCTGGTGGGAGTCGCATGGGGACGCCGTACCGGATTGGTTCCGGTTGTATGTCGGCCTCGAAACCGCCGCCACCGAGATCCACAACTACAACCCGGAGCTGATCCACGGCCTGCTGCAGACCCCGGACTACATGCGCGCGGTCTTCCGCGCCGCCGACCCGCAGGCGACCGAGCAGAAGATCGAAGGTCAGGTCTCACTGCGGCTGGACCGGCAGATCTCCTACTACGACCGCGAGGAGCCGGCCCGGATCGTCGCAGTCCTGGGTGAAGGCGCGCTGGCCCGCGAGGTCGGCGGGCCGGCAGTGATGGCCGAGCAACGCGCCCACCTGGCCGGGCTGGGTCGACGGGTACGGGTGGAGATCCGCGTCCTGCCCTGGTCAGCCGGTGCCCACGCGGCAATGGTCAGCCCGTTCACGCTGCTGGACTTCGCGGACCCGGACGACCCGGACATCGCCTACGTCGAGTCCCATGTGGGCGCTCGTTATCTGGAGCGGCCGGAGGAGTTGGCGGAGTACCGTCGAATTTTCCGGCTGATCCGCCAGCAGTCGGTCCCGATCGAGGAGCATCTGCGATGAAGCCTGACACCCCTTGGTTCACGTCCAGCCGCAGCGGTGGCAACGGTGGCGAGTGCGTCGAGGCACGCCGGCACGCCGGCCAAGCCGAGGTACGCGACAGCAAAGACCGCACCGGCCCCACCCTCACCTTCACCACCGGCCAGTGGGACACCTTCACCACCGCCCTACAAACCGGCACCCTCCCCCACTGACCGTTGCCCATCGCCTCGTCCCCCGCCCCAGTCACAGGGGTGGGGGACGCAGCCGTACCTGACGCATAGGTCCACGGAGCGAGGAGGAGCATCAGCGATGAAGCCTGACACCTCATGGTTCACGTCCAGCCGCAGTGCCGGGAACGGCGGAGCGTGCGTCGAAGCCCGCCGGCACGCCGGCCAAGCCGAGGTACGCGACAGCAAAGACCGCACCGGCCCCACCCTCACCTTCACCACCGGCCAGTGGGACACCTTCACCACCGCCCTACAGACCGGCACCCTCCCCCACTGACCGTTGCCCATCGCCTCGTCCCCACCCCAATCCTCGGGGTGGGGCTGGCACCGCCCCCGCAGCAGGGGCTGCAGCCCTTGCTTGCCGACAACCTCGGCAAGCAAGTGGGAGACTGGTCACGGCAGCAGTAGGAGGTGTAGCTGATGAGCGTGGCCGTACTTGATCACGTGGGTCCGTGGAGCGAGGAGGAATACCTCGCGCTGGACGCGAGTCCAAATCGTGTCGAACTGATCGACGGAGGCCTGTGGGTGAGCCCGGCACCAAGCAAGCGTCATCAGCAACTCTCCTACCTGCTGATGTCCGCGCTGTATCCGGCAGCCCGGTCTGCCGGCCTCCGGGCGTACGAGGCGATCAACGTCAGGCTGCGTACGGATCGGATCGTGATTCCGGACCTCGTCGTCGCCGACACCAGCAGCGAAGGATCCGTCACCGACGCTGGCGAGGTCGTGCTGATCTGCGAGATCACCTCGCCGAGCAACGCCGCCACCGATCGTCTGCTCAAGATGCAGCTGTACGCCGCAGCCCGAATCTCGTGGTATCTGCTGATTGAGCCGGAGTTGCCGGGCTCGTCGGCGGTAACGCTCCGGCTGTTCCGGCTCGACGGCGAGCACTACGTCGAGCACGTGACCGCGACCAAGGGCGACGTGTTGACCACCGATCAACCGTTCCCGTTCACGCTCGACACGGCCACGCTGGCCGACGAGTAGACACCCGCCCGGTCAGCGGAAGCCGGCTAGCAGGAAGGCACCGAGGCCAAGCAGGGCCAACGGCAGCGCTGTGGCGAGGCTGAGGAGCCGGTTGCGGTTGGTCCGGCCGGCCAGGACGATCACCAGTACGCCGAGCACCGCCCGGACCACGACGTGCGGAATCGGATCGGTGCCGTAGCTCGGTTCGCCGATCCGGCTCGCCTCCAACGCCGCCTCGGTGAAGCACACCGCCCCCGGCAGGGCCGTACCGATGATTTGTCGCCAGCCCGAGCCGCGTGCCCAGACGCCGCCGACGCCGAAGACGACCCCGGCGAGGACCCCGAAGGCCATCCACAGCGCCGACGTCGGCGACCACATCACCGACCAGTTGTCGCCCTGGATCAGCGCCGCCGCCACGTAGTAGGCGGGTACGGCGATCACCAGCCCGACGGCGGCACCGGCAGCGGCCCGGAGCCATCCCGTACGGACCCAGTAGCCGAAGAAGAACGCGGCAACCGCCCACACCGCCGACGAGTTGCCCAGGTCGGCCAAGGGCCACCAGGGCATGAACTTGATCCATACGAAGTCGACGAACCCCAGCAGGAAGCCGCCGACCACCGCGACGAGCGCGACGCGCCGATTGTCCGGATACATGCTGTCGGACCATACCGTGCCGCACACGCGACCGCTCCCCGCCGGCACGCCGCCCAGCTGCACCGCACTCGACCACTCTCCGGTACGGCACCGAGCGCTCACCCTCTCCTACAGAACGTCACAAGGCGGCAGAGGGATGGACCAACGTCCACCCCTCTGCCGCCTCATCGGCCTCCCAGACGCCCGTAGGCGTGACGTGTTCCCGAACGATGGGCAAGAGCAACAGGTGCTCCGCGCCCGAGAGTTGCCATCCGCCCGTAGCCGACACGCCACGGTTTAACCGCATGGCGCACAGGTTTCAATACGCCCTTGGGCGTGACGTGGTTTCTGACTTTGGGTACCCCGTAGTTTCGTTGTCAGTCCCCCTGTTTCAATACGCCCTTGGGCGTGACGTGGTTTCTGACGGCCGGCCCCGCGTCGCCCTGTTCCCCCGAGCAACGGAGTTTCAATACGCCCTTGGGCGTGACGTGTTCTGACCTGCGACCGACCCCTGACCCGCCCCCGTCTGAGGCAAATGTTTCAATACGCCCTTGGGCGTGACGTGGTTTCTGACTGCCCTGTGGGGGCTGCTGTGAGGTGGCGGCAGATTCGGGCCCGCGTTGCAATACGCCCTTGGGCGTGACGTGGTTTCTGACTCAGGCGACGACGCGCAGGCTAAAAAGCATTCCCCGGACTGCGGTTTCAATACGCCCTTGGGCGTGACGTGGTTTCTGACCCATCATTGGAGGAGGAATCTATGACCACAGATGAGTTGTGTTTCAATACGCCCTTGGGCGTGACGTGGTTTCTGACGCTGCGTTTGCGATGGTGTACGTGATCAACATCGGATGCCGCAAGTTTCAATACGCCCTTGGGCGTGACGTGGTTTCTGACCATCCGCTCGCGCCGATGCCGGCCGCGAACCGTGCCGCGCGTTTCAATACGCCCTTGGGCGTGACGTGGTTTCTGACCCGACGTCGACGACCAGATCGCCGCCCTGAAGTCGGTGGTTTCAATACGCCCTTGGGCGTGACGTGGTTTCTGACGTGAGTCCGGCGCCACGTTGGTGCTCGATCCGCCCGGCGGGTTTCAATACGCCCTTGGGCGTGACGTGGTTTCTGACTGGACCGACATCACCGCCTGGCTGCAGGGCTCCACTCCGGTGTTTCAATACGCCCTTGGGCGTGACGTGGTTTCTGACCTGGTGTAGAGGTTCAGGTTTCGAGCGCTGCAAACTCTCAGGTTTCAATACGCCCTTGGGCGTGACGTGGTTTCTGACCCTACCCCGCTGGGCGGGTCTGTGACCAGGGCAGACGCAGGGCTGCTGCACGGCGACCTCTGCAGCTCCACACTCGACGGGTGACGCAGATCACTTTTTCAGACGTTTCTGCAGGTCAGCGACTTGCACGGCGCAGGGCGGATTTGCATGATCACCTAACCAGGCCCGACTTGTCGCCGTCTGGTCACCATCAGCGCCTCGCGTACCTTGTGTCACAACACCACCCAGTAGGGCGGCTCTGGGTCAGTCCGTCGCTGGCCGATCACCACCAGCTGACCCTGACAGCCGGCGCAGATCGGCACGATGTGAATCGTATCCGTCTCCACGTCGATCATCCGCTCCAACCGGGCGGCGAGTCGCGTCAGCCTGGCCCGGTCGATCTGGCAGAGGAAGACGCTGCGCTGGATCCGTTCACCCCACTGATGCAGGGCCGCCGCCACCCGCAGCCGGCGGCTGTCCCGCGATGTCGTAGCACACCAGCACCGTCGTCATCTCCACTCCAACCCGTCCCACGGCACGTCCCGCTCCACCCACGCCGCCAGCCGTTGCGCCTGTCGGTGCAGGTGGCGACGGATCGACCCGGTGAAGCCGGGTAGCGCGCTGCGGGTCACCGTCGCCATCCGCTGCTCGTACGCGTCGATCAGCACCGCCCGCCCCTCCCGGTTGAGCAACACCCCGGCCCGGTCGGTCTCCTCACTGCCGTGCTCCAGACCCAGCCGGCCGGTCCGGGCCAGGTGCAACACCACCTGATCCACCACGTACGGCCGGAACTCCTCGATCAGATCGAGTGCCAGACTCGGCCGCCGGTCCGCCGGGGTGTGCAGCAGCCCGATCGCCGGGTCCAGGCCAGCGGCCGTCAACGCGGTCACCGCCTCCCCGAGCAGCAGCGTGTAACCGAACGACAAGGCCGAGTTGACCACGTCCAGCGGTGGCCGCCGCGACCGGACGGCGAACCGCAGCGGTGCCGGCAGCAACGCGCCCAGCGCGGCGAAGTAGGCGCGGGCCGCCGCGCCCTCGGCACCCATGATCTCGTCCCGGCTGGCCGCCAGCGCCACCGTGTCTATCGACCGGATGATCCGCTGGATCGCCGTATCGACCTCGTCGTGGCGTTCCTGCCGGCGGCTGCGGTGCAGCAACACCGCCTGCTTCGCCAGCTTGGCGGTGACGACCGCCCGCGCGAGCGGCACCGCCCGCCCGGGGTCGTCAGCGGCGGCGAGCAGCGCCCGCAGCCGTTCCACCCGACGAGTGCCAGAGCCGGCCAACTGCCCCAGGTACTGGCCACGCCACGAGGCGAAGACCACGTCGACCCCGTCCCGCAGCGCCCAACTGCGGGCACCCGCCGACAGCCCCACCGGCCCGCACAACGCCAGCCCTCGGACGTGCCCGGCCGGCACGCTCAGCAGCGTGCCGCCGTCGGGTGAGTCGACGACGAGGCGGCCGGCTGCCACCCGTACCGTCGCGCCCGGCACCCCGACGTAGATCACCTTCGTCGGCGCGCGCTCGCCGTCCGACGGCCCGATCCCGCCGTACGGGTCGATGTCGCCCAGGTCGATCCCGACGCTCATCGCCGGACCGCCGTCGTCTCCCGCCACCGCCACCACCCGCCGTTACCCGGTCGCCCGCCGATTAGCTGACCGACCTGCGCTGCTGTGTCCGGGTGAGGAAGCGTGGTGAGATCAGGCGATGATGCGACAGTTGCTCGACGCGGGACACCGGCTCTACGCCCGCCGGCTGCGTGCCCAGCTCGCCGCCGCCGAGCTGCCCCGCCACCTGGCGATGGTGATGGACGGCAACCGGCGGTGGGCGCGGCAGATGGGCTTCGACGATCCCAAGGTCGGGCATCGGCATGGTGCCGAGCATCTCGACGAGGTGCTGGGCTGGTGTGCCGAGATCGGCATCCGGCACGTCACCGTGTTCGTCGCCTCCGTCGACAACGTCCGTAAACGCGCCTCCGACGAGGTCGACAATCTGATGGGCATGATCGAAAGCGTCGTAGCGGAGCGGCTGACCCGCGACGACAACATCTGGCGGCTGCACCTGGCCGGCCGGCTGGAGGTGCTGCCCGACTCAACCCGGCACGCGCTGAAGCTCGCCGAGGAGGCGACCCGACCCCGGCAGACCGGCCACCACCTGACCGTCGCCATCGGCTACGACGGCCGCGAGGAGATCGTCGAAGCCGTCCGGTCGCTGCTCGAAGACCAGGCGCGACGCGGTACGACCCTCGACGACGTCGCGCAGCGACTCACCGCCGACCAGATCGCCGCCCACCTCTACACCAGTGGGCAGCCCGACCCGGACCTCGTCATCCGCACCAGTGGGGAACGCCGGGTCTCCGGTTTCCTGCTGTGGCAGTCGGCCCACTCCGAGCTGCAGTTCTGTGACGTCTACTGGCCCGGCTTCCGCAAGATCGACCTGCTGCGGGCGCTGCGCTCGTACGCCGCCCGCAAGCGCAAACCCTGACCGTCACCGCCAGGTGCCGGCAGCTCTGACACCCAGGTTACGTGCGACAATAAGTCTGGCTTATAGTCATCTCATGTGGGAGGTGTCCTTACATCCTGAGGTCGAGGACTGGTTCATCGATCTCTGCTGCACCGACCCGGCCACCGCCGATCGGGTCGCCGAGGCTGTAGACCTGTTGGCCGAGCACGGTCCCGCGCTGGGGAGACCTCTTGTAGATCGACTCAAGGGCAGTCTCTATCACAACATGAAGGAGCTTCGGCCAGGATCGACAGGCGATACCGAGATCCGGATGATCTTCGCCTTCGATCCTCTCCGAGAGGCCGTGTTCCTCGTCGCGGGCGACAAGTCCGGCCAGTGGCGGGCCTGGTACGAGAAAGCCATCCCACTGGCCGACGCGAGGTTCGACGAGCACCTGATGAAGCTCAAGGAGGATGTTGATGAGCCCGACGAATTGGCGAGACGTCAAAGCTAAGGCACGCGCGGCCGACCCTGAGTGGGACAGCCCCAGCCGGGTCGCTCGACGCGCCGAGGTGCGCCAGGAGATGTTGGCGTCCGTGAGCGGTGCCCAGCTCGCCGACATCCGCAAGCAACTGGGCATGACTCAGGTACAGCTCGCTGAGGCAGCAGGGCTGTCGCAGGCTCGGATCAGTCAGATCGAGAACGGCGAGGTCACCAGCCTGGAATCTCTCAGATCGTACGTCGCCGGGCTTGGTGGGCATCTCGACATCGTCGCTCGAATCGGAAACATCCAACTGAACGTGGCATAAGAACCCGATTCGCCGGAATTCGCACCAGCCCGGGTTACGGCGCCGACGGCAGTCACCGCCAGGTGGGTTCCAGACGGACCAGGCCGAAGCCGCGACCGCGCTGCGCACCCACCCCGCTGTACGGGGCCAGCCGCAGCAGCCGGTCCACCGCACCGACCAGGGTCGCCGGTCCGTCGCAGACGTAGCGGATCCGGCCGAGGAAGCCCGACACCGTACGCCCGTTGACCTTCACCACGTCGCTCGTACCGTCGATGTCGCTCACCCACAGCATGTCCCGGTCCGGCCGCTCCCCCGGCTGGCCACCGCCCGGCCCGCCGCTACCGCCGCCCGGTCCCCCGCCGCCGGGTAGCGGCAGCACCAGTTCCGGCAGCCCGGCCGGGGCGCTCGCCCGCCACACCGCACGCAGCCCGGCCACCACCGACCACGGATCCGGCCACGGGGTGAAGCCGTTGCCGCGCCGGAACGTCGCCGGGGTCAGGAACCGCAGCGACCACGCGGCGTCGCCGGATGGCCGCGCCAGCTCCAACCAGGACACCCCGGCGACCTGCCGCGCCCCGGTGACCAGCGCGCCGGCCTGCGCGCCGAACCGGATCACCGCCCCTGGTGCCGCCCCGGCCCGTAGCCGGTCGACCAGGGCGTCGTCGAGCAGGCCGACTTCGACCAGGGTGCCGGCCGGGTGGTCCACCGGCGGACTGACGCTGTACGCCTTGGCGTGTGACCGGTGTGCAGCCAGGTCCACATCGAACCAGCGGGACACCACCGCGTGGACGTGTTCGAGCCGTACCCTGGCCGGGTCGACCCCCGGCACCACGAACTGCCACCTGCTCGGCATCACGCACGCTCCTCCACCGCCTGGCGAACACTCGACCGTAGGCCAACCCGTCCATCTTCGACAACTGCGGGCCTCCTCGCGTCACCCCTCCGGCCGGCTGCGGTCCGGTTGTCCGGCAGCGATGGTGCGTTGTCCGGCGGCGATGGTGCGCAGGATGCCGACCATGTCGAGGGCGCCGTCACCACGCCGCACGGCGTCGGCGTAGAGGGCCCGGCACAGGTCGCTGAGTGGGACGGCCGCGCCTGCGGAGACGGCCGCGTCGACGATGAGCTCGGAGTTCGTGTGTACGTCGGAGATCGCCGCCTGCGCGGTGAGGTCGCCCGCGACCAGCTTCGCGGTCTTGACCCGGGAGATCGGGGAGGACATCTGCCCGGCGTCCAGGATGTCGCGCAGCAGCCGCGGGTCGAGTCCGTGTCGGTCCGCGAAGTGGAACGCCTCGGCGAGGCCGGTCACGAGCGCGATCAGGAACACGTTGACGGCGAGCTTCATCGTGATCCCGGACGGCACCGGCCCGCAGGTGGTGACCCGCGCGCACATCGGGTCGAGTAGCGGTACGACGCGTCGGACGACGTCGGGGCGGCCCGCCACCATCGCGACGAGGTTGCCGTCCTCGGCGGGCCGACGCGAGCCGGAGACCGGGGCTTCGACGTAGTGTCCGCCGGCGCTTTCGACCTCGTCGGCCAGGGCCTTGGCGTACTCGGGGGAAAGGGTGCCCATGTTGGCGATCGTGCGGCCGGCGACGAGGTGGGCGAGTCCGCCGGGTGCGCCGCGCAGGACCTGATCGACGGCGGCCGCGTCGCGCAGCATCACGAACACCGTGTCGCACCCCGCGAACAGCTCCGGGACGGTCGCGGCGGTCCGGGTGCCGGCCGATACGAGTTCGTCGTCGGTCTTCGGGGTACGGTTCCAGACGGTCAGCGGGACACCGCTGTGCACCAGCCGGCGGGCCATGGGCAGGCCCATGATGCCCAGGCCGATGAACCCGACCCGGCCGGGCGGGGTCTCGGTGCCGCCGCCGGTCAGCTGCTTGGCGAACCAGTGGTGCGCGTACGGCTCGTCGTTGAACGGGACGACCTCGTCGTAGCCGGCGGCCCGGTAGAGGCCGATCGCCTCGGTGAGTGACCTGTTGGTCTCCAGCCGGACGACGCTCGCCCCGAGCGACGCGGCCGCGTCCTCGGCCGCGTCGAGGAGCCGCCGTCCGAGCCCCAGCCCGCGCAGTTCGGGCGACACCCAGAGCCGGCGGATCGCGGCCGCCGCCGGGTCGTCGGCGGTCGTGACGCCGACGCATCCGACGGGGCGGTCCTTCAGTGTCGCGAGCAGGAACCGCCCGTACGGGGGTCGCAGCGCGTCGTCGGCGGTGGGCAGGCTGCGCTCCGGATGGAACCCGCCGTCGAAGCGGTCGTCGAGGGTGCGGCGGTATGCGTCGACCGCCGACCGGGCCGCGTCCGAGGCCGGGTCGACCGTGGTGATCGTGATCTCGGAGGCGGTGAACAGGCGACGTACGGTCGCGGCGGCAGCGACGAGTTCGTCTCGTTGACGTTCGGTCAACGGATCGAGGATCGTGTCGACCAGGTCGTCCGAGAGCCGGTTCAGCACGGCCAGTTCCGCCCGTCCCGCCGGGGTGAGCGTCGCCCGGCGGACCCGACTGTCGTGTTCGGACGGGGTGACGACGACCAGGCCTTCCTGTTCCAGGGCGCGCAGCTGCCGGCTGGCGTAGCCGGAGTCGAGTCCGAGGCGGCTACGCAGCTCGCGCACCTCGATGCCGTCGTCGCCGATCTCCCACAGCACACGGTCCAGACTCAGCGGTCGGTCACGCGACAGGTAGCGGTCCTGCAGCGCGCCGAGTCGTTCGGTGACGACGCGGTTGAACGCGCGGATCGTCTGGATCCGGGGCTCCATGCTCACGATCTCTGACTATAGTCAGAGATCGTCGAACCAGCGATACCGCAGGCCGACCACGAGTCGGGTGGTTGCCTGCGGGACGCCCGACTGAAACGATATCCATCTATGGGCGTCCGGGTGCACCAGCGCTGACGACCCGTGCCGAGGGCGACGGCGACGGGACCAGACCATCCTGATCGACTCGTGGCTGGGCGGCGACAAACCGACGACGAGCGGCGGCGTCCGGCCGCTCGGACACGTCGGAGACGCCCGGCCACACCAGGTTGCCGCCGACCCTGTGGCCGTTGCGGCAGAGAGGAAGCCCGATGAGGCTGACCCACCGGGGCACAATCCGCCCGTACCACTTGCGGCGCGGAGGCAGCGCGGCTGCCGTCCTCGCCGCAGCCACCGCCGTCGTCACCGTGGCCGGGGTCCTGACCGCGCCGCCGTCGATGGCCGCGACACCGGACATCACCGTCAACACCGGCTCGTCGTACCAGACGATCGACGGCTTCGGCGCCGCCACCCCGATCTTCAGCAGCGGCGGCGACCAATGGTCGACAAGCGAAACCCAGACGCTCGTCGGCATGGGCCAGGGACAGCTCGGTCTGTCGATCGTCCGGACCGTCGTGTCGCCGACGTCGAGCGAGTGGAGCTGGCCGGTCAGCAGCCTCCAGACGGCCAAGTCCTACGGCTCCGACGTCACGATCCTCGCCTCGCCGTGGACGGCACCGGCACACTTCAAGACCAACAACAGTCGGGTCAACGGCGGCAAGCTCCGGACCGACTACTACGACGACTACGCCAGACACCTCAACGACTACGTGCAATACATGAAGGGCCAGGGCGTCACGATCGACGTGACGTCGATCCAGAACGAGCCGGACTGGCACCCCGACTACGACTCGATGGACTGGACCGGCGCCGAGATGCGCAACTTCGTCCGCGACCACGGCGCGGCGATCCGGGACACCGAGCTGATGGTCGGCGAATCCCTGCGGTTCGCCCGCTCGTACAGCGACCCCACGCTGCAGGACCCCGCCGCGCGCAACAACATCGGGTACGTCGGCGGCCACCTGTACGACGCCGAGAACAGCGGCAACCTGTCGCCCTACCCGCTGGCCAACCAGTACGGCAAGCCCCAGTGGATGACCGAGTGGAACCTGCACGCCGCCGACGGAAGCGGTTCGAACATCTGGGGGGACCCCAGCAACACGGCCGTCTGGAACGAAACCCTGGACGACATCATGCGGACCGTACACCGGTCGATGGAATCCGGCTGGAGCGCCTACATCTGGTGGTACGGCCGCCGCTTCTACTCCTTCGTCGGCGACGGCGAGTCGCAGTACGGGACCACCAGGGGCGCACCCCTGCGGCGCGGTTACGCGTTCTCCCAGTACGCCAAGTACGTCCGGCCGGGTGACAAGCGGGTCGCCCTGTCGAAGAGTTCGCGGGCGTCGTCCCTGGAGGTCACCGCCTACCAGGGCCGGGGCAAAGTCACCCTGGTGCTGCTCAACCGGTCCAACAGCGCGGTCAACGACACGGTCGTCCAGGTGCCGCAGAACGTCTCGGCGGCCGAATACACCGTCACCTCACGGACCCAGAGCTCCCAGTCGCAGCCGGTGAGCGTCAGCGGCGGCCAGGTGACGGTCGACGTTCCCGCACGGAGCATCTCCACCATCACGATCACCGAAGGCTCGGCCTCGCCCACCCCGACGACCGCGCCGCCGACCACCGCACCGCCCACCACGGCACCACCGACCACCGCTCCCCCGACGACGGCTCCGCCGACGGGGGCGTGCCGGGTGACCAACGCGGTCGACGCGTGGAACTCCGGGCTGGTCGACAACATCACCATCACCAACACCGGTACGAGCGCCATCAACGGCTGGTCGCTGCGATTCACCCTCGCATCAGGACAGACGATCGTGTCCGGTTGGAACGCCACGTACTCACCGACCAGCGGTCAGGTGACCGCGACGAACGTCAGCTACAACCCGTCGATCCCGCCAGGAGGTTCGGTCACCATCGGCTTCCAGGCCACCCACAGCGGCAACAGCTCCGCACCGAGCGGCTTCACCCTCAACGGTGCCGTCTGTAGCTGACCGAGCGGTGCTGGCCGGGTGCGACAGCTGTCGGACCCGGCCAGCTGGTCAGCGGCCGAGGTTGAGCCCGGGGACGGTGAAGGTGCCGTTGGTCATCGAGTGCACCAGCGGCCACAGGTGCCGGGGCCAACCGGACTGCCGGGCCGACCGGATACCCAGGCCGACCGACACCTCCTGCGGCAGCTGCGCACCGAGCAGCACCGTCGCGCCCGGCGCTTCGGCCACCTGCTCGGCGATCCACTGGACCGCCGCCGTCACGATCTGCGGATAGTCCTCCCAGTGGTGGTACGTCTCGCCGGGCCGGGGCAGGTAGCGCCACTCCCGCAGGGTCGTCGACGCCGTCTCCGGCAGGCCGAGACCGGCGGCGTCGTGCAGCTCGACGACGATCGGTTCCCGGTCGGCGGCCAGTGCCGCCGTGAAGTCGTGCGCGGCCCGCTGCGTCACGTCCACCGGCAGCCGGGGCAGCCGGCCGAACTCGTGATGGTTGGTCCGCAGCACCAGCAGCAGCACCTCCGGCGTCGGCTGCCGTTGGCCTGCCGCCGGTCCCGCCTCGCCGTCCCCGGGGACCTGCCCCACTGGGACCTGCCCCGCTTCGGCGTCCCTGGCGACCTGCCCCGCCTCGTCATCGCCGGGGACCTGCCCCGCGTCGGCGGGGTCGTCGCGGATGACCCGCAGCTGGGCCGGATGACTCAGCACCCGCAGATCACCGAACAGCCCACCGGCCGTCCGGTCGAACTGCCCCTGGAAGGTGTGCCCGTCGGCGACCGGCGTCGCCAGCAGCGGCCCCTGCCGGCCGAAGCTGTCCCGTTGTCGCACGCGCAGCGCCCGGCCCCGTTCGGCGGCCGTCACCTGCTGCCCGAACGCGACCGCCACCGGCCACGGCGCCCAGACGAACAGGGACCGGTCCAGGGTGGCGTCCCGGCCGTCCGGGTCGTAGCTGGCCACCTGGAAGTGCCGGACCAGGCTGTCGACGTCGCGGCCCCAGCGGGTCGCCTGGGATCCCTGCGGCCACACCGCCGCCCGGTCGAAGGTGCGCAGCGGCGGCACTGGCCGGAACACGGCGAACCGGTCCCGGACGTCGCGCAGGAAGCCTTCCTTCTGCTCCGGGGTCCACCCGGCCGCCACCTCGTTGATCACGTAGGCGACGCCGAGTCGCTGCCGGAGCCGGTTACGCCACCACCACAGCGTGGCACCGGCGACCAGGGTCACGACCGCCAGGACACCGAACGTCACCAGCCAGCCGCCCCGCCCGGAGGTCCAGCCTTCCACCGCCAGGTCGGGCGCGACGCCGCCGGCCGCGCTGAACGCGGCCGTCGCGATCGTGAAGAAGACGCCGATGACCCCGGGGCCGGCCGGACCGGCCAGCCACCGCCCGAAGCGCGCCAGATCAGCGGTACGGCGGACAGGTCGCGCCTCGTCGGGCCGGTTTTTCTCCACGTCGGACACGCGTCACCTTTGTCGTCGTCACCAGTACGGTCAGCCGACCGTAACCACTGGGCCGGCGTACGCAATCCTCCGGCCGGACCTTCCGTCGCCAACGCGACAGAACATGGGCGACATCACACCTGTCCGCCAAATCGTTCAGTTGCCGCTGGTCGGCTGCTGGCGGATCGCAGGCGGGCTGCGCCAGTGGCTCGTCGCCGACGCCGAACGCAAGGCGGCCCAGGACGCACAGGAGGCAGGGCAGGCAGCGAAACGGGCCGAGCGGGAACGCGTCGCGGCCGAACTGGCCAGCAGGGATTCGACGTTCGTCAACCCGTACACGTTCGTGCCGCGACCGGAGCCCACCGACTCAGCTTCGTCAGCGTCGGATGACCCTTGTCGTCATCCCCCCTGCCCGGTCAACTGGCGGGTCACCTCGGCGGTGTCGAACCGTGCCGGGTCGAAGTCGTCGTCCGGCCCCATCCCGAGCCACTCCCGGCGCTCGTCGTGCTCCGGGTGGGACGGGTCGGCGAGGACCTCGACCAGGTAGCCGTACCCCCAGATGCCGCCGCAGTCCTCCGGTGGCGCGGCCCGCCGGCCGCCGGTGCAGCGCGGGTAGACGACCGCCTGGCGGTCGAGCGACTTCTCGACGACGATCTCGTGGTCCCAGCTGTCGCCGAAGTCGTAGCGGTACCGCAGCTTGGCCCCGACACCCGGGGCGACCTGCTCCAGCGTCACGGCGGCCGCCGAGCGGTGGTCGAGATCCGGGTCGGGGACACCGAACATGCCGTACGGGGTGTCGAAGACGTGCAAGTGGCTGTCGTCCCAGTCGAAGGCGACCTGCAGGATGTCGTGCACGTCGGCCAGGGTGGTGTCGCCGGGGAGTTCCAGCCGCCGCCAGATCGGTGGTTTCGCCCCCCGCAGGCTAACCTTGACCTGGTAAATCGGCGCCGGCCCGTCGGACTTCTTTCGCTTTCTCGGTAGCTTCGGCGCCCGCGACGGCACGCGCCGCAGCCGGCCGCCCGCCTTGATCCGTTGGGCCTGCCCGACGATCTCGGCCAGCATCTCCAGCATCGCCGCCGGATCGCCGTCGCCGTGTCCGTGCTCGGCCGGCGGGCGGGTCGGCTCGGGCAGTGCCGCCAGCCGGGCACGCAGCAGTACGGCCAGCGGGTGGTAGCCGGGTCCGTCTTCGTCACCGAAGTCGCCGTCGGAGCCGGGCTCGCCGTCCTGTCGGTCGTGCGTCGCGCGGGCGTCCAGCGCCCGCTGCACCTGCCACCGGAACTCGCCCGGATCCAGATCGTCGACGGTGAACGACACGTCGGCGCGGCGGAGGTCCGTACGGATCATGGCGTCGACATCGTCGAGCAACTCGCCCGGCAGCAGGCTGATCTCCCCGGCCGCGTCGCAGTCCAAGTGGTCGACCTGGACGAGGAAGCCGTGGGGGCGGCCGGTCCGCTCGAAGGAGCACAACAGCATCGACGCCGCGCCGGTCGAGTCACCGTAGCGCCGGCAGAGTCCCACCTTCAGCGTCTCGGACAGGTCACCCGACCACGCCGGCGCGGGGACTCCGGCGGCCAGCAGCGTCCGGGCCGCGTCGGCGGCACCCGCGTCGGCACGCACCGAGTCAATGGCGAGCAGTACGGCGACCGACTCGCGGCTGGAACGCTGGGCCAGCGCGGGCACGATGCCCTCGGCCAGCGCCTGACCGAAACCGTCGGCGGCGGACTCTCCCACCGCTACGAAACCCGCCCCGAACAGCTCGGCCGCCAACGGGTCGTTCTCGTCAGGCAGGTCGGCGGCGGCCGCCAGAAGTTTGGCGACGAACCCGCCGGGTTCGAACGCAGGGTCCGAACACTCCGGGCAGTCGCACTGTTCAGGGACGAGCGACACCGGCGTGCGGCCACGTGCGCCGGTGCGCGACTTGACCTTCTTCCTACCACGGCTCACAGGACTCATCGGGACATCTTGCCGCACCCCGTCGGGCGGGGTGACATCCTATCCCGCAAGGTGGATGACGCGCCGCGCCCTACCCGACCCAACTCAGCCGGCGATCACCGTGGCGAGGGCTATGTCCTGTGGGGACTCGGCGAGCGGGAACGTTGTCCCCAGAGAGTTGTTGACGATGTCCACACGCGAACACTCGTCAAGAGCACCAATCAAGATCAGCAATTAAAGATCCCCGACGATTTCGATGGGCGTTGATAACGCTAGCGAAAGGAAGTCCACGCATCAACAGTCGGCAGTTGTCAACTTGACTCGCAATTCGGGCAATCACTGCATGGAGACCCGCTCGCGCACCGCAGACTGTCCATCAGCGACGGTCACACGGGCCGCTGGCGGTCGCGGCGCGCTGGACAGGTCACGCTAGGCTGCCGCATGACCGATAAACCAGACACATACGTTCAGGGAGTTTTCGCTCGTGTCCACAATGCAGAGGCTTGCCCAGCTGGGTGTGGCCTCGGTCGCCGTTCTCGCCGTCACCGCCTGCGGTTCGCAGGCCAGCACCCCTGACGGCGACACCGCCGCCGCCGAGCAGCCGAACGTGTTGGCGCTGCTGGCCAGCGACGCCACCGGCTCGCTGCAACGTACCGTCGAGACCACCGGCAAGGCCGAGTCGGTGACGGTGACGATGACCGGCACCTCCGAGGGTGAAACCGTCGACATGAGCGGCGTCATCAAGCTCGGCGACTCGCCCATGGCCGAGCTGTCGACCACGGACCCGGAAGACGGCAAGATCACGATCATCATGGTCGGCAGCGCCTTCTACGTGAGCATCCCCGAGGCCGACCAGGCGTCGATGGAAGGCAAGAAGTGGTTCAAGATGGACCTCGCGTCGCTCGGCCAGAGCTCGGATGAGGACCTCGCCAAGCAGCTGGAGGACATGGACCCGGTCAAGAGCGTCCAGACCCTGCTCGACGGCGGCGACGTGACCGTCGTCGGCGAGGAGACCATCGACGGTGTGCCGACCGTGCACTACACCTCGACCACACCGGTGGAGGCCTACCTGGGTCACCTCGACGCCGAGCTACGCGACGGCGTCCAGGAGCAGCTGGCGACCGCCGGTGTCACCGAGATCGTCTCCGACGTGTGGGTCGACGAGCAGTACCAGCCGCGTCGGGTCAAGCTCGTCATGGGCGAGCTGAGCGACATGACGATCAACTACACCGACTACGGCAAGCCGGTGTCGATCGCGGAACCGTCGGCCGAAGAGACGCTGGACTTCGCCGAGATGATCGCGGAGATGCAGGATCTGATCGCCGAGGTCGAAGAAAGCTGACCGGCGAGGCGGCCCAGGGCCGCCGGGTGTAGCCGTCGGTCGGCGTACATCCGGCGGCTACCGTCGCCGTCGTTCGTCAACCGACCGACGGGTGTACGCCAGCGGCCTGCAACACGGCGTGGTTGTTCTCCCGCAGCCGCGAAAACGCCTGGACCTCGTCGACGAAGGTGTCCGTCTCGACGGTGGCCGGTGACCCGGTGGCGAGGATCCCCGCGTCGACGTCGGCCCGATAGACGTACGACGCGTTGCCCTGCAGGGTGGCGTGCCAGGCGTCGGCGTCGCCGGACAGCCAGGCGGTCGCGACCCCACCCGGATTGCGGACGGTGATCCGCGCGTCCGGATCGGCGAGACCGAGGCGCGAGTAGACCGCACGGGACGCGACGACACCGGATCCGCACGACGGGGTCAGCCCGGCTCCCCGCTCGTACGTCTGCACGTAGATCTCGCCCGGCGTGTCCGTCCCACCGGTGTCGAGGGGGAAGATGAACGACAGGTTGGCCCCGCGCGGCACCAGGTCGGTCGCGGCGGTGATCCGCTGGCCGGTGGCGACAAGCTCGGCCTCGTCGAACTTCTCGACCACCGCGACCAGGTGATCGTTCGGTACGGCGAGTGCCGTCATGCCCAGCGTCGGGTGCAGCGCCGGAAGCGGTGTGTCGACGTGTGGCTGCCCGACGTCGACCACCGGGTCGGCCGGGTCGAAGTCGATCCGGGGCATGTCGACGGCGGTCTGCCGGACCCCTTCGGGGGTGGACGCGGCCCGGCGCACCACGAAGTCGCTGCCGCCGGCCCGGATGACGGCTTCCTGCGCGTCGCGGGTGTCGAGGACGAGGCGGCCGATGCAGCGCATGCCGTTGCCGCAGAGCTTGGCGAAGGAGCCGTCCGGGTTGAAGAACGCCGCCTCGGGCACCCGAGGGGCGAGGTCGATGAAGTAGACGCCGTCACCACCGAGCGGGCCGGACCGGTCGCACAGGTGGCGGACGAGTCGCGGCAGGTCCGCCTCGGCGGCGTAGTCCCCGGGCCGGCCCTCGATGATCAGGATGTCGTTCTGCGAGCCGTGTGCCTTGAGGATCGGCAGGCTTGACCTCATCTGTGCTCCAACGCTGCGATTGCGCGAACCGGCGAGCCGGCACCAGCGATCGAGTCTAACGGCGATCGGGGCTCCGGACGATTCCGTCCGAAGCCCCGATCGATCGTCAAGAAGCCCTGATCGATCGTCAATCGGTCCGGGTCACAGGTTCAGGGTCCAGCTGTCCAGGTAGCCGGTGTCCAGGCTGGCGGAGTCCTGGACCCGCAGCTTCCAGGTGCCGTTGGCGACCTCGCCGGACAGGTCGCGGGTGTAGGTCTGGAAGATGTTGTCGGCACTGCTGCCGGTCCGGTTGTGCAGCACGTAGGCGCTGCCGTCGGGGGCGATCAGCGAGACGGTCAGGTCCCCGATCCAGGTGTGGTGGATGTTCACCGCGATGGTGCTGGTGGGGCGGGCGGTGCCGGCGCACCCGGTGACGACGACCGCGCTCTCGATCGTGGTGTGGTCGCTGATCGGGTAGTCGGTGGCGTTGGTCTGGGAGCATCCGGGTGGGCCGTTGACGGTGAGCGTGTACGACGCCGTCTGGGTGGTCTCCGGGCCGGTGCCGGTCACGGTCAGCGCGTAGATCCCGGGGATGGTCGTGGCGGCGGTGCTCAGGGTCAGGGTGGCCGAGCCGCCGGAGGTGACCGTGGACGGGCTGAACGCGGCGGTCACACCGGCCGGCAGTCCGCTGACGCCGAGCGCGACGCTGTGCGGGGTGCCGATGACGGTGGCGGTGCTGACGGTGGCGGTCACCGAACCGCCCGGGTTGGTCGCGCCGGCGGTCGGGGTGACCGCGATGGCGAAGTCCTGGGTGGGCGGGACGATGTCGCCGACGTACAGCAGCTTGTTGGGTGAGCCGGTGCCCGGGTTGGTGACGACGTTGCTGGTGGCGTCGTCGACCAGCAGATCACCGATCTGCTGCGGGGTGTAGCCGGGGTTGGCGGCCAAGGCGAGCGCGGCGGCGCCGGCGACGTGCGGGGCCGCCATCGAGGTGCCGCTGATCGTGTTGGTCGCGGTGTTGCTGGTGTGCCAGGGGGCGGTGATGTTGCTGCCGGGGGCGAAGATGTCCAGGCAGGTGCCGAAGTTGGAGTAGCTGGCGCGGGCGTCGGTGTTTGTGGTGGCGCCGACGGTGATCGCGGCCGGGGTGCTGGCCGGCGAGTAGTTGCAGGCGTTGGCGTTGCTGTTGCCGGCCGCGATCGAGTAGACCACGCCGTCGGCGATGGAGCGGGCCACCGCGTCGTTGACCGCCTGGTCGAAGCCGCCGCCGAGGCTCATGTTGGCGACCGCCGGCTCACCGGCGGCGTGGTCGGCGGTGACCCAGTCGATGCCGGCGATGACCCCGGCGTAGGTGCCGCTGCCGCTGTTGTTGAGCACCCGTACGCCGACCAGGGTGACGCTCTTGGCCACGCCGTACGCGGTGCCGCCGACCGTACCGGCGACGTGGGTCCCGTGCCCGTTGCCGTCGTCGGCGCTGCCGCCGTCGACGGCGTCGAACCCGGTCACCGCGCGGCCGCCGAAGTCGCTGTGCGCGAAGCGGATCCCGGTGTCAATGATGTACGCGGTGACGCCGGATCCGGAGTTGGGGTAGGTGTAGCTGTTGTTCAGCGGCAACGCGGCCTGGTCGATGCGGTCGAGCCCCCAGGACGGGGTGGGGCTCTGCGTCGCGGCGAGCGACACGGTCCGGTTCTGCTGGACGTATGCGACGCTCGGGTGGGCGGCGACCCGCTTCGCGGCGGCGGCGGACATGCGCGCTTCGAAGCCGCGCAGCGCGTCGCGGTAGGTGCGGGCGACGGTGCCGCCGTGTCGGGCGGTCAGGGTCCGGGCGGTCGCGGCGACCCGGGGCCGCGTCACCCGGTCGTCCTTGAAGACCACGATGTACGAGTCCGCGACGGCGGTCTGGGCGCCGGCGTAGAGCACCGGACCTTCCGCCGGTTTGGCGTGGGCCGGTGTCGCGAGGGCCACCGTCACGGCGGCCAGCACGGAGGTGGTGAGGGCGGAGCGCCAGCGGCGCCGGGACGGCCGGGAGAAGATCATCTCCCGCCTCCTTTCGATACACGGCCGACCCGTTTGTGACAGGTCGACCGGTGACCGTGTACCTGATTGACACAAATGCTAAAGCCGAAAGAGATCGATGTAGAGACATATGATTATTTCTCGTGTTCACGTACGCTGGCAATTTTGTCCCTCTTCTCGATCCTCGACGAAACGCATGCCCCGTCGACCCGGAGGGACCACCGGAAGGACCACCCGAACACGAGCTGGCGAAAATTATTGTCAGGCCGTTTCGGGCTGATCAGTGTCAATGCGCGGTACGCGCGGGATTTTGTCCGCCAGCGGACCGGCCCTCGACCCGATCCGACAGGAAGCCGCCCGACCGACGGGGCGCGGTACGGCACCGGCGACCGCACCGCCCGACGCCAGCGGCCGGCAGCCGACGACCGGCGACGTCGCGTCTGCCCGAAGGCGTCGTCGTCGCGCGACTGGGTGAATGCCTCGACTTCGTCGACGAACACCTCGGCTGACCGCCGACTCCGCCGCAGCGGTGGCCCGGCGATGTCGGCCCGGGCCGGTTACGTGCGCCAGCGTGAACGGCGTCGCGACTTACCGGTACCTGCGCCCCTCGACCCTGACCGACCAGTACCTCACCCTGCAGACCAGCGGTGGGCCGGCCGCCAACCCGAGGTTCTTCGCCGGGTTCCTGACCAGGCCGGTGCCGGCGGCGGCCGGGCTGCTGGCGGTCACCGAGGTCGCCCGGACCCGCTACCACCGGCCCGTCGACCCGGCGAGCCTCGACCCGGTGGTCACCGCCGACCAGGACCAGCTGCGGTTCGAGTCCTTCTCCGGCTGCTGCGGGGTGTACGCCCGACTCGACATCGGCCCGAGATCACCGATCCGGACGAGCTCGCCGAGGAGACGGCCGCGCTGTTCGGCGGCCCGGACACCGACTCGGTGGCGCTGGAACGGATCCTCGATGGCGTGGTGCAGACGGCCGCCACTGATCGCGCGGCCGTGGTCGCCGCGCTGACCCCGGTGCTGGATCGGGCCGGGGTGATGGCCTGGTCCGCGATGCCCGAGGACAGGTTCGGCGGCCTCGGCGGGGTGCTGCGGTCGTCGCCGGCAGCCAGGACCCGGTCCCGGCGCGCAACTGGGCGTCGCTGACGGCGGCCTGGGGGCGGGAGCAGACGTCCGGCCGGCGGCCGGCCGACCCGCAGCAGGCGACGCTGCGCCGGTTGCTGCGGACCCGGGTCGCGGAGATCGGCCGGTTCGCCACTGACCACGGCACGTCGAAACACGGCACGCCGGAACACCGCCCGTCGGGGGCACCCGCGCCAGGATTGCTGGCCGCACCGACGCATCGCACGGGTGGAATCGAGCCGCAGGCGTTGTACGACCGGCTGGCCCGGCTCGGGGCACGGCCGCCGTGGCCGGCGGACCTCGCCCAGGCGCTGCTGCGGCTACCGGCGATTGTCGACGAACCGTTGGCGGCCAAGGCCGCGCGGCTGGGCAGCCCGACCGGGCGGACGCTGGCCGACTGGCTGCGGGTCGGCGGGCTGCCACGACCGCGCTACCAGGTGGTGACGGTCGCCCGGCGGGACCGGGAGGGCACATACGACTTCCGCCACGACCGGTTGCCGGCACGGCGGCGGGTCGTCGAAGCGGTCGCCCCGCCGGGGGCGGACGATCCGTACGGGCTGCTCACGGTGTCGGCCCGCCCGGTCGACCTGCGTGGTCTCACCGACGAACCACTCTGGCCGGCGCAGCTGCCCGCCTATCGCGGGCTGGTCGCCACGTACGGCCTGCCGCTGGTCGCCGGCTGCGCGGACCTCGACGAGCCGGGCGGGGCCGCGCTGCTGCCGATGCTCGCCGAACGGACCGGCGAGCCCGGACCCGCGCTGGACCTGGCGGTGGCCTACGGGTTGGCCGCCCGGCACGAACCCGACCGGGTGGCGACCGTCGACGCGGTGCTGATGTTGGCCGCCGACGGCGGGCTCGACCCGACGGCGGTCGGCGGTCATCTGGGCGCACTCGCCGCCGACGGCATGATCACCGTGTCGCGGGTCGTCCTACCGCTGAGCGACGCGGCGGCCGCCGGGGCTCCGTTGACGACCTGGCGGCTCCTGGCCGCCGTGCTGCCGGCGTTGCTGGCCTGCCGGCCCGCGCCGCGCGGGTTGCCGGATCTGCTGGCGCTGGCCGCGCGGACCGCCGCCTCGACGGGCGTGCGCATCGAGGTGCCGGGGCTGGTCGACGTCGCCGCCCGGGCCGGGTCGAGCCGGCTGGTCACCGAGGCCCGCCGGCTGGCCGACGCGCTGCGGTGACCGGGTGACGGTCCGGATGGTCACAGTGGCCAGAGGAACGTCGGGGTTCCGGTGCCGGTCACCACGAACCCGAACGTCGTCGACACGCCGGGGTTGAGCGTCGTGGACCAGGTGGGATTGATCATGATGTAGTGCGGTGTGCTGGCCGCGCTCCGGGCGTTCCAGAGCGACGAGACCGTCGAGCCGGCCGGCAGGGTGAAGCCCACCTCCCAGCCGGTGATGGGAATGCTGTAGTTGTTGGTGACCGTCACCTCGGCCACGTATCCGGTGGACCACACACTCGTCTGGGTAAAGGTGACCCCGGTGGCCTGGGCCGGCGTCGAGACCATCAGGGTCACCGTCAGGCCGACCACCACAGCGACCAGGAGACCTAGCAGCTTTCGCACGGTTACACCACCATTCATCATTGGCTTCACGTGAGTACCGAGCGTATTGCGACACCATCTGAACACACACCAACCTATAGGTTGTCTTCGATGACAAATCAGCTGATGTAAATGTCTCTCGATTATGCCGTGCCACCTTTCATCCGAAATTCGGACGGACCCGGTCGAGGTACGTACTCCGCCGCCGGTCGCACTGACACCGGGGCCGCCCGACGGCGGAGCACGCGGTCGGTCAGTCGGTCAGTCGGTCAGTCGGTCAGTCCTCGGCCCGCCAGCGGTAGTACTCCTTGGCCACCGCGTCCGTCGGCCCTCGCCAGGCGTCCTGGTTGTACGGGCTGATGTACGGGCTCAACTCCTCCATGATCTTGCCGAACTTCGGCTTGTCGTGGATCCGCGCGTCGTCGGCCGAATGCGGCACCGACCGCTCCAGCAGGTGCACGTACACGTCGTCGATCGAATAGAGCCAGCGCGCGGTGACGTCCATCTCCACCGGCAGGGTGCCGGCGTCCGACTCGGCGAAGATCCGGGCCACGTTGTCCTCGGCACCCGGCTTGATCCGCCCCACGATGACGGTCAGGTGTCGCTCGTCGCCGGTCTCCGCGACGGCACCCTCCCCCGGTGTCCAGCGGTAGAACTCCTTGGCGACCGAATGGGACGGATTCTGCCAGTTCCGGGGGTACGGCGTGACGAACGGTCCGATCGCCTCGGCGATCTCCTTGAAGGCCGGCAGACCCCGGTTCTGGCCCGAGATCGCCGGGTCCTCGTTGCGCTCGACGATGTGGATGTAGAGGTCGTCGTGCGAGAGCAGGATGCGGCCGATCACCCCGAAATCCTGGGGGCGCGTCGCCTTGTCGTAGTGGCCGAAGACCTCGGCGATGGTGTTCTCGCTGCCCTTCACCATGCGGCAGACGATGACGTTTCGGAAGACCATGGCTACTCCTCGCTGACGGTTGTGGCCGGTGTGTTGCCGGTGTTTCCCGGTGTTTGCCGCAGTTGCCGGTGACGCGTCCGGGTTCGGGTCAGTGGATCGCGGTGGAGGTGAAGCTCACCGGCAGCTCCAGCAGGCCGCGAAACGGCGAGGCCGGGGGGAGCCGACGCAGCTGATCGACCGGTACGGCGATCCGCAGGTCGGGCAGCCGGCGCAGCAGAGCCCCGATGCCGATCCGCGCCTCCATCCGGGCGAGGGAGACACCCAGGCAGTAGTGCACGCCGTGACCGAAGCCCAGATGCGGACCCCGCTCCCTGGTCACGTCGAGCCGGTCGGGGTCGGTGAAGTGATCCGGATCGCGGTTCGCCGAGTTGAGCACCACACCTACCGCCGCACCACGCGGGATGCGGACGCCGTCGTACTCGACGTCCTCGGTCGCCACCCTCGGGCTGGCCACCGGCAGCGGCCCGTCGAACCGCAGCAGTTCCTCGATCGCGGTCGGCAGCAGTTCGGGCCGGGCGCGCAGCAGATCCAGTTGATCGGGGTTGGTCAACAGGGCCAGCATCGCGTTGCCGATGAAGTCGGCGGTGGTCTGGTGCCCGGCGAACAGCAGCAGGAAGGCGGTGGACACCAGCTCCCGCTCGGACAGCCTGCCGCCCTGGTCACACACGTCGATCAGGGCGCTGATCAGGTCGTCGTCGGGGGTGGTGCGTTTGGCCCGGACCAGCCCGGCCAGGTAGCCGTGCAGCAGCGACTGCACCTGCTGCACGGCCGCCCGTTCCTGCTGCGGCGGACGGCTGGCCGAACCCGAGGTGCGGATCACCTGGGTCCAGGCCAGCACCTGCTCGTGGTCGCCCTTCGGCACCCCGAGCAGGTCGCAGATCACCACCATCGGCAGCGGTACGGCGAAGTCGTGCATCAGGTCCGACTCGCCCCTCGGCGCGATCGCGCCGATCAGTTCGTCGACGATGCGCTCGACCCGGGGCCGCAGCGCCTCGATGCGCCGGGGCGCGAACGCCTGCGACACCAGCCGCCGCAGCCGGCTGTGCTCGGGTGGGTCGGAGTTGAGCATGTTCTTGTTCAGACCCTCCGAGTTGGGTCCGAAGAACCGCAGGTAATGCTGTTCGGGACCGTAGAGGTCCTTGGACAGCCGGGGATCGGTGAGGGCCTCCCGGGCGTCGTCGTACCGGGTGATCAGATAGGACTCGAACCTCGGCGAGGCGACCAGGCGTACCGGGCAGTCGGCCCGCAGCCGCGCGTAGGTCGGATAGGGGTCCACGGCGTACTCGTCGGTGTAGAACTCCGCCGCCGGCACGGCCCGCTCCGCCGGTTCGGCTCGCTCCGCCGGCACGGCTGGATCGGCGGGTTCGGCGTCTGCGGTCATCTCGGCTCCTCCAGGTCGCTCGGCACGCTGTGCAGCACCTGGTACGTGTGCCGCCGCGCGGATTCCCGCAGGTCCCGGATCACCCGCAGCAACCGATCGCGCTGCGCGCTGCGGCCGAACGCGTCGAGTCGGTCGCGATCCGCCCAGTCGGTGATGATCAGATAGGTCTGCGGGTCGTCGGCGTCGCGCACCAGGTCCTGGTGCAGGCAGCCGTCGAGCGCGCGGATCGCCTGAGCGACCGACAGCCATTCCGTCTCGAAGCGCCGTTCGCAGCCGTGCCGGATCCGCATCGCCAGCACCGCCCGTACCGTGGATCCGGTCGATCCCGCGTCCGCGACGGACCCGGCGGCACCCGCCGGCGCCGCGCCGACCACGGACCCGGCGGCACCCGCCGGCACCGCGCCACCGGCCGTCACCGGGCACCGCCGAACACCAACCGCAGGTGGCCGCGCAGCGCCTCGGCGTCGATCGGCTGGCTGCGGAACCCGACGTGTCCGTCCGGGCGGATCAGGTAGGCGGCGGTGCCGGTCACGCCGTACCCGGCCCGGAATGCGCCCTCGGCGTCGCGTACCACCGGCGGGTGCAGCATCGGCGGCACCGCGGCGTCCGCGCTGGCGACCAGATAGACCTCGATCTGGCCGTACGTCTGCTCGCGGACGTCGGCGCAGAGCTTCTCCACCGTCGCCACCTCGGCCTCGTCGGCGGTGTGGTCGGCGTAGAGCAGCAGCGTGTGCCGGGTGCCTCGGGTCAACTCGTGCAGCCGCTGCGGATGGCCGACGCCGCGACGCAGCAGACCGGCCACGTCCGGCGCGCGGTCACCCGGTGCCGGCCCGGCGCGCAGCCCGTCAGGGGTGGACACCGACTCACCGACGATCGGGCTGCCGGCGTAGCTGAGCAGCATCGACATCTCCTGCAGGAACTGTCGCTTCAGGTCCGCGCGGTCCAGTTCGTCGGTGAACGCCAGCCGGACCGCCCGGCCCACGACCTCCTCGCCCTGGGGTCGCCGCTCGGTCTGGTAGCTGTCCAGCAGCCCCGGCGCGGCCATTCCCCGGACCGCCAGCGCCAGCTTCCAGGCCAGGTTCCAAGCATCCTGGATACCGGTGTTCATGCCCTGGCCGCCGGCGGGCGGATGCAGGTGCGCGGCGTCACCGGCGACGAAGACCCGGCCGTCGCCGTACCGGTCCACGATGCCGTGACAGATCCGGAAGATCGACGACCAGCGCAGGTTGGCCGCCCGGGTGCCGGGCGGAGCCAACTGGTCCAACACCGCCTGTACGTCGGCGAGGGTGGGCTCGTCGAGTTCCGCGCTGAACCCCGGCGGGGCGTTCTCGCCCCGGATGGCGGCGAAGTACCGTGCCGGTGCCATCGTCGCGATCCGGTAGCGCGATTCACCCCGCAGCGGTACGCAGACCAGCATGTTGTCGAGTTGGCCGTCGATTTCGTGGATGAACCGCAGCAGGTGACCGTCGGGCATGTCCCAGTCGACGTCGACGTCGCCGAGCATGAACAGTTGCGGGAAGCGGCCCAAACCACCGGAGAAGGTCAGGCCGAGGAGGTCCCGTACCTTGCTGTGCGCCCCGTCGGCACCGAGCAGGTACGTCGCGCGGATGGTCTGGCTGCCACCGGCGGCGAGGGCGAGGGTGGCGGTCACGCCGTCGTCGTCACTGGTGAATCCCACCAGTTCGGCGCCGCGGCGGGGCCGTACGCCGAGGGTGGCCAGCCGGTCGGTGAGGATCCGCTCGGTTTCGTACTGCGGCAGGCCGAGGTGCCCGTACGGCAGTTCCGGCAGCTCCCAGCTCATCCGGTTGACCTCGTGGCCGTTGACGAACACCATCTGCCCGGTGAGCCAGATCCCGGCATTCATCGCCTCTCGGACGACGCCCTGGTCCGCCCAGATCTCCATGGTCCGGCAGTGCACCCCGATCGCCTTGTCGGCCTGTCCGGGCGGGGTGGTGAGCTTGTCGACCACCTGGCAGTCGACGCCCCGGCGGGCCAGTTCGATCGCGGCGGTCAGCCCGGTCGGCCCGGCGCCGACGATCAGGACCTCGGTCGTGTCCGTCGCGGCGCCCTGCCGCCCTCGCTGACCTGCTGCGCCGGCCGCCGCGCCGGAGGTGCCGGCCGCCGCGCCGGACGTCGTCTCCTCGGGCGCGGCCGGCGGCAGCGCCTCGAACAGCCGGGGGCGGATCCCGACGAGGAACGGCGCGATCGGTCCCGCCTCGGCCCGCTCGTGGTCCGGGTCGTCGATCCAGCGGCGGAACTCCGCCTCGCTACGCCATCGCGCGAAAATGTGGTGAATGGTGGAGCCGGGTTCCCGCAACAGCTCCTCGGCCAGATATCCGGGCACGTCAGCCATCCGGCGGACCACCTCGGCGTGTCCTTCTTGGAACTCGGTGACCCGGTCGGCCGGTACGGTGATCTCCACGTCCACGTAGGTCTGTCTCTGCCGGACCGCCGGATCGGCCGCCGCGCGTTGTCCGGTGGTCTCGCGCATCACCCGGTAGCTGTCCGGTGTCGGCGGCTCAGTCATGTCCGCGAGGGCGTCGGCGAACCGCGCGGCGACCGGGCCGGCGACGTATTCGCGCAGCGCGGCGTCGTCGGCCCATTCGGTGACGACGACGAGGGTGCGCGGATCGTTGGCGTCGCCGAGCAGCGACCGGGTCAGGTTGCCGGACGAGGCCGCGATCTGGTCCACGACCGCCCGCCACTGCGCTTGCACCATTGGGTCGAATCCCCGGCGAGCGCGGATCCGGAGCATTGTCCTGATCATCTGAACTCCCTTGGGCGGCCGGCACGACCCGAGGCTGGCTGGGCTCGGTGGCCTGCCTGCTCGGCGATCGGTGAGCTGTCTGGTCGGTCGACGGCCACGGTCTGGCGGAGGGCGCCGGGGCCGGGGCATGTCATGACCCGACCTTCGCTCACCGCGCGTCACACAACCGTTACCAGATGACCGCACGACGCACCGCTGGCGGTGACGCCCCAGGGACGGGGACGCCGCCGACGACCGATGCGCGGACAGACGCCAGGCCGTGTCGCGCCGCGCGAGAGGAGTGACGCCGCGCCGCGCGACAGGAGTGACGCCTCAGTCCACGGCGTCGACGGTGAACAGGGCGGCCTGCTGCGGGGTGAGCAGCGGCGCCGGCAGACCCACCTCGGCGAGTAGCCCACCCGACAGAGTCACCCCGCCGCCCCGCAGCCAGGCCGGCGGCGCGACCTGCATCGTCCGGGGCTGCGGTCCGATCAGCAGCGGACGTACGGCGTACCGGCGCAGCGGGTCGAGTCCGACCAGGCGCAGCGGCACCGGCACGGCGGTGTCCGGGGCGGCCAGCGCGACCAGCGCGTACAGGCCGGTGGAGCGGTCGGCGTCGACCACGCCGTACACCTGGCACCCGGGGTCGGGGCTGTCCGCGCGGACCAAGGTGCCGGTGTGCAGCAGCGGACGGAGCCGTTTGTACGCGGCGACCCAGTCCGCCACGTACCCGCGTTGTTCCCCGGTCGCGGCGGTGAGGTCCCATTCGATGCCGGCGTGGCCGAACAACGCGGTCGCCAGCCGGAAGCCGAGATCGGTGGCGCGGCCGGTGATGTGCGCGGTGTCCGCGCCGAGATGACCGCCGAGGTACTCCAACGGCATCAGTACGCTGGTCCAGCGCATGATCCGTTGCCGATCCAGTGGATCGTTGGTGTCCGAGGTCCAGAACCGGTCGACCAGGTCGGCGATGCCGAGATCGATCCGGGCGCCCCCGGACGCGCAGCTTTCGATCTCCACCGCCGGGAACGCGCCGCGCAGCTCGGTGAGCAGCCGGTACAGCGCCGTCGTCTGCCGGTGCGCGCCACCGGCGGCGAGCAGGTCGCGGTTGTGGTCCCATTTGAGGTACGCGATCGGGTACGTGTCCAGCAGCGCGTTCAGCCGCCGCAGCACATGGTCGTACGCGGCCGGCCGGGCCAGGTCGAGGACGCGTTGGTGCCGCCAGGTCGGCGTGTGTACGGTGCCGAGCAGCCAGTCGGGGTGGGCCCTGGCCAGGTCGGAGTCGGGGCTGATCATCTCCGGTTCCACCCAGAGCCCGAAGTCCATGCCGCCGGCACGCACCCGCTCGATCAGCGGGTGCAGCCCGTCTGGCCAGCGCCGTGGGTCGACGTACCAGTCGCCGAGCGCTCGCCGGTCGTCGGTCCGGCCGGTGAACCAGCCGTCGTCCAGTACGAAACGTTCGACGCCGACGCTGGCGGCGGCGTCGACCAGCTGGGTCAGCCGGTCGAGGTCGTGGTCGAAGTAGACCGCCTCCCAGGTGTTGAGCACCACCGGTCGGGGGCGACGCGCCGGCCGGCGGGACCGTAGCCACCCGTGCAGTCGGGCGGAGAGGCCGTCGAGGCCGGCGTCCGACCACACGGCGACCGTCCACGGCGAGGTGTATGTGGCGTCGGACGGCAGGACGATCTCGCCGGGGGCGAGTAGTTCGCCTGCGCCGAGCAGGCTCTGCCCGGTGGCCTGCCGCTCGGCCCACAGCCGCTTGTCGCCGCTCCACGCCAGGTGCGCCGCCCACACCTCACCCGTCCGGAAGCCGAACCCGGGGGTGCCGGCGACCAGCAGGTACGGGTCGTCGTGGCCGGGCCGGCCGTGCCGGGTCTCGCGACTCCAGACACCGTGCCGCAGCAGGGCGCGTTGCGGACGCCGCTCGTGCGCCCACAGGCCGGTGAAGTCGAGCAGTTCGTCGGCGCGGTCCGGCACCGGAATCAGCACGTCGACCGACGCGAGGTGCAGATCGTCGTCGGGCGCGGTGTTGCGGACGTGGTGGCGTACCCGCAGCACACCTTCGGGGCTGAGCTGGATCTCGGTGTCCACCAGCAGACGGCCGTCGGCCATCGCCGACTCGACCCACACGCCCCGGTCACCGGTACGGCGTACCGCCCGCAGCCGCACGTCGTCCACGGGCCGGGTCGGTCGCGCCGCGCCGGCGGGTCCCGCCGGACCCGCCTGGTGTCCTGCTGGAGCCGCCCGATGTCCCGCCGGAGCCGCCCAGTGTCCGGCGATGCCGGGCCGGCCGGTCCAACCCTGCCCCGGGGTGGGCAGCAAGGTCAGCCGCAGCGGCTGGTCGACGGCGCTGGGCGGTACGGCCGGTGTCGCCGCGTCGGCGACGGCCGCCAGCTCGTCGGCGGCCAACTCGCCCAGGTCGGCACCCCAGTGCAGGACCACCGGCGGGTACGGGCCGCGAGCGTCCAGCACGAGGCTGGTGCCCGCGGCCCGCAGGTATGCGATCAACCGTGCTACTCCTGGACCGGAATCGACTGGGACTTCAGGGTATCCACCGTCGAGGTCTGGGCGGCGGTCAACGCGTCCAGCAGGGTGCCCTGACCGGAGACCGCCGCCTGTTCTCCCAGCACAGAGAGGGTGTGAGGCGATCCTGCCGGCCGCGCGGCGTATGGATCGTCACGTCGCGGCCCGCCGCGGCGAGAAGCCCGACCGAGCGAATCCACTCCGGCCACTCGAACGCTAATTGTTTTCTCGTTACCACCCGTCCATACGGCGATGATCGACGCCGGACATTGAAAATTAGCGAACGCGACAACGAAACACCGACGCCGACGGCAAGCGCAACCAGGCTCCACGTTACTTCCGTGCTACAAACTCATCTAGCACGCATCTGTCAAGCGAAACGCGAAAGGGGCAACCTCTTTGAGAATCATTCGATTTTCCACACGCGGCAAAGGTGGCGCCCACCGCGCCGTCGAGCCGCCCTCGTCCGGCGATCGGAAACGACGACTCGTCATCGGGGCCACGGCGGCCACCGCACTCGTGGCCGGAGCCACCGTCGCGCCACAGGCGTACGCCACCACCGACTTCACCGGCCCGGGAGTACGCACCCAGATCGTCGACGCCGCCACCGGGGCACCCGTCTCGGACATCTGCGTCTTCGCCGTCAGCGTATTCACATTCAGCTTCGCCAACGTTTGTCCTACCCGCAGCGATGCGGCGGGACGAGTCAACGTCACCGTACCCGGACCGGGCTCGTACAACCTCTTCGTCCTCCCGGACTCCGGCAGTCCGTACGGCGCACAATGGGTCAGCCAAACGGGCGGGACCGGCACCCAGAAGAACGCCCGATGGTTCACCTTCACCGCCGACGAGATCAAGCCCGGCCCGACGATCCGGCTCGACCCGCGCGCCACGATCAGCGGATCGGTCCTCGGCGCGGACGAGGAGACGCTGGGCCACGCCACGGTCGGCATCGTCGCCCCGATTCCGGACGGCTCCCGTGACCCCCGCTACTCGCTGGTCGCCGACGACGGCACCTTCAGCATCGACTGGCTCGGCCCATACCAGTGGCCGCTGCTGTTCAAGGCCGACGGGTACCCCTACCAGTGGAGCGGTCACGTCGGAAACCGCCTCCGCGCCGAACTCGTCACGACCGACGCCAACGGGCCGGTACCGTTCGACTACCAACTCGAGCGCGGCACTGAGGTGACGGTGGACATTCCCGACCCACCCCAGGGACCCGGTCGGATCGTCTTCCACAACGCCGCCACCAGGGACCCGGTCGGTGTCGCCGAGCTCGGCGCTTCCGCCACCCAGGCACAACTGCTGGTGCTGCCCCGGCAGCCAGTGAAGATCCACTGTGTCTGTAGTGGCGTCCACCGGTGGCACGGTGGCACCGACTTCGCCAGCGCCACCACCGAACCGATCAACGCCAACGGACCGCAGCTCATCACCTTCACGCAGCCGAGCTGACCGCATCGCCGTCGTCGGGGCGGGGCTGGTTCGTCCAGTTGGACGGACCGGCCCCGCGCCGACACCAGCACCGTCGCATCACGACAGACGCACCCTCGCGTCGCGGCCGGATTGGACCCGATGCCGTACTCTTGTGCTCCTACGGTCACCCGGCTCGGGGAGGCGTACGGCGATGCGGCGACGATGGTTCGGTGCGGTGCTGACAGCCACGATCCTGTCGACGACCGCCGGATGCACCGGACCGGCGCGGTTCGGCGACGGCGACCTCACCAACGACTGGCCGGCGATCGACACCGTGACATCCTTCGTACCGGACGTCGGCTTCTGCCACACCGAGTCCGGCGACGTCGGGTCCCGCGCCGACTATGACCCCGTCGACTGTGGCCGGCCGCACCTGGTGGAAACGGTCTTCGTCGGCACCTTCGCCGGCGTGCACGCCGCCGGCGACACCGCGCCCCGACCCGGCTCGCCCGAGCGCACCGCCGCCCGTGGCGTGTGCGACCAGCGGGTCAAGGGATTCCTCGGCGATTACTGGCAGGCCGGCCGGGTCCGTTTGCAGATCGTCCTGCCGTCGGCACCGGCCTGGGCCGGGGGTGCCCGGTGGTACCGCTGCGACGTCGGCGAAATGACCAGCATGGCGGATCGCACGTTCGTCTCCCGTACCTCCAGCCTGGCCGGAGCGCTCGGTCCCGACGGCCCGCTGCGCTGGGGTTGCTTCCAACCCGAGTCGGTGACCGACGACGGCATCGGCAACCTCCGGCCGGTCGCCTGCTCCCAGCCGCACCAGAGCGAATTCGCCGGGCTGTACGTCGAGGACGCGCTCTCCTACGACTACTTCGCCGACAACTCGGTCCGGGTCCACGAACGCTGCCGGGCTGTGGTCGCCGGGTTCGCGCGGCTACCCGTCGACGGCGACCTGCGATTCCGGTTCGGCACCATCTACGACTATCCGTTCCGCGACGAGTGGGACGAAGGCAACAAGACCGTCCGGTGCCTGCTGTGGCGTGAGGACCCGCCGCTGGTCGGCACCGCCCGCAACGGCGGCACGGCCTTCCTGCCCATCCGGTTCGGCTGACCGACCACGCGCGCGCACCAGCCCAACCGGTACCGGCGGCTGCCGCTGAACGGGTACCGGTGGCTGCCGCTGAGCCGCGCACGGCGGCTGCCGCTAGCCGGAACGCCGCAGCAGTGACAGGAACATCGCGTCCGTACCGTGCCGATGCGGCCACAACTGCACCGACGGGCCGCTGCCCAAACCCGGCATCCCGGCCGGCAGCAACGGGCGGGCGTCGACGAAGTCGACCGGAACGCCGCACCGACGGGCGGCTTCGGTCACCGACACATGGGTTTCCACCCGGTGCGGCGAACACGTCACGTACGCCACCACGCCACCGGGACGCACCGCCCGCAGCCCGGCGACGAGCAGTTCCCGCTGCAGCCGGGTCAACGGCGGCAGATCCGACGGCTGACGCCGCCACCGCGACTCGGGACGGCGACGCAGCGAACCCAGCCCGGTGCACGGTGCGTCAACCAGCACCCGGTCGAACGACGACTCCGGGACGTCCTGGTTCGCGCCGACCCGCCGGCCGTCGCTGACCTGCACCGTCACCGGCAGCCCCCGGACAGCCTGTTCCACCAGCCGGGCCCGATGCTCGGCGACCTCGATCGCGGTGACCCCGGCACCCCGCCCGGCGGCCAGACCACCGAGTAGCGCCGCCTTGCCGCCCGGCCCGGCGCACAGATCCAGCCACCGGGTATCGGTGCCGCCGACCAGTTCCGCCTCGGCCAGAGCGGCGGCGACCAGCTGGGACCCCTCGTCCTGCACATGGGCCCGACCGTGCCGGACCGCCGGCAGGTCACCCGGCGCCCCGCCGGACAGATAGACCGCGTACGGGGAAAAGGCTCCCGGTGCCCCGCCGACCTCGTCGGCGAGATCCACCGCGTCGGCGCGACCAGGCCGGGCGCACAGGTGCACCGGCGGACGCTCGTTGTCCTCGATCAACATCCGGGCGGTCTCCTCCAGATCGTCGCCCAGCGCCTCGGCGAACGCCCGGACGATCCACGTCGGATGGTGGTACGTCACCGCCAGGTTGCCGATCGGATCGGCCTGCGCGTCCGGAGCGAGCTCGGCCACCCAGGTGTCCAGATCACGATCGGCGATCTCACGCAGCACCGCGTTGGCGAAGCCGACCGCGCCCGAGGCCACGTTGTGCACCAGGTCGACAGTGGCCGACACGGCGGCATGCGGCGGTACCCGGGTGTGGAGCAGCTGGTAGGCACCGAGCCGCAACGCGTCGCGGGCCGGCGGATCGATCCGGTCCACCGGCCGCCCGGCCGCCCGCGCGATGATCAGATCCAGGGTGCCGAGCAGCCGCAATGTGCCATAGGTCAGCTCGGTGGCGAAAGCGGCGTCACGCCCGTGCAGGTCCCGCTCCCGAAGGATCGCCGGCAACACCAGATTCGCGTACGCGTCGTCACGGTGCACCGCCGCGATCGCCTCGTACGCCGCGTCCCGCGCCGGATCGATCCGCCGGCGGCGGACCTGGCTCGGCCGATCGGCGCGGCCGCCCCGACCACCACGATCCCCGCGCTGGTCCCCCCGCGAACCCTGACCCGTCGGCAGGCTCACTCGCTGCGCTCCCTCACTCCTCGCGCTCACCCGAAGAACTCACCGGTGGTGAGGCGGGCGCCCCGCGCCCAGTCGGCAGCCGGCATCGCCTTCTTGCCCGCCGCGCGGACCTCGCCGAGCGCGACCGGCACGGTGGCCGTACCGACCAGCAGGTGGTTACGCTGCACCGACAGCTCCCCCGGCTTGAGGTCCGGGCCGTCCGGCACCGGCCGGACCGGACCAAGCTTGACCCGTTCGTCGCGCAACGTCGTCCACGCGCCCGGCGCGGGCGTGCAAGCGCGCACCCGTCGGTCGACCGCGAACGCCGGATCCGTCCATCGCACCTGGGCGTCGTCGACGGTCAGCTTCGGCGCCAGGGTGACTCCGTCCGCCGGTTGCGGCACCGCTCGGGCGCTACCGGCGGCGATCCCGTCGAGCACCGCCACCAACAACCGCGCCCCGCTCGGGGCGAGGCGTCCCAGCAGATCCCCGGCGGTGTCGGTCGACGCGATCTCGTCGGTCACGGTGCCGTACACCGGGCCGGTGTCCAGGCCCGCCTCCAGCTGGAAGACGCTCGCGCCGGTGACCTCGTCGCCGTGCAACACCGCGTGTTGCACGGGGGCCGCCCCCCGCCAGGCCGGAAGCAGCGAGAAGTGCAGATTGATCCAGCCGTGGGCCGGAATCGTCAGGGCCGTAGGCGGAACCAGCGCGCCATAGGCGACCACCGGTACGCAGTCCGGGGCCAGCTCGGTCAACCGGTCGAGGAACTCCGGATCCCGGGGACGGGCCGGGGTGAGGACCTCGATGCCCCGCTCGTCTGCCCAGGCACCGGCGGGCGAACGCACCAGCCGGCGGCCTCGCCCCGCCGGCGCGTCCGGACGGGTCACCACCGCGACCAGCTCGTGCCCGGAGTCGGCGATCGCGTCCAGCGCCGGCACGGCCACCTCTGGGGTGCCGGCGAAAACCAGCCGCATCCGGCTCACCCGCCCAGACCGAACGGATTGGCGGTCGGTCCGGCGCGGAACAGGCCGGTGCGACTGCGGTGCGGGCTCACCTTGATCGTCGGCGGCGCGGCCTGGTCGTACCAGTCGGCTTCGCGGATCGCCTTCATCGCTTCTTTACGGGTGGCGGGGTCGAGCCGGTCCAGGAACAACACGCCGTCGAGGTGGTCGGTCTCGTGCTGCACACAGCGGGCCATCAGGTCGGTGCCGACGATCTGCATCGGATCGCCGTACTCGTTGAAGCCCTTGGCGACCACGTTGAGCCGACGCTTGGTGTCGAAGTAGAGCCCGGGGATCGACAGACACCCCTCCGGGCCGTCCTGTTCCTCCTCGTCGGGGAACTCGAGCACCGGATTGACCAGATGGCCCAGGGTGTCGTCGACGTGGAAGGCGAACACCCGCAGTCCGACGCCGAGTTGCGGCGCGGCGAGACCGGCACCGTTCTGGTCGACCATCGTGTCGGTGAGATCGGCGACGAGCCCGCGCAGCTCGGCGTCGAAGTCGACCACGGCTTCGGCCGGGGTACGCAACACCGGGTCGCCGAAGAGTCGAATGGGCTGGACGGTCACGCGGGGTGGCTCCTTGTCGTGGGTAATTGTGGGTCCAGTCTACGGATGCCCGACGGCGATGGCGCCAGTCGCCGTGCTCACCCGTCGCGTCGTACGCGTGCTAAGGGCCGCACCGTCACCATCACAGCAGATCGAGCGGGTCGACCTGGATCCGTACCGGCTGACCGGTCTTGCGGAGCGCGCGGGCGCCGGCCGCCGCGCGGAGTTCGCGGGCCAGTTCGGCGGCCTGCGACCGGCGTACCCGGATCAGCATCCGCTCCTGGTCGTCGCCGACGGGTACCGGGCCGAGCAGTTCGGCGTCCGTCGGCAGACGGACGGCGGCCAACAGTTCGGCGACCGCTTCGGCGGTGCCGGTCAGACTGGCCATCCGGGCCACCGGCGGGAAGCCGAGTTCCCGCCGGTCGGCCAACTCACGAGCCGCGTACCAGGCCGGATCCCAGCGCAGCAGCGCCTGCACCGGTGCGAGCCCACCGTCGGCGACCACCACCACCCGGCCACCGTCGGCCGCCGGCCGGGCCAGCGCGGCGGCCGACAGCCAGCGCCGCAGCGCCTCCTCACCGGCCCGCAGGTCGGCGCGGGTCAGCAACGCCCAGGTGTCCAGCAGAAGGACCGCGCCGTATCCGCCGGCGGCGGCCGGCTCGGCACCCGGGGTCGCGACCACCACCGCGGCCTCCCCGGTCACCTCGGTCAGGACCTCGTCGCGGCCCGAGGTCCGCACCGGGACGTCGGGAAAGGCCCGGCCGAGTTCCTCGGCGGTACGCCGGGCACCGGTGACCGCGGCGCGCAGCCGCCGCCCCTGGCAGTGCGGACAGGCGTATCCGGCGGCGGGCCGGCCGCACCAGCGACAGCTGGGGGTCGCGGTGGCCGACCGCAGCGCCAACGGCCCGGCGCAGTGCGCGCAGCGGACCGGGGTACGGCAGTCCGCGCAGGACACGGCGGGCAGATAGCCGCGTCGGGGCACCTGCACCAGCACCGGCGTGCCGGCCTGCAGCGCGCTGCGGGCGGCGGTGTAGGCGAGGCTGGGCAGTCGGGCGGTGGACGCGGCAGCGTCACGGGCCAGGTCCGGATCGTCACCGGTCGGGCTGACCCGTGGCGCGCGGCGGCGGATCTCGGCTCGGCCGGCGACGATGTCGTGCGCCCATCCCGTCTCGACGAGTTGCTGGGACTCCCCGGATCGGGCGTAGCCGCCGAGCAGCGCTGCGGCGTCGCCGAGTTGTGCGCGGGTGAGCAGCACCTCCCGGGCGTGCGGGTACGGCGCGCGTGGCTCGGCGTGCACGTCGTCGCCGTCGTCCCAGATGGCCACCAGGCCCAGCTCGGGTACGGGAGCGAACATCGCCGCCCGGGTGCCGATCACCACCGGCACCCGACCCCGGCTGCCGGCGAGGAACGCCCGGTACCGTCGGGCCGGTCCCAGGGCGGCCGACAGGACGGCGTGCCGTCCGGGGCCGAGCGAGCGCCGCAGGGCTTGGTCGAGGCGGTCCAGGTCACGGCCGTCCGGCACCACGGCGACGGCGCCCCGCCCGCCCACGACGGTCGCGGCGATCGCCTCCGCGTAGCGGGTCGCCCAGTCTTCGCCCGGCAGTGGTGTCCAGACCGCCCGGGCCGGGCGGCCGGCAGCGAGCGCCCGCAGGTAGGCGGCCCCGGCGGGGTAGGCCGTCCAGCCGTGCGGATCCGGCGCGGGTGGGCGGTCCGGCGGAGGCGCGACGGCCGCCGCGCGGCGGCCGTCCGGCGGGGTGGCGGCGGCCGGCGGTGCCTCCACCTGCGGTGCCGCTTCCTGCTCGACCCGGGCGTGACGCGGAGGAACAGCGAGTCTGAGCACGTCGGCGAGGTGTCCGGCGTACCGGTCCGCGACCGCGCGGGCGAGCCGGGCCACCTCCGGGGTGAGGACGGGTTCCGGGGAGACCAGCCGGTCGAGGAAGGTGAGCTTTCCGTCGTGCGTCGAGGCCTCCGCCCGGTCCAACACCCAGCCGCCGACCAACTGGCCGGCGAACCGCACCCGCACCCGGGTACCGGGCCGCACACCGGCGTCGAGTTCCTCCGGTACCAGGTAGTCGAAGGCGCGGTCCAGATGCGGCAACGGCACGTCGACGCAGATCCGGGCGACCGGCAGCTGGGCCGCCGGTCGCCGGTCGCCTTTCGCGCGGGTACTCACCGCGCCATCCTGCCTGTCTCCTCCAGCGTGCGCGACCTGCCACCCCCACCGGCGGACAGGCGACACAAAGGGGCTCGGAGCACCGGACCCCGCAGGGTCCGGGCACCGCGCGACCGGGGCGGGTCAGGCTCCGGCCGCGGACTTCAGCTCGGCGGCCCGACCGGTGTTCTCCCAGCTGAACTCCGGCAGCTCCCGACCGAAGTGACCGTAGGCGGCGGTCGGCCGGTAGATCGGCCGCAGCAGGTCGAGATCCCGGATGATCGCCGCCGGCCGGAGGTCGAAGACGTCGCCGATCGCCTTTTCGATCCGGTCCACCGGAACGTTCTCGGTGCCGAAGGTCTCCACGAACAGGCTCACCGGGTGGGCCTTGCCGATCGCGTACGCCACCTGCGTCTCGCAGCGTTCGGCGAGCCCGGCGGCGACGACGTTCTTGGCGACCCACCGCATCGCGTACGCCGCCGAACGGTCCACCTTGGACGGATCTTTGCCGGAGAACGCCCCACCGCCGTGCCGGGCATAGCCTCCGTAGGTGTCCACGATGATCTTTCGACCGGTCAGACCGGCGTCACCCATCGGCCCACCGATCTCGAACCGGCCGGTCGGGTTGACCAGCAACCGGTATCCGTCGGTCTCCAACCCGAGACCTTCCAACTCCGGTGTGATCACGTGCTCGCGCACGTCCGGCGTCAGCAACGACTCCAACGAGATGTCCGCCGCGTGCTGGCTGGAGACCACCACGGTGTCCAGCCGTACCGGGCGGAGGCCGTCGTACTCGATGGTCACCTGGGTCTTGCCGTCGGGCCGCAGGTAGGGGATCGTGCCGTCCTTACGCGCGGCGGACAGCCGCCGGGACAGCCGATGCGCCAGCGCGATCGGCAACGGCATCAGCTCCGGCGTCTCCGAGCAGGCGAAGCCGAACATCATGCCCTGGTCACCGGCGCCCTGCGCGTCGAGGGCGGCGTCGGCGGCCTCGCCCACCCGCAACTCGATCGCCGTGTCGACGCCTTGGGCGATGTCCGGCGACTGGGCGCCGATCGACACGCTGACCCCGCACGACGCGCCGTCGAACCCCTTCTTCGAGGAGTCATAGCCGATGCCCAGGATGGTCTCGCGGACGATCGCCGGGATGTCGGCGTAGGCCTGGGTGGTGACCTCACCGGCGACGTGCACCTGTCCGGTGGTGATCAACGTCTCGACGGCGACCCGGGACCGGGGGTCCTGCGCCAGGAGCGCGTCGAGAATCCCGTCGCTGATCTGGTCAGCGATCTTGTCCGGGTGGCCCTCCGTGACCGACTCGGAGGTGAAAAGGCGGCGTGCCACGGTACTCCTTGGATCAGTTGTCAACGGTTCACGGCAGTCTAGTCACCAAGTCCGGGCCATGGCGCCCAGCCGAGCAAGCTGGCGGACGTCACGGTCCGACAAGCCCGGGTGAACGAGGGCAAGCCCGGCGCCGGGATTCAGGCCGGTCCGGGCAGCCGGTCGAGCACCAGGTCCCAGACGTCGTCGGCCAACTGTTCCTTGCTGCGTTCGTCGAGAACGGTGACGGAACCGTCGGCACCGAGAACGGTCGCCGAATTGGCGTCCGCGCCGAAGACCCGCTCCACTCCGACCTGGTTGGCGACGATCAGATCGGCGCGCTTGCCGATCAGTTTGGCTCGGGCGTTGGACAGCAGGTCCCCGGTCTCCGCGGCGAAGGCGACCAGAACCTGGCCAGGCGGCTTGGTCGCACCCAGTTCGGCCGCGATGTCCGGGTTGGTGACCAGTTCCAGCACCGGGGGCTCACCCGACGCGGATTTCTTGATCTTGTCGGAGGCGTAGCTCGCCGGCCGGAAGTCGGCCGGAGCCGCCGCCATCACCACCGCGTCGGCCTCGCCGGCGGCGGCCAGGGTGGCCCGGCGCAGCTGGTCCGTGGTGCCGACCCGGACCAGCTCCACGCCGGCCGGATCGGGCAGGCTCACGTTGGCCGACACCAGGGTCACCCGCGCCCCCCGGGCGACGGCGGTCCGCGCGAAGGCGTAGCCCTGCTTGCCGGACGACCGGTTGCCGAGAAACCGCACCGGGTCGAGGGGCTCGCGGGTGCCACCGGCGGTGACCACCACCCGACGGCCGGCCAGATCGGCGGCCGTCGGACCGCCTCGGGTCAGGACCCGACGCAGTACGGCGAAGATCTCGGCCGGATCCGGCAGCCGGCCCTTGCCCGAGTCCGCACCGGTGAGCCGGCCCACGGCCGGCTCGATCACCAGGGCGCCCCGGCCGCGGAGCAGCGCGACGTTGTCCCTGGTGGCCGGGTGCTCCCACATCTCGGTGTGCATCGCCGGAGCGAAGACCACCGGACAGCGGGCCGTGAGTAGGGTGTTGGTCAGCAGGTCGTCGGCGAGCCCGTGGGCAGCGCGGGCGAGCAGGTCCGCAGTGGCCGGGGCCACCACGACCAGGTCGGCCCGCTGGCCGAGACGGACGTGTGGCACCTCGTGGACATCGGTCCAGACGTCGGTGGCGACCGGCTGCCCGGACAGCGCCGACCAGGTCGGCGCGCCGACGAACCGGAGCGCCGCAGCGGTGGGGATCACGCGCACCTGGTGGCCGGACTCGGTCAACAGGCGCAGCAGCTCGCACGACTTGTACGCGGCGACACCACCACCGACGCCGAGGATCACCCGGGGCGGGTGCGCGTCGACGTCGGACCGGTCGACACTCAGGGCTGGTCGGTGGGCTCGGCGGTGAGCAGCCCGGCGTTGATCTCCCGCATGGCGATCGACAGCGGTTTTTCCTGCGGAGTGGTCTCGACCAGCGGCCCGACGTACTCCAGGAGCCCTTCGCCGAGCTGGCTGTAGTAGGCGTTGACCTGACGGGCGCGCTTGGCGGCGAAGATCACCAGCGCGTATTTCGACGAGGTCTTCTCCAGCAACTCGTCGATCGGCGGGTTGGTGATGCCTTCCGGGCTGGCGATGGATCCCACGGGATGCAACCTCTGTGTCGTCGGGTCGGACTCGGTGTGTCGCCGCGCCGGGTCGCGCCGAGCGGCGCGTTGTCTCGGGCGACGTCCCGCCTCAGGCGGTGTGTGCGCCTCAGGCGGTGTGTGCGTCTCAGGCGATGTGTGCGTCTCAGGCGGTGCGTTGTGGACGCGCGGGCGTCAATAACGATGAACCGAGCAATCCTACCAGCTCAGCTGCGGCCCGCTCGACCTGGTCGTTGACAACTGTCACGTCGAACTCGTGTTCGGCGGCGAGCTCGTCGTCCGCGTGCTCCAACCGGCGGCGGATCGTCTCCTCGTCGTCGGTCCCCCGCCCGACGAGCCGCCGTTTGAGCTCCTCGACGCTGGGCGGGGCGAGGAAGACCAATTGGGCCTCCGGCATCGCGGCCCGGACCTGACGCGCACCCTGCAGGTCGATCTTGAGCAGGACGGGCTCGCCCCGGCGCAGCCGTTCGGTGACAGCCGAGCGCGGCGTGCCGTACAGGTTGCCGGCGAACTCGGCCCACTCGAGCAGTTCGCCGTTGGCGGCCATCCGCTCGAACTCGGTCCGGTCGACGAAGTAGTAGTGAACGCCGTCGATCTCGTAGTCCCGCATCGGGCGGGTGGTCACCGAGACGGACAGCCAGATCCAGGGCGAGCGCGCCCGGATCAGCTCGATCACGCTGTCCTTGCCGACCCCGGAGGGGCCGGACAGGACGGTGAGCCGAGCTGCCGGGCGCGCGTCGTCATACATGGTCACTGCTTGTTTCTACACCTTGCCGCGAATCAGTTCGCGGCGAACTCCCCGAGCAGCGCCTTGCGCTGCTGGTCGCCGAGGCCACGAAGGCGACGGCTGTCGGCGATCTTGAGCTTCTCCATGATCTGGGTAGCCCGGATCTTGCCGATCCCTGGCATCGCCTGGAGCACGGCGGAAACCTTCAGTTTGCCGACAACGTCGTCGGACTCCGCCCGGTCGAGCACGGCGGCGAGGGTGGTCTTGCCCTGCTTGAGCTGCTCCTTCAACTCAGCACGGGCCTTACGGATCTCCGCGGCCTTCTCCAGCGCGGCTGCGCGCTGTTCGGGGGTCAGTGACGGGAGCGGCACCAGTTCTCCTCAGGTCCCTATCGCGACGGGCGGATCGCACCGCCGCATCTGAAACGTGGTGTGGCCGGGAACCAAAGGGGCATGTGGTTCCCAGCGCCGGGAAAACTAGCGGTCAGCGACGTTTTCGGCAACGTGGGCCGACGGCGATCACCTCCGGGTGATGGACCGCTCACTCAAAACCCGGCCCCGAGCACGGCCCGACACTTAGCAAGCGTCTGTTCGGCTGAGACGCGCAGCGCGGACGGATCCGGCCCGCTGCGCAGGATCTCTCGGGAGTACGACGGGAGCACCCAGGCAAGGGCTTGCCCAAACACCGCGCGCAGGTCCTCGGGCCGCCCACCCTGCGCCCCGAGCCCTGGCGCAAGCAGCGGGCCATTGACGTACGACAGTTCGTGTCCGGTCGGTCCGACCGTCGCACCGACCACCAGACCCAAACTCCCAATCGGCTCCGCACCCGTGTTGAGCTGCGAAATCTCATCGATCACCGTCTGCGCGACAGTGCGCCCATCGGGCACTCGGGCGTGTTGGACGAGGCGACCTTCCGGATTGGAGGTGAGCGCCAACACGAGGACCCCCGCGCCGTGTTTGTCGGCCATCTCGAACATTGGAGCGAGCGCACCGACGCCGAGATAGGGGCTGGCCGTGACCGCGTCGGCGGCGAGCGGGCTCGCCGGATCGAGGTACGCGGCGGCGTACGCGGCAGCCGTCGAGCCGATATCTCCGCGCTTGGCGTCGAGCACGACGAGCACCCCGGCCTCGCGCAACTGTCGGATAGTTGACTCAAGGACGGCAATGCCCGCCGAGCCGAAACGTTCGAAGAACGCCGACTGCGGCTTGGCGACCGCGACCGTGTCGCCCAGTGCCTCGACCACGGTCCCGGCGAACCGGGACAGCCCCGCGACGTCGTCGGCGAGCCCCCACCCCGTCAGCAACTCGGGGTGGGGGTCGATCCCCACGCAGAGCGGCCCTCGGTCGGTCACCGCCCGATGCAGCCGCTGCCCAAAGGTCTCCATTCGACTCTCCTTCCATCCCACCGTGGCGGCGGTCACTGTCGGCGGCCTCCCAGCGTCTCCACCTGGCGGCCGGCGTCTCCACCCGGCGGAAGGTGGAGAGTGCTCAGGAAGTCCCGGCGGCGACCGCCGCCGCCATCGCGCGGGTGATCCGCGCCACGTCGTCGTCGTCCGCCACGTACGGCGGCATGGTGTAGATCAGATCCCGGAACGGCCGCAGCCAGACCCCGGCGTCGACCGCGGCGGCCGTCGCCGCCCGCAGGTCGACCGGCCGGTCGAGTTGGACCACTCCGATCGCGCCGAGGACCCGTACGTCCCGCACCCCGGCCTGTCCCGCCAACGGTGCCAGCCCGACGCGCAGGCCGTGCTCGATCCGGCGGACCGCCACCGCCCACGACGGCGGGTCGTCGGCCGGCCCGTCCCCGACCACCGACGCGCGCAGCAGCCCGATGGAGGCGTTGGCGACGGCACACGCCAGCGGATTGCCCATGAAGGTCGGACCGTGCGCCAGGACGCCCCCGGCGCCGATGCCAGCGGCCACCCCGGGCGTACACAGGGCGGCGGCCAGCGACAGGTAGCCACCGGTCAGCGCCTTGCCGACGCAGAGCACGTCCGGAGTGACCCCGGCGTGCTCGGCGGCGAAGAACGCACCGGTCCGGCCGAAACCGGTGGCGATCTCGTCGAAGATCAACAGGATGTCGTGCGCGGTGGTCACCTCCCGCAGCGCCCGCAGGTAGGCGGGATGGTGGAACCGCATGCCGCCCGCGCCCTGCACCACCGGCTCGACGATCACCGCGGCGATCTCGTCGGCGTCGCGGGCGATCCCCGCCACCAGCGCGGCGAGGTAGCGCTCGTCCGGTGGGGTGTCGACACCACCCGGCGGGGCCGGTACGAACACCTGGGCCGGCAACACCCCCCGCCACAAGTGGTGCATACCGCCCTCCGGGTCACACACGCTCATCGGATGGAACGTGTCGCCGTGATAGCCGCCCCGCCAGGTGGCCAACCGGCGTTTGCCCGGCCGGCCCCGACCGAGGTGGTACTGCAGGCACATCTTGACCGCGACCTCGACGCTGACCGAGCCGGAATCGCAGAGGAAGACGTGCTCCAGGCCGGGCGGGGTGATCTCGACCAGGGTCCGGGCCAACCGGACCGCCGGCTCGTGGGTCAGGCCGCCGAACATGACGTGTGCCATCCGGCCCAACTGATCGGTGACGGCGGCGTCGAGTACCGGGTGCCGGTAGCCGTGGACCGCCGCCCACCAGGACGACATGCCGTCGATCAGGTCACGCCCGTCGGCCAGCCGGAGCCGTACCCCGGACGCGCTGTCCACCAGGTACGGCGGGTCGGCCGGCGGCAGCGCCGCGTACGGATGCCACACGTGCCGGCGATCCAACGCCAACAGATCGGCGGCGTCCGCCCGGGTCGCCACCGGCGGACCGGCAGGTCCCGACCGGCTTCCGGCAGGTCCCGGCCCGCTGGTGGCAGGTCCCGACCGGCTCATCGGGTACGGGCGTGCCGGGCGATAGCCCGGGTCAGCCCGGGACCGCGATAGATGAAGCCGGTGTACAGCTGGACCAGGCTGGCCCCGGCGTCGAACATCCGGGCCGCGTCGTCGGGATCCAGGATGCCGCCCACCCCGATCATCGGCAGCGAGCCGCCGGTCTGCCGGTGGACGAAGGAGACCACCGCACGGGCGCGGTCGGTCAACGGTCGGCCGGACAGCCCACCGGCTTCCCCGGCCCGTCCGGCGTCGGCACCGACCAGGCCGGTACGCGACAGCGTCGTGTTGGTGGCGATCACCCCGGCCGCGCCCCGGGCCAGACAGACCTCCAGCAGTTCGGCGATGGCCGAGTCGGACAGGTCCGGCGCGATCTTGACCAGGATCGGCCGCTCGCCGACCAGGGTCGCCAGCAACGTGTCGAGGTGCTCCCGGTCCTGCAACTGACGCAGGCCGGGCGTGTTCGGCGACGAGATGTTGATCGCGAAGTACTGGCCGTACCCGCTGAGCGCCTTGTAGGCCGCCACGTAATCGTCGACCGCCTCGGCCAGCGGAACGACCTTCGACTTGCCCAGCGAGATGCCCAGCGGCACCGGCCGGTCCGCGTACGCCGGGTGGGAACGCCCGAATCCGGCGCGATCCTCCAGCCGACCGAGTACGGCGAGCCGCTCGGCGAGCGCCTCCGCCCCGGCGTTGTTGAACCCCATCCGGTTGATCACCGCCTCGCTGGCCGGCAGCCGGAACAACCGGGGCCGGGGGTTGCCCGGCTGTGGGTGGGCGGTGACGGTGCCGACCTCGACGAAGCCGAAGCCGAGCGCCGGCCAGGCCGGCAGCGCCAGGCCGTCCTTGTCCATCCCGGCGGCCAGCCCGACCGGGTTGGGGAAATCGACCCCGAAGACGGTACGCGGTGCGGCGACCGCGTACCGGGCCCGGAGCGCCGCCAGGGCGACCGGCCGGCGGGACAGGGCGGCCAGCCGGCGCAGCGTCCACTCGTGGGCGGTCTCGGCGTCCCCGCCACCGAGGCGAAACAGCGCCGCGCGGGCCAGCCGGTAGCCGCCGGAGCCGCTCACCGGCCGGTCCGCTGGCTCGCCGAGTCCGACGACGCGGTGCCGGGCTCCGTACCGGACCCGTCGCTGAACCCGCCGCCGGGCGCGGCGGTGGGCGGCACGGCCGTGGGCGGCACGGCCGTGGCGTAGGACAGGTCCGGTCGTAGCGCGGCGTGCAACTGTTGCAGCGGACGGACCGCCATCTCGCCGTTGATCAAGGCTTCGATGCCCATCACCGCAGCGGCGACCCCGGGAACGGTGGTGACGCACGGGATGTCGGCGCTGACCGCCGCGCTGCGGATCTCGTAGCCGTCGGACCGGGCACTCGCGCCGGAGCCCTGCGGCGTGTTGATCACCAACGCGACGTCGCCGGAGGCGATCAGCGACACCGCGTCCGGCTGGCCGTCGCCGGTCTCCTCCCAGTGTTTGCGGGCCAACTCGCAGGTGATGCCGTGGCGGCGCAGCACCTCGGCGGTGCCGGCGGTGGCCACGATGTCGAACCCGAGGTCGGCCAGCCGCTTCACCGGGAAGATCATCGAACGCTTGTCCCGGTTCGCCACCGACACGAAGATCTTCCCGCTGGTCGGCAACGATCCGTACGCCGCCGCCTGGGACTTGGCGAAGGCGCTGCCGTACGCCGGGTCGATACCCATCACCTCGCCGGTGGACTTCATCTCCGGGCCGAGCAACGAGTCGACGCCGTGCCCGGCCCGGGTACGGAACCGCTTGAACGGCAGCACCGCCTCCTTGACCGCGATCGGCGCGTCCGGCGGCAGCGTGCCGCCGTCGCCGGTGGCCGGCAGCATCCCCTCGGCGCGCAAGGCGGCGATGGTGGCACCGAGCATGATCCGGGCCGCCGCCTTGGCCAGCGGCACCGCCGTGGCCTTGGAGACGAACGGCACCGTCCGCGACGCGCGCGGGTTGGCCTCCAGCACGTACAGCACGTCGTCCTTGAGCGCGTACTGCACGTTGAGCAGGCCACGCACCCCGACGCCTCGGGCGATCTGCTCCGTGTAGTGGCGGATGGTGGCCAGATGCGGGGCGGCCAGGGTGATCGGCGGCAACGCGCAGGACGAGTCGCCGGAGTGGATGCCGGCCTCCTCGATGTGCTCCATCACCCCGCCGAGGTAGACCTCCCCCGTGGCGTCGCAGAGCGCGTCCACGTCGATCTCGATCGCGTCGTCGAGGAACCGGTCGACCAGCACCGGATGCTCCGGCGAGATCTCGGTGGCCCGGCCGATGTAGTCGCGCAGCGTCGCGTCGTCGTAGACGATCTCCATGCCCCGCCCGCCGAGCACGTACGACGGTCGGACCAGCACCGGGTAGCCGATCTCGTCGGCGATCGCCTTGGCCTGCTCGTACGAGACGGCGGTACCGTGCGCTGGCGCGCGCAGCCCGGCGCGGGCCAGCACCTGACCGAACGCGCCCCGCTCCTCGGCGAGGTGGATCGACTCCGGCGGCGTGCCGACGATTGGCACCCCGACGTCGGCGAGACGCTGCGCCAACCCGAGCGGGGTCTGCCCCCCGAGCTGCACGATCACCCCGACGACACCCGGCCCGCCGGCCGCCTTGCCGGAAACGTCCTCGGCCTGCCAGACCTCCAGCACGTCTTCGAAGGTGAGCGGCTCGAAGTAGAGCCGGTCGGCGGTGTCGTAGTCGGTGGACACCGTTTCCGGGTTGCAGTTGACCATCACCGTCTCGTACTCGCCGAGGGCCATCACCGCGTGCACGCAGGAGTAGTCGAACTCGATGCCCTGCCCGATCCGGTTGGGCCCGGAGCCCAGGATCAGCACCTTGGGCCGGTCCGACCCGACCACCTCGGTCTCGGCGTCGTAGCTGGAGTAGTGGTACGGCGTACGGGCGGCGAACTCGGCGGCGCAGGTGTCGACGGTCTTGTAGACCGGGCGCAGACCGAGCCGGTGTCGCAACGCCCGTACCCCGTCCTCGCCGGCCAGTTCCGGGCGTAGCGCGGACACCTGCCGGTCGGACAGCCCGGCCCGCTTGGCCCGGCGCAGCAGCGCGGCGTCGAGCACCGGTGCGGCCTCGATCTCGGCGCGCAGTTCGACCAGGCCGGCGATCTCGGACAGAAACCACGGGTCGATGCCGCCGGACGCGGCGTGCACCTGGTCGACGGTGGCGCCCAGCCGCAGCGCCCGTTCGACGGTGTAGAGCCGGCCGTCGTGCGGGGTGGCCAGCTCGGCCAGGGTGGACTCGACGGTGGCGCCTGCCGGGTCGGGCACGGTCCAGAAGCCGACGGCCTTGGTCTCCATCGAGCGCATCGCCTTGTTCAGCGCCTCGGTGAAGTTGCGGCCCAGGCTCATCGCCTCGCCGACCGACTTCATCGTGGTGGTCAGCTCCGGGTCCGCACCGGGGAACTTCTCGAACGCGAACCGGGGGATCTTGACCACGACGTAGTCGAGGACCGGCTCGAACGCCGCCGGGGTCTGCTTGGTGATGTCGTTGGGGATCTCGTCGAGGGTGTAGCCAATGGCCAGTTTGGCGGCGATCTTGGCGATCGGGAAGCCGGTCGCCTTGGAGGCCAGCGCCGACGAGCGCGACACCCGGGGGTTCATCTCGATGACGACCAGCCGACCGGTCTGTGGATGCACGGCGAACTGGATGTTGCAGCCGCCGGTGTCGACGCCGACCTCCCGCAGCACGGCGATCCCCATGTCGCGCATCCGCTGGTACTCGCGGTCGGTGAGGGTCATCGCCGGGGCCACGGTGACGCTGTCGCCGGTGTGCACGCCCATCGGGTCGATGTTCTCGATGGAGCAGACCACGACCACGTTGTCGTTGCGGTCGCGCATCAACTCCAGCTCGTATTCCTTCCAGCCGAGCACGCTCTCCTCGATGAGGACCTCGTGCACCGGGGAAGCGGCCAGCCCGGCGCCGGCGATCCGTTCCAGGTCCTCCAGGGTGTGCGCCATACCCGAACCGAGCCCGCCCATGGTGAACGACGGCCGGATCACCACCGGCAGGCCCAGGTCGGCGACGGTGTCGCGGACCTCGGCCATGCTGTGGCAGACCCGGCTACGCGGGGTCTCGCCACCGACGGTCGCCACGATGTCCTTGAACAGCTGGCGGTCCTCGCCGCGCCGGATCGCGTCGATGTTGGCGCCGATCAGCTCCACGCCGTACTTGTCCAGCACGCCGGCGGAGTGGAGTGCGACGGCGGTGTTCAGCGCGGTCTGCCCGCCCAGCGTGGGCAGCAGCGCGTCGGGGCGCTCCCGGGCGATGACCAGTTCGACGAACTCGGGCGTGATCGGCTCGACGTAGGTGGCGTCGGCGAACTCGGGGTCGGTCATGATCGTCGCCGGGTTGGAGTTGACCAGCGACACGCGCAGCCCTTCGGCGCGCAGCACCCGGCACGCCTGGGTGCCGGAGTAGTCGAATTCACAGGCCTGGCCGATGATGATCGGCCCGGAGCCGATCACCATGACATGCTGCAAATCTGTCCGCTTAGGCATGCTTTCCCTCGATCAGCTCGACGAACCGGTCGAACAGGTAGTCCGCGTCGTGCGGGCCAGCCGCCGCTTCCGGGTGGTACTGGACGGTGAACGCCGGCACGTCGCGGGCCCGCAGCCCCTCGACGACATCGTCGTTGAGGCACACGTGGCTCACCTCGACGCCGCCGAAGTCGGTGTCGATCACCGTGTTGAGTGGGGCGTCCACGGCGAATCCGTGGTTGTGGCTGGTCACCTCGACCTTGCCGGTGGTGCGGTCGAGCACCGGCTGGTTGATGCCACGATGGCCGTAGCCGAGCTTGTAGGTGCCGAAGCCGAGCGCGCGGCCGAGGATCTGCGAGCCGAAGCAGATCCCGAACAACGGCGTACGGCGGGCCATCACCTGCCGGGCCAGGGCGACCGCGTGGTGTGCGGTGGCCGGGTCACCCGGTCCGGGTGAGAAGAACACCGCGTCCGGGCCGGTGGCCAGGATCTCGTCCAGCGTCGAGGTGGCCGGCAGCACGTGGGTGGTCACCCCGCGCTCGGCCAGTCGACGCGGCACGTTGCGTTTGATGCCCAGGTCGAGCGCGGCCACCGTGTAGCGGTGCTCGCCCTGCGCGGTCACCGTGTACGGCTCGGCGGTGGTCACCTGGGCCGACAGGTCCGCGCCGACCATCTGCGGGGTCTCGCGGACCCGGGTCAGCAGCTCCTGCGGGTCGTCGGTGACGCTGGAGACGCCGACCCGCATGACCCCCCGGTCACGCAGGTGGCGGGTGAGCGCCCGGGTGTCGACGCCGCAGATGCCGACCACGCCTTGGTCGGCCAGCCGCTGCTCCAGGTCGCCGGTCGAGCGCCAGTTCGACGGTCGACGGGCCGGATCGCGCACCACGTACCCGGCGACCCAGATCCGGTCGGACTCGTCGTCGTCGTCGTTGACCCCGGTGTTGCCGATGTGTGGTGCGGTCTGCACCACGACCTGCCGGTGGTAGGACGGGTCGGTCAGCGTCTCCTGGTAGCCGGTCATGGCGGTGGTGAACACCGCCTCGCCGAAGGTCTCCCCCACCGCCGCGTAGCTCTCGCCGGGGAAGACCCGGCCGTCTTCGAGGACCAGCAGCGCCGGTGTCCGCCGCCGGGGCGCGGTGACCTCACCGCTCGTCGTACGGCTGTCGTTCGTCGTACGGCTGTCGTTCATCGCACGGCCTTTCCGTCGAGCACGGTCGCCTCGCCGTGCAGGAACGTCGCGGCCACCCGACCGGGCAGTACCATCCGCGCGTACGGGGTGTTGCGGCTGCGGCTGGCCAGTTCGCCCGGTTCGACCGTACGGCTGGCCGCCGGGTCGACCAGGGTGATGTTCGCCGGTGCGCCCACCTCGGGGGTGTGCCCGTGCGCGGTCAGCCCGGCGATCCGGGCCGGGGCCCGCGACATCCGTTCGGCGATCAGGTCCCAGTCTGGTTCACCGTCGGCGCTGTGCAGGGCGGTCGTGAGCAGTACCACGGACAGGGCGGTCTCCAACCCGAGCATGCCGGGTCGGGCGTACGCCCATTCGCACTCTTTGTCCTCGATCGCGTGTGGTGCGTGATCGGTGGCGACGACGTCGATGATCCCCTCGGCCAGAGCGGCCCGCAGGGCGGCGACGTCCTGGCCCGTCCGCAGCGGCGGGTTGACCTTGAACACCGGGTCGTAGTTGGTCAGTGCCTCGTGGGTGAGCAACAGGTGATGCGGGGTGACCTCGGCGGTCACCCGGACCCCGCGTGCCTTGGCCTGACGGACCACCTCCACGCTGCCGGCGGTCGAGACGTGGCAGACGTGCAGCCGGCTGCCGACGTGTTCGGCGAGCAGCGCGTCGCGGGCGATGATCGCTTCCTCGGCGACCGCCGGCCACCCGGTCAGGCCCAGGCGGGTGGAGATCTCGCCCTCGTGCATCTGGGCGCCCTCGGTCAGCCGGGGCTCCTCGGCGTGCTGCGCGATCACCCCGTCGAACGCCTTGACGTACTCCAGGGCGCGGCGCATCAGCCGGGGGTCGGCGACACAGTGTCCGTCGTCGGAGAAGATCCGCACGGCGGCGGCGGAGTCTGCCATCGCGCCGAGTTCAGCGAGCCGTTCGCCGGCCAGGCCGACGGTGACCGCGCCGACCGGCTGCACGTCGACCAGCCGGGCCTCGCGGCCCAGTCGCCACACCTGTTCGACCACACCGGCGGTGTCGGCGACCGGCGAGGTGTTGGCCATCGCGCAGACGGCCGTGTAGCCGCCGAGCGCGGCGGCCCGCGACCCGGTCTCGACCGTCTCGGCGTCTTCGCGGCCCGGCTCCCGCAGGTGGGTGTGCAGATCGACCAGGCCGGGCAGGGCGACGAGTCCGTCGGCGTCGATCACCCGGGCTCCGTCGGCGGACAGGCCGACACCCTGCTCGGTGACGACGCCGTCGCGCAACAGCAGGTCGCTACGGTCCCGACCGAGAACGCGGACCCCCTTGATCAGGTACGAAGTCATGCGTGGTCCTTTCCGTGGGCCGGGTCGGGCCGACGAACGGGTTGCTGGGGCGGAACGGGTGACGGGGACGGGTGTGGTCGGTGCGGCGCACCGCTCATGCGCCGCGCCCGCCGAGGAGCAGGTAGAGGACGGCCATCCGGACGCTTACCCCGTTGGCGACCTGTTCCACGATGGTGGAGCGGGGTGAGTCGGCGACGTCGGCGGAGATCTCCATGCCCCGGTTCATCGGTCCGGGGTGCATGACGATCGCGTGCTCGGGCATGCGCCGCAACCGGGTGCCGTCCAGGCCGTAGCGGCGGGCGTACTCGCGGGCCGACGGGAAGTAGGAGTCGGCCATCCGCTCGTGCTGGACCCGCAGCATCATCACCACGTCGGCGGTGGGCAGCGCGGCGTCGAGGTCGTAGCCGACCGCGACCCCGGGGGCGAGCGCGGTGGCGATGTCGACCGGGATCAGCGGCGGCGGTCCGACCAGGGTGATCTTCGCGCCGAGCGTGGCGAGCAGCAGCACGTTGGACCGGGCGACCCGGCTGTGCAGCACGTCGCCGACGACCACCACCTGCAGGCCGGCGAGCCGGCCGAGCCGGGCCCGGATCGTGTACGCGTCGAGCAGCGCCTGGGTGGGGTGCTCGTGGGTGCCGTCGCCTGCGTTGATCACGGAACCGTCGAGCCAGTTGGCCAGCCGGTGCGGCGCGCCGGAGGCGGGGTGGCGGATGACCACCGCGTCGGCCCCCATCGCCTGCAGGGTCAGGGCGGTGTCCTTGAGGCTTTCGCCCTTGGAGACGCTCGATCCCTTGGCCGAGAAGTTGATCACGTCGGCGGAGAGCCGTTTGGCGGCGGCCTCGAAGGAGATCCGGGTGCGGGTGGAGTCCTCGTAGAAGAGGTTGACCACGGTCCGCCCGCGCAGCGTCGGCAGCTTCTTGACCTCCCGGCCGGCCAGCGAGGCGAGTTCGACCGCGGTGTCCAGGATCCGGGTGGCGTCGGCGGCGTCCAGGTCGCCGCCGGAGAGCAGGTGTTTGATCATCGGCGGGTCCTCCCCGCTTGTCGGCCGGCCGGCGGGGAGCCCTCGGCACCAGCACCAGCACCGGCCTCGGGCGGCGCCGGGCCGAACAGGCGGACCTCGTCCAGGCCGTCGCGCTCGGCCAGCAGCACCCGGACGCTCTCGGTGAGTGCGGTCGGGATGTTCTTGCCGACGTAGTCGGCCCGGATCGGCAGTTCCCGGTGCCCCCGGTCGACCAGCACGGCGAGCTGCACCGAGCTGGGCCGGCCCAGATCGCTGATCGCGTCCAGGGCAGCCCGCACCGTACGGCCGGAGAACAGCACGTCGTCGACGAGGATCACCCGCTGACCGTCGATGCCGCCGGGCGGCAGGTCGGTCGGACCGACGGCCCGGGTCGCCTTGAGTCGAAGATCGTCGCGGTAAAGCGTGATATCCAGCACACCGACCGGAATACGGACGTCTTCGAAGGCCTGGATCCGGTCAGCCAGCCGATTGGCCAGCGGCACTCCCCTGGTGGGGATGCCCAACAGTACGGTGCGTTCGGCACCGCTGGTCTTTTCCAGCACCTGATGAGCGATTCGGTCGACCACGCGCTGGATGTCTGCGCTGGTCAGGATGCTCTTTACAGACGGTGGCATCGTCACCGGTGATTGGGTGGCCGATGGGTAGGCCACAGCGGACCTCCTTCCCCGCCTCACGGGACGGGTCGTTAAAGGACGTCGGGGCACCGCCAGCCAGCCTTCGGCTGGTCAACGGTCGGACCGAACGTTACCAGCGGATCGGCGGCGGGCGGACCAGGGGCGCTGAGTGTCGCATCAGTAAGCGAAATTCCGGGCAAGTCACTACGATCTTGCTCACTGGCCACTATTCACCACTTGACCGCGCTTGCGAACCGCCGTACCGTCACGCTCCGTAGCGATCGCTGGGGAAAGCCCCGGGCACAGCACTGGGAGAGTCCGAATGCCCTCTGAGTACGCCAAGTCGTTGGGCGCCCGCCTGCGCTCCATCCGTCAGCAGCAGGGGCTCTCCCTGCAGGGGGTGGAGGAGAAGTCGAACGGGCGCTGGAAGGCTGTCGTCGTCGGTTCCTACGAGCGTGGGGACCGGGCAGTCACCGTCTCCCGCCTCGCCGAGCTGGCCGACTTCTACCGGGTTCCCGTGTCGGAACTGCTGCCCGACGGCAGCGGAGTCCGGCACGAGCCCACCAGCAAGATCGTCCTCGATCTGGAGCGGCTGTACGACGAGGTCTCCGAAGACCTCGCCTACGTCGCCCGGTACGCGCGGGCGATCCAGCAACAGCGGGGCGACTACAACGGCCGGGTGTTGTCCATCCGCGCCGACGACCTGCGGGCCTTGGCGATCGTGTACGACTCGTCGCCGTCCGGCCTGATCGAGCGGCTGAACGAGCACGGCGTACTGGTCGCCGACCCGCGGGCGTTCTTCGCCTCCTGAGAGCTACACCGAACCGGTGCGGTGCCCTGATCGACGATCAGGGCACCGCACCGGCGCACCACTAGTGGGTGGTGTACTCCGCGATCCGGTCCAGCAGGCCGTTGAGGAACCTCGGCGAATCGTCGGTCGACATCTGCCGGGCCAGCTCGACCGCCTCGGAGATCGCCACCGGATCGTCGATCTCGTCGACGTAGAGCAGTTCGTAGACGGCGATCCGGGCCAGGTTGCGGTCGACCACCGGCATCCGTTCCAGCGTCCAACCCTCGGCGTAGCTGGCGATCAGCTCGTCGATCCGGTCCCGGTGCTCGGCGACCCCTTCGATCAGGCCGATGGCGTAATCCAGATGCTCCGGCCGAGGCGAGAGCCGCGCGACGTAGCCGACCAGCACCTGCGTCGGTGGCAGGCTCCGCAGGTCGGCCTCGTAGAGCACGTCCAGTGCCCGCTTGCGCGCCTTGCGGCGGGCGGGCATCGGCGTCTTCGGGCCCTCGGCCATCAGGCGCGGCCGAGATAGCGGCCGTCGCGGGTGTCGACCTTGATCTTCTCGCCGGTCGTGATGAACAGCGGCACCTGCACCGTGGCACCGGTCTCGACCGTCGCCGGCTTGTTGCCACCGGTCGAGCGGTCGCCCTGCAGACCGGGTTCGGTGTAGGTGATCTCCAGAACCACGGACGTCGGCAACTCGATGTAGAGCGGCACGCCCTCGTGGGTGGCGACCGTCGCCTCCGCCTCGGGCAGCAGATAGTTGGCCGCTTCACCGACCGTGCCGCCCGGGACCGGGATCTGGTCGTACGTCTCCAGATCCATGAAGACGTAGTCCTCACCGTCGACGTACAGATATTGCATCGTCCGCTTGTCGACGGTCGCGGTGTCGACCTTGGTGCCAGCGTTGAAGGTCTTGTCGACCACCTTGCCGGAGAGCACGTTCTTCAGGGTGGTGCGCACAAAGGCGCCGCCCTTACCGGGCTTGACGTGCTGGAACTCCACGACGGACCACAGTTCGCCGTCGAGGTTGAGGACCAGCCCGTTCTTCAGGTCGTTGGTGGTGGCCATTTCCTGCCTTGATCTTCAATAGCGGACGGACCTGGCAAGTCTATCCGGCGACCGGAGATCAGCTGGGACGGGCCGCCGCGAGCTGGGCGACATGCAGCAGCGCCAAGCGATATCCGTCCACGCCGAGGCCGCAGATCACTCCGGTGGCCACCGCCGAAACCACCGAATGATGCCGAAACTGCTCGCGAGCGTGGATGTTGGAGATGTGCACCTCCACCAGCGGCCCGCGCAACATGGCACAGGCGTCGCGGACCGCGTACGAGTAATGCGACCAGGCACCCGGATTGAGCACCACGGCCGCCTGCGCGTCAGCCGCCTCGTGCAACCAGGCGAGCATCTCGTGTTCGGCGTCGGTCTGCCGGACCACGACGTCCAGACCGGCCTCCCGGCCCACCTGCTCACACCCGGCCACCAGGTCGGCGTAGCTGGTCACCCCGTAGACGTCGGTCTGACGGCGGCCCAGCCGGCCCAGGTTCGGCCCGTTGAGCACGTACGCCTTCATGCGCTCGCCACCTGCGCGTAGGCGGCGGCGAGCAGCGCGTCCTCCGGCCCGTCGAGGATCGCCGGCCGGGCGACGTCGTCCAGCACCACGAACCGCAGCCGGCTGCCCCGGGTCTTCTTGTCCACCCGCATCGCCGCCAGCAACTGCGGCCAGGCGTCAGCCCGGTAGCCGGTCGGCAACCCCAACGCGATCAGGATCGCCGCGTGCCGGTCGGCGACCGCCGCGTCGAGCCGGCCGGCCAGCCGGGCCAGCGTCGCGGCGTACACCAAGCCGACAGAGACCGCGTGCCCGTGCCGCCAGCGATAGTCCTCCACCTTTTCGATCGCGTGGGCCAGGGTGTGACCGTAGTTGAGCACCTCACGCAGCCCCGACTCCCGCAGATCGTCGCCGACCACGTCGGCCTTGACCCGGATCGCCCGCTCGATCAGCTCCCGGACCTGCGGACCCGCCGGGTCGGTGACCGCCCGGGGGTCGGCCTCGATCAGGTCCAGGATCGCCGGATCGGCGATGAAGCCGCACTTGACCACCTCGGCCAGGCCGGCGGTCAGGTCGACCGGCGGCAGGCTCGTCAGCAGCTCCAGGTCGCAGAGCACACCGGCCGGCGGATGAAAGGAACCAACCAAATTCTTTCCGGCCCTGGTGTTGACGCCGGTCTTACCGCCGACAGCCGCGTCGACCATGCCGAGCAGGCTGGTCGCGACCGGCACCCACCGCACTCCCCGCAGCCAGCAGGCCGCCACGAAGCCGGCCAGGTCGGTCACCGCTCCCCCGCCGATGCCGACCACGACATCGGTACGGGTGAAGCCGGCCTCCCCCAGCCGCGCCCAACAGTCGGCGGCGACGTCGATCGACTTGCCGGCCTCGGCGTCCGGCACCTCGATCAGCAGGACGGCGGCACCGGCGAACGCCTCAGCGACCCGGTCGGCGTGTTCCTTCAGCGGTGGGGTGTGCAGCACGGCGACCCGGGCAGCGCCCGGCAACAGCTCGGGCAGCTCCGCGAAGAGGCGCTGACCGACCAGCACCTCGTAGGGTCGTTCACCAGGTACGGGAATGCGAGTCGTGGAGTCCATCAGGACAGCAGCCTAGTCGCCCGCGCGGGTCACCGCTTGAGCAGCTCCACGATCTCCTCGGCGACCTGCTCCGGGGTACGGCCGTCGGTGACCACCTGATGAGTGGCGACCTGTTCGTACAGCGGGCGGCGCTGGTCCAGCAGGTGCCGCAGCGTCGCCCGGGGGTTGAGGGCCAACAACGGCCGGCCGGCACCCAGGCCGACCCGCCGGATCGCGTCGGCCAACTCGACACTGAGGTAGATCACGGTCTGATCGGCGAGCGCGGCCCGGGTCTGCGGGGCGAGCACCGCGCCCCCGCCCAACGCGAGCACACCGGAGAAGCCGGTCAGTGCCGCCTCGACGGCGGCGCGCTCCAACGCCCGGAAGTGCTCCTCGCCGTCGTCGACGAAGATCTCCGGGATCGGCTTTCCGGCAGCCGCCTCGATGTCGCCGTCGATGTCCCGAAACCCGTGGCCGAGCAGCTCCGCGAGGGCCTGCCCGGTGCTGGTCTTGCCGGCACCGGGCGGACCGACCAGCACGCAAACCGGTGCCATCAGCGGATCACCAGGTTGTCGAGGTAACCGGCGACGTTGCGGCGGATCTCGGCGACCGAGTCACCGCCGAACTTCTCCGTCACCGCCTCGGCCAACACCAGGGCCACCATCGACTCGGCCACCACGGCTGCCGCCGGCACCGCGCAGACGTCCGACCGCTGGTTGATCGCCGTCGCCGGCTCACCCGTGCTCACGTCCACCGTCGACAAGGCCCGGTTGAGCGACGAGATCGGCTTCATCGCCGCCCGTACCCGCAACGGTTCGCCGGTGGTGATGCCGCCCTCCAGGCCGCCGGCCCGGTCGGTCACCCGGCGCACCCCGGAGGCCGTCGGAACGATCTCGTCGTGCGCGACCGAACCCCGGGACCGGGCCTGCTGCCAGGCATCGCCGATCTCCACGCCCTTGATCGCCTGGATCGACATCACCGCGGCGGCCAACCGGGCGTCGAGCTTACGGTCCCACTGCACATGCGAGCCCAACCCCGGCGGTACGCCGTAGGCGAGCACCTCGACGATCCCGCCGAGCGTGTCGGCGTCGGACTTCGCCGCGTCGACCTCGGCGACCATCCGGGCACTCGCCTCCGAGTCCAGGCACCGCAGCGGGTCGGCGTCCACCCGCTCGGCGTCCTCCGGACGCGGCTGCAGGCCGGGCTTGGCGGCCACCGAACCCAACTCGACCACGTGCGAGACGATCTCGATGCCGAGGGCCTGGTGGCACAGTGCCTTGGCGACCGTACCGACGGCGACCCGCGCGGCGGTCTCCCGGGCGCTGGCCCGCTCCAGAATCGGCCGGGCGTCGGTGTGGCCGTACTTCTGCATGCCGGCCAGGTCGGCGTGACCAGGACGCGGCCGGGTCAGCGGGGCGTTTCGCGCCTGGCCGGCCAACTCGTCCGGATCGACCGGGTCGGCCGCCATCACCGTCCGCCACTTGGGCCATTCGGAGTTGCCCACCCGGATCGCCACCGGGCTGCCCAGCGTCACCCCGTGTCGCAGGCCGCCGATGATCTCGATCTCGTCCTGCTCGAAGCTCATCCGGGCGCCCCGCCCGTAGCCGAGCCGCCGGCGGGCCAATTCCCGGCCGAGCTGCGCGCTGGTCACCTCGATCCCAGCGGGGACACCCTCCATGACCGCGACCAGGGCGGGACCATGCGATTCACCTGCAGTCAGCCAGCGCAACACGTCGGAAGTGTGCCATGCCGGCGAGCACCGGCATGTGGCGCGTGTCGGGTGTCCCGCCCTCCGGAACGGCGACCGCCGGCGCGGCGTACGGTGAGATCGACATCCGGGGGGTCGTCCGTGCCGCACGACATCCGCCGCCGGCCGGCGGCGCTGCTCATTTTGCTCGGCGCGGCGACCGCGATCGGCCCGCTGTCGATCGACATGTACCTGCCGGCCCTACCCGCGATCAGCGACGACCTGTCCGCCTCGCCGGCCATGGTGCAGCTGTCGCTCACCGGATGCCTGATCGGGGTGGCGCTCGGCCAGTTGATCGTCGGCCCGCTCAGCGACCGCTGGGGGCGGCGGCGTCCCGTGCTGATCGGGATGGCCGGGTACGCGCTGGTGTCGCTGACCTGCGCGGCGGCGCCCAGCGCCGAGGTGCTGGCCGGGCTGCGATTGCTGCAGGGCTTCGCCGGCGGTGTCGGGCTGGTGGTGTCCCGGGCGGTGGTCCGGGACCTGTTCTCCGGCGCCGACGCGGCCCGCTTCTTCTCCCGTTTGCTGATCATCTTCGGGGTGGCACCGATCGCCGCGCCCGCGCTGGGCAGCCTGGTGCTGCAGTTCGCCTCGTGGCGGGGCATCTTTGTCGCGCTCGCGGTGATCACCGTACTGCTCGCCGGGGCGTTGGCCCGGTGGCTACCGGAGACCCTGCCGCCGGGACGGCGCAACCGGGACGGGCTGGCCGGCACCGCGCGGGCGGCCCGGGTCCTGCTCGCCGACCGGATGTTCGTCGGGTACGCGCTCACCCAGGGACTCGCGTTCGCCGGGATGTTCGCCTACATCGCCGGATCGCCGTACGTGCTGCAGGACGTCTTCGGGCTCTCCCCCACCACGTACAGCCTGGTGTTCGGCGCCAACGCGCTCGGGCTGATCGTGCTCGGCCAGGTCAACGCCCGACTGGTCGGGCGGTACCGGCCGCGACGGCTGTTCGGCGCCGGCCTGGTCACCGGGCTGGCCATGGCCGGTCTGCTGCTGGTCGGCGCGGTCGGCGGCCAGCTCTGGCTGATCCTGCTGGCGCTGGCCGGCTACGTCGCCACCATCGGCGTACTGATGCCCAACGGCACCTCGCTGGCGTTGGAGGAGCACAGTCGGCACGCCGGTACGGCCGGTGCGCTGCTCGGCGCGATCCAGTCCGGCGTCGGGGCGCTGGCCGCACCGCTGGTCGGCCTCGGCGGCAGCGGCAGCGCCGTGTACCGATGGCGCTGGTCATCGTCGCGGCGGCCGGGCTGTCAGGTGCCGCGGTGTTGACCCTGACCCGGCGTCGACCGGGCGTCGTGTAGCGCCGCCCGCATCGCCGGCACCGGTGCCGGCACCCCGGTGAAGTGCTCGAACTGGCCGACCGCCTGAGCCAGCAGCAGGTCGAGCCCGGAGATCACCCGAACCCCGGCGGCGGTGGCGGCGGCGGCGAGCGGAGTCGGCCAGGGATCGTAGATCGCGTCGAAGAACACCATCCCGGCCGACCAGCGCAGCACGCCCGCGAGCGGATCGGCGACGCCCTTGGGCACTGTGGCCACGACCACGTCCACGTCGCGACAGGCCGTCGCGGCGGCCGTCCAGCCCGCCGCGACGACGTCGATTCCGAGTGCGTCGGCCACCGGGGCCAGCTCGGTGATCGACGCCGGACGCCGGGCGATCACCGTGACCTCGCGGGCGGCGAGCGCCGCGGCGGCGGCCAACGCGGCCCGGGCGGTGCCGCCGGCACCGAGTACGGCGATCCGCGCATCGGGTGCGACGCCCGCACCGCGCAGCACCGCGACCATTCCGGGGACGTCGGTGTTGTCCGCGTACCAGGAGCCGTCGGGTCGGCGTACCAGGGTGTTGGCCGCGCCGATCGCGGCCGCGACCGGGGACTGGTCGTCGGCGACAGTGAGGGCCGTCTCTTTCAACGGCATGGTCAGCGACAGTCCGGCCCACCGCTGGTCGAGTCCGGACACCAGGTCGGACAGCTCCGACTCGGCGCACTCGATCGCGGTGTAGCTCCAGCCGACCAGTCCCGCCGCCCGGTAGCCGGCGTTGTGGATCACCGGGGAGAGCGAGTGCGCGATCGGCTTGCCGAGCACGCCGGCCCGGCACGGACCCGCCTGCGCGGCCCGGTCGGGGCCGGCCTGCTCAGAGGATGCCATTCTGCCGGGCGATCTCGATGTTGGCCTCGTGCTCGGCCAGGGTGACCGCGAACGCCGAGTGGCCTTCCTTGTCGATGGCGACGAAGTAGAGCCAGTCCTCGTCCGGTGGGTTGAGCGCGCCTTCCAGGGCGGCCTTGCCGGGGTTGTTGATCGGCGTGGGCGGCAGCCCGCCCCGGGCGTGGGTGCTGTACGGGTTGCTCTCGTCGTACAGCTCCTCCCGGGTCATGTCCTTGGACGCCTTGGTCGGCTTGCCGGTCAGCTCCCAGTAGTAGTTGACCGTCACGTCGAACTGCAGACAACTGCAGGGGAAGGTCTCGCTGTAGACCCGGTTGTAGGCGACCCGGGCGACCTTGGCGAGGTCTTCGGCGTTACCCGCCTCGGCCTGGGCCAGCGACGCGACGATCAACGCCTCGTACGGGCTGATGCCGCCGCGCTCGGCCTGGACCCGGTCGGCGAACTCCAGTTCGCCGGTGACGGTCAGGAACCGGTCGACCATCAGCCGCAGGATCTCCGGGGCGGTCAGGTCGGGATCGAAGTCGTAGGTGTCGGGGAAGAGGAAGCCCTCGGCGGACGGGGTGACCTGCTGTCCGTCGGTGCGGGTGAGCCACCAGTCGGGCACCCCGAGGGCCAGCGGATCCTTGGCGGCGGCGGCGAACTCCTCGGCCGGGATGTCGGTGGCTTCGGCCAGGGCCTGGTAGAGCTGGATCGCGGTGCGGCCCTCCGGGATCGTCACCCGGTTGGAGACCTTGTTCTCCAGGTCGAGCAGCAGGCCGAGGGCGGTCGCCGCGCTCATCTCCAACCGCAGCCGGTAGAAGCCGGGCTGGATGTTCTGGCTGCGGGAGTTGGCGCGGGCCTCTTCGGTGAACGCCTTGGTGCTCTTGACGACGCCCGCCTCGGCCAGGGTGTTGCCGATGTCGGTGGCGCTGTCGCCGGGGTGCACCTGGACCACCACCTCGCCGGTGCCGCCGCCGTCGAAGTCGGGCGTGGCGAAGAAGGTCTGTACCCGGTCGAAGGCGTACCAGCCGCCACCGCCGAGGGCACCGAGCAGCAGCAGGGTGACCAGCAGGGCGGCGGCGGTCTTGCCCCGGCCACCGCCGCCGGTGCCACCGCCACGCGACTTCGCCCGGCGGGCACCCCGACGGTGCCGGCCCTTGTCGGCCCGGTCCTCGAAGGCAAGGTCCAACTCGTCGATCATCACATCCGCCTCCGCTGCGCATCCAGCCAGCTCTGCAGGATCTCCACGGCGGCCGCCTGGTCGACCACCGTGCGCTGGCGCCGTCCTCGGACACCTCGCTCGGACAGCCTACGGCTAGCGACCACCGTCGACATCCTTTCGTCGGTCATCAGGACTGGAATAGGCGCGATCGCCACGCTCAGTAGTCGAATGTAAGCCTGAACGGTAGCGACGGCGGGGCCGTGTGTGCCGGCGAGAGTCACCGGCAGACCGACAATAACCTCATGGACCTCATATTCAATAACTATCCGGGCAATTTCCACGACATCGGACGGCGGGCCCGAATCGTCGGCGCGACGGTCCCGTTGCACGGTGACCAGCGGTGTCGCCAGGATGCCGTCCGGGTCGCTGATCGCCAGACCGACCCGGACCTGGCCCACATCCACACCGAGCCGCCGGCCCCGCGCCCACCCGGTCACCGCCGCACCACCTCGCCGCCGTCCGCCGTACCTTGCGGGGTCACGCCGGCCCGGCGATCGCCTTCTCCACCGCGACCAGCAGGCCCGCCGCCTCGGCCGCCGGCAGGCCACCGCCCTGGGCCAGGTCGGCGTTCCCGCCACCCCGACCGCTCAGCGCCCCCTTGACCAGATCGGCGGCGGACACGCCACGGCTCTTACCGGCCGCGTTGACCGCCACCACCAGCGACGCCTTGCCACCCGAACGCGCGGCCACCGCCACCACCGCCGGTCGAGCCGGGTCCATCTTGCCCCGGATCTCCTGCGCCAGCGTCCGGACGTCGTTGCCGGCCGCGCCCTCGGGCGCCTCCGTGCCGACGTACGCCACACCTCGGACGTCGCGCGCCTGGGCCGCCAACGCGGCGGCGCCGCCCAGCACCAGCTGCGCCCGCAGCTTCTCCAATTCCTTCTCCGCGTCCCGCAGCTGGGTGACGGTCTGCTGCACCCGGTCGGCGACCTGCTCGGCCGGCACCCGGTAGAGCTCGGCCAACCGTGCCACCAGCAGGTGTTCCCGGGCCAGGAAGTTGAACGCGTCGATGCCGACCAGGGCCTCGACCCGACGTACCCCGGACCCGATCGACGACTCGGAAAGGATCTTCACCACACCCAGCTGGCCGGACCTGGTCACGTGGGTCCCGCCGCACAGCTCCCGGGCGTAGTCGCCGACCTCGACGACCCGCACCTCGTCGCCGTACTTCTCACCGAACAGCGCCATCGCGCCCAGCCGGCGCGCCTCCTCCTGCGAGGTGATGAAGGCGTTGACCTCCAGGTCGCGCAGCAGCACCTCGTTGACCTGCTGCTCGATGTCGTGCAGCACCGACGGCGCCACCGCACCCGGGGTGTTGAAGTCGAACCGCAGCCGCCCCGGAGCGTTCAGAGAACCCGCCTGGGTGGCCGACTCGCCGAGGAAGTTGCGCATCGTCTGGTGCACCAGGTGGGTCGCGGTGTGCGAACGGGAAATCGCCCGCCGACGCGGGATGTCGATCTCGGCGTACCCGGTCTCCCCCGAACGCACCTCGCCCCGGACCACCCGCGCCTTGTGCACGACCAGCCCCGGCACCGGCGACTGCACGTCGAAGATCTCCACCTGGCCGGCGCCGACCGTCAGCAGACCGGTGTCCGGCTGCTGACCACCACCTTCGGCGTAGAACGGAGTGGTGTCCAGGACCAGCTCGACCACGTCACCCTCGCCGGCCGCCGGCAGCACCGCGCCACCCGCGCCGAGCAACGCGCGCACCCGCGACTCACGGGACACCTCCGCGTAGCCGGTGAACTCCACCGGGCCACCCGAGTCGAGCACCCCCCGGTACGCGGACAGGTCGATGTGCCCGGTCTTGCGGGCCTGCGCGTCGGCCTTGGCCCGGGCCCGCTGCTCGGACATCAGTCGACGGAAGCCGTCGGCGTCGACCGTCAGCCCCTGCTCGGCGGCGATCTCCAGGGTCAGGTCGATCGGGAAGCCGTACGTGTCGTGCAACTGGAACGCCTGGTCACCGGAGAGCTTGCCGCCGCCGGCCGACTTGGTCTGCGCGATCGCGGTGTCCAGGATCGTCGTGCCCGCCCGCAGGGTGGACAGGAACGCGTCCTCCTCCGCGTAGGCGTACGTGGAGATCCGCTCGAAGTCGGCCGCCAACTCCGGGTACGACGGCGCCATGCAGTCGCGGGCGACCGGCAGCAACTCGGGCAATGCCCGGTCCTGCCAGCCGAGCAGGCGTACCGAGCGAATCGCCCGACGCATGATCCGCCGCAGCACGTAACCCCGGCCCTCGTTGCTCGGGGTCACCCCGTCGCCGATCAGCATCAGCGCGGTCCGCACATGGTCGGCGATCACCCGCAGCCGTACGTCGTCGGGGTGCGACTCGCTCGCCGCGTGCCCGGAGCCCGCACCGTACCGTTTGCCGGTCAGTTCGGCCGCCCGGTCCAGGATCGGCCGCACCTCGTCGATCTCGTAGAGGTTGTCGACCCCCTGCAGGATCGACGCGATCCGCTCCAGCCCCATGCCGGTGTCGATGTTCTTCTTCGGCAGGTCGCCGACGATGTCGAAGACCTCTTTGCTCAGTACGTTGGTGATCTCGTACTGCATGAAGACGAGGTTCCAGAACTCCAGGAACCGGTCCTCGTCGACCTCCGGGCCGCCGTCGGGCCCGTACGCTGGTCCCCGGTCGTAGTAAAGCTCCGAACAGGGCCCGGCCGGTCCGGGAATGCCCATCGACCAGAAGTTGTCCTTGTTGCCCCGGCGCACGATCCGCTCCGCCGGAACCCCGGTGCGCCGCCAGATGTCGGCGGCCTCGTCGTCGTCGAGGTAGACGGTGACCCAGATCCGGTCCGGGTCCATGCCGAACCCGCCGGCCTCCACCGGCTTGGTGGACAGGTCCCAGGCCAGCGGGATCGCGCCTTCCTTGAAATAGTCGCCGAAGGAGAAGTTGCCGTTCATCTGGAAGAACGTGCCGTGCCGGGAGGTCTTGCCGACCTCGTCGATGTCCGGCGTACGGATGCACTTCTGCACGCTGGTCGCCCGCTGGAACGGCGGGGTGCGCTGGCCCAGGAAGAACGGTACGAACTGCACCATGCCCGCGTTGATGAACAACAGGTTGGGGTCATCGATAGCGGGCAGCGGAGCGGACGGCACCACGGCATGGCCGTTTCCCTCGAAGTGTGCGAGGAACCGCCGCTTGATCTCCGCCGTTTTCACCGAACGTCCTCCTGGGGAAAGATCTCCTCGTCGCCGATGCTCGGGTCGCCCCGCAGTTCGGCGAACTGGTCATCGAACGCCACGCCCTCGGCGAACGCGGCCTGGATCTGCTGCTCGCGCTCGGCCATGCCCTCGCGGACGTCCTCCATGAAGGTACGGACCGACTCGACCAGTCCACCAGCGGATTCCGACAGCGAGGCGGCGATCCCGGACGGGGTGTACGACTGCGCGGTGTGGGTCAGCTTCCGGACCACCAGGGCACCGACCGCCAGACCGACCCCGAGCCACAGCAACCGCTTCATGTCTGCTTCCTCTCCGCTCAGCCGGCGTTGCGACGAGCGGCCCGACGCCGGGACTTGAGTTCGGCGCGGACGTCCCGCTCGGTCTCGGCCTGTCGGCGCGCCGACGCGGCCCGCCGGACGCCGTAGCCGAAGGCCGCGACCTTGACCAACGGGTTGGCCGCCGCGGCCGAGACCACAGTGGCCAGGTTGGCCACGTTCGCCGTGACGTTCTGCGCGTGGCTCGTCATCGTGTCGATCTTGGCAAGTTGGATGTTGACCCCGTCGAGGGTCGTGTGCATCTGCCCCAACGCGGTGTTCATGTTCTCCACGGAGGTGTTGACCTGACCGAGCAGCGGCCCGGTCCGGTCGTTCAGGTCGTTGATCGCCCGGGTGGCCGCGTCCACGGTGTGCCGCAGCCGCAGGATCGGCACCGCGAGCACGAGCACGAGCATCAGGAACGCGCCGGCTGCCACCAAGGCCGCGATCTGTCCACCATCCATGCCTGTGTCCTCCTCGTTCATGAACCGCCCGGCCGTGGGCACGGACCGGTAGACGGGTCGCGCCCGCAGGCACGACCCCGCCGACACCGGTGACCGGTCCGGCTGCGGTCAGCCGGCGCCGCACCACCGTGCAGACCCTACCGTCAGTGATGGGGGTCCGCTCACGACGGTTCGGTCTCCAGGTCCAGCAGGGGGTCGTCGGTGAAGACCGGGTCGGGATCCTCACCGGTCAGCGAGGGGTCGATGCTGGGCTGCGGCTTCATCCGATCGTCACCGATGGCGTTGCGGACCTTGACCGAGACGACCGAGCCGGTGCATTCCGGCGCGCCGTCGGCCGGCACGTCGCCGCTGGTGTCGACCTCGGGCGCGCCGTCGGCCGGCGGTTCGACGGTCGGACGCTGCGCCAACAGGTCGTCGGAGCAGGCCGGCGGCCGGACCCACAGGTCGAGGGTCAGCTCGTCCCGGGTCCAACAGGTGTACTGTCCCTCCACCGGCTGCGCCGGGCAGAGCTCCACGGTCCAGGGCAGCCAACCCGCGTCACTCAACGCGGCGGTGTAGACCTGAGCGGTCTCCTCGGTGCCGCGTTCGGAGGTAATGGTCCGCTCCCGGAACCGGCAGTCGATCATGCACCAGCGGCTACCGCTGACCGCGTCGGTGCTCTCCACCGCCGCCCACGCCGGCACGTCGAGCCGGTCCAGGGAGTTGAAGACCGGATCCCGGGTGGCCGCGCGGATGCCGAAGTAGAGCGGCAACGCCGCCAGCACCAGCACGGCGATCATGATCAGGGCGATCGCGCGCAGTCGTCGGTGCTGCCCGCCGGATTCGGTCTCCGAGTCGGCGGGTGAGTCACCGGCGTCGGTCGCGGGCGACACGACGGGCGACCCGGCGGACGGCGGCGCGGCAGGCTGACGCACGATCAGGGCGGTCGCGGCCCGATCGGCATGCGGGTCGCCCGCTCGGCCGGTCGGACCAGGCCGGCCGGCGTCACTCGGACCCCGGCCGGGCGGCGCCGACACCGGACGCGAACCCGGGCCAGCGCCGGTCGGCGGCAGGCCACCGGACCGCACCGGTACGGCGGCGGCCGATGCCCGGGCCACCGGGACACCGGCGCCAGAGGTCGGGCGGGGCGAAGGGCCGATCGGCCGGGCCGCGCCACGAGGTCCGCTGTCGGGCGTGGCCGCTTGCCCAGCCTGAGCTGGCGCACCGCCACCCAGGTCGGGGCGACCTGGTCGACCGGTGTCCGGCCGGGGACCGCCGCCCGGGCGTCCGTCCGGGGCCGTACCCGCCGGGTCGACGGCTGCTCGGCCCGGGCCACCACCACGCGTTGGCGGACCGGCCAGGGTCGACGGCGACGGGCCGGCCGGCCGGTTGACCGGACGCTGGCCGCGATCCCCCGGCTCCGCCGGTGGACGGCTCTGACCCGGCGACGACGCGCCAGCGGGGCCGGGCACCACCGGGGGTACGAGATTGTCCCGGATGGCTGCCCGGCCTGGCGGCGGTCCTGGCGGCGGACCGGCCGCTGGTGACACCGGCCTGGCCGGCGCACCCGGGCTCGGGCTCAGGCTAGGACTCGGGCTCGGGCCAGGACCGATGCGAGGTGCCGGCCCGGGGCTGGGGCGGGGGCCAGGTGCCGCCTGCTGGCCAGGAAAGCGTTCCGACTGTTGACCGGGGAAGTATGGACGTCCGCGCCCCGCCGGTTCCGTCGGGGCGGACGAGTGCCGGCCACCGCCGGGGGAATCCGGTCCCCCACCGGTCCGCTCTGGTACGGCCCGCCCTGGTACGGCCCGGTCGGGCATCGCTCGATCGGGCATGGCCCGGTCGGGCATGGCTCGATCGGGCATGGCTCGATCGGGCATGGCTCGATCGGGCATGGCTCGATCGGGCATGGCTCGATCGGGCATGGCTCGATCGGGCATGGCTCGATCGGGCATGGCTCGATCGGGCATGGCTCGATCGGGCATGGCTCGATCGGCGGGCGGGGCGGCGGCTGCCGGGTCCGGCGGTTCCGGGGCCCGGCGGCGCCCTACCGGTGGCGCACCCGTCGGTGGTGCCTGTGGCGGCGACCGATCAGGAGCACGGCTGGCTCCACCGGCGGACGGGCCGGTCTCGAATCCAGGGAAGGACCCGCCCGACAGACCATCGATCGGTCCACGGGCAGGGCCGGTCGGGGGGACGCTGGTCGGCCGCCGACCGGCGGTGGGCTCGTTCGATGGCGTCCGGTCCCGTTCGGGGACGGGCAGCGGCGGCGCGTTGCCGGACTGCGGGACCATGGGGGCCGCCGGAGCAGGTGACCCGGGTGCGCGCTGGGCCGTCGCGGCGTGTGGCGGCGGGCCGGGCGGCCCGCTGGTCGGCCTTGGCGGACGGTAGCGGTCCTGCCCGGTTCGTGGTTCGTCCGGTGACGCTGGCGGACCGGGGCGGTACGTGGGTGGCTGGCCGGCGGCCGGCGGGCCAGACCGGGGGTCGACCTGCCGGGCGCCGGCCGCCCTGGGATCGACTTGTCGGGCACCGGCCGACCTGGGATCGAACTGGCGGGCGGCATCGTCGGTGCCACGCGAACTCGTCGCGCGGGGGTCCACCTGTTGCGGTCGACGCCCCGGCCCCCCGCCAGCGGGTGAGCCGTTCGATCCGGGCGCGTCCCGGTCCGGCGCCGTACCGGCACGTGGCGCGCTCGGCCCGTGGGGTGACGTCGGCGGCGGGGCAGGCGGTCGGGCGGGCGCTGCGGGCGAAGCCGGCGCGGCGCGTACGGCGGCCGACGGTGGGCTGGCCGACTCCACCGCGCCGGGTCCGATGTCGACCCGCTGTTCCTTGGCCGTACGCAGGTCGTCGAGCCAGCCGGTCTCCTCGCCGCTCACCTCTTCTTCGACCTGCGCCGCCCGGCCCCATCGACGGCCCTTGGCCTTGGGCTCCCGACGCTCGTCGGGATTGTCGGGCCGATCAGAACCGCGCGCTCTCACTGCTGTTCCTCCCCGGCAGTCGTGCTGCCGCTGTCATCATCGGACGCCACACCAGGTTCGGTCATCGGACCGGCGGTGCCACGGACGATCCGGCGGAGCACCGGCAGGCGGGCGGCGACCGTGCGCTCCGCGCCGTGCTCGGTCGGCTGGTAGTAGTCGACCCCAGCGAGTTCGTCCGGCGGATACTGCTGGGTGACGACGCCTCGATGATCGTCGTGTGGATAACGGTAGCCGCGCCCGTGTCCGAGACCACGCGCCCCCGAGTAGTGGCCGTCGCGCAGGTGGGCCGGCACCGCTCCGCCCCGGCCGGCCCGTACGTCGGCGACGGCGGCCGACAGCGCGGTGGTAGCCGAGTTGGACTTGGGCGCGGTGGCCAGGTGGATCACCGCCTGGGCCAGGTTGAGCTGCGCTTCCGGGAGCCCGACGTACTCGACGGCGTGGGCGGCGGCGGTGGCGACCGACAGTGCGCCGGGGTCCGCCATGCCGATGTCCTCGCTGGCGAAGATCACCATGCGGCGGGCGATGAAGCGGGCGTCCTCGCCGGCGACCAGCATCCGCGCCAACCAGTGCAGTGCGGCGTCCACGTCCGAGCCGCGCAGGCTCTTGATGAACGCGCTGGTGATGTCGTAGTGGGCGTCGCCGTCGCGGTCGTAGCGCACCGCCGCGACGTCGATCGCCTGCTCGGCGGTGTCGAGATCGATCTCGTCCAGTTCGCGGGCTGCCGCAGCGGACGCCGCCGCCTCCAGCGCGGTCAACGCCTTGCGGACGTCGCCGCCGGCCAGCCGTACCAGGTGGTCTTCGGCGGGCTGGGCCAGGCGTACGGCCCCGGCCAGACCGCGCTCGTCGGTCATCGCTCGCCGGAGCAGGCCACGGACCGCGTCGTCACCCAGCGGCCGGAGGGTAAGCAAGACACAACGCGACAATAGTGGCGATATTACCGAGAAGTGGGGATTTTCCGTCGTGGCCGCCAGCAGCGTCACGGTGCGGTCCTCCACCGCCGCCAGCAACGAATCCTGCTGGGTCTTGCTGAACCGGTGCACCTCGTCGATGAACAGCACCGTCGGCGGTCCGCCGGTACGTCGCTGCCGGCGGGCCTCGTCGATCACCGCCCGGACGTCCTTGACCCCGGCCGACAGTGCCGACATGGCCACGAACCGGCGGTCGGTCGCCCGCGCGACGAGATGCGCCACGGTCGTCTTGCCGCAGCCGGGTGGGCCCCACAGGATCACCGACATCGGTGCGCTGCCGGTGACCAGCTGGCGCAACGGGGACCCCGGGGCGAGCAGGTGTTCCTGCCCCACCAACTCGTCGATGGTCGCCGGACGCATCCGTACCGGCAGGGGCGCGGCCTCGCCACCGGAAGCCCGATCGGAACCACCGGGAGTCGGACCAGTGCCGGGGCCAGAGCCGCCGGGGGGCGGGCTGAAATCACCGAGTCCGTGCTCCGCGCCCATGCCACCCGCAGCGGGCCGCGCGCCGCGCGGCCCACCCGAAGCGGGATAGGAGAAGAGGACGTCGGACTCCATCAGCAAGACAGTACCGGCCCGATCTCGCCTGCCGGAAATGCACCGAGATCGGACCGACACCGCCACTCGATCAACGCCTACGCTGCGCCAAGGCGGGTTGACGCTATGCCAGGCTCAGCCCCGACCGGGACGACGTCCGCGATACCACCGGCCGCCGCCGGTCCCACCACGGCCGACGCCGGCGAAGAACAACGCCAGGCAGAGCAATCCGATCAGCACCAGCGTGTTCCAGTTGAACAGCTCCGGCGCACCGAGATCGGTGTTGAGCAGGTCGAGAAGCAGAGCGAAACCAAAGACGACCGCCGCGACGATGGCGAGCATGAAATCCTCCTGGGGGTTCAGTCGGTCGCCCACTCCATACCCACCCGTGACCTCGACCAATCCAGGTTGGACTAGGGTGCCGCCGACACGACCTCGCCCGCCGATCCGTCCCGGCCCGCCGGTTCGCGTCGGGCTGGTCCGGCCCGATGGGCGGACGGCGACGGGTGCGACGGGGTCCGCCGCGCCGCCAGATAGAGCGGCGCGGCGGCGGCCAGCACCACGGCACCGACCAGCATCGCCAGACTGACCGACGTCGCGCCGGCGATTGCCAGCAACACCACCCCGCCGAGCGCGCCGGCCGGCTGCGCGACCATCGAGTTGAGCGAGACCACACTGGTCCGGTGCCGGCCGTCCACCTGCCGGTGCAGCAGACCCAGATGTACGGGGTTCGACGCGCCGTGCACGGCGTAGCAGGCCAGATATGCCGCGACCACCCCGAACGGCCCGGCGAGCAACGCCATGCCGACCACCGTCGCCCCTTGGAGCAGGCGCAGCGCGGCAGCGGTCAGCGGCGCACCGATCCGCCGGCTGGCCATCGGCACCAGCGCCGCGCCGCCGGCCGACGCCAGCCAGGCGACGGCACCGACCGGGCCGAGCAGCGCCGCCGCGTTGTCGGCATCGCCGGTCACCTCGGCCAGGCGTACCGGCATCAGCGTCTCGAACGAGATCATGCCGAAACCCCAGAACAGCTCGACCGAGACCAAGGCGACCAGGATCCGGGAGCGGCGCAGCAGCCGCAGTGCGCCGAGCACCACGGTCGGTACCTGCCGGACCGACGTACCGAACGACGACAAGCCGGCCGGCTGTCCCCCAGCGACGGACGCCCCGGCCGCCGGCCGGGCCTCGACCAGCAGCCATGCCAGGCCGACGAGGCCGACGACCTGCAGCAGCCCGGCGACCACCACCGGTCCGGTCAACGCGCTGACCGGACCGACCGGCCCGAGAGCCACCAGAGCGCCGGCGGCCAGCGCACCGGCGGCGATCGCCACACCGGCCACCACGCCGCCGTGGCTCAGGCCGTCCTCGTACCGCGCGTCCGGGTCGGCGGCCAGCGTCGCGTCGACGTACCAGGACTCCAGTGGCCCGCTTTCCAACGCTCGGTAGACACCCTGCAGGAGCAGCACGGCGACGAACAGGCCGAACGAGTCGGCGACCACGAGCACCGTCAGCGACGCCAGGTTGGCCAGGGCCGCGCCGACCAGCACCGGCTTACGGCCGACCGCGTCCGCCAGGCCGCCGGTCGGCAACTCCAGCAGCAGTACGGTGAACCCTTGGAACGCGACGACCAGGCCGATCTGGGCCAGGGTGAGCCCGCGTTCCAGCATCAGTAGCACCATGACCGGGATCAGTAGCCCGGTGGGCGCCCACCGCAGTGCGTGCAGGACCAGGTAGCGCTGGTGGACCTGGCCGGCGGTCAGCGTGGTCACGGCTCGTCCCCCGCCGGCCCGCCCCGCTCGCCCAGGTCACCGGAGACGTCCGGCCCGCCCCGTTCGCCCGAGGTGTCCGGCTCGTCACCGCCGTCGCCGCCGTCATCCGTGCCGCCCTTGACGACCCGGGGGAAGGCGTACCGGTAGAGCAGCACCTGCTCGGCCTGCCCATCGCCGGGACCGGGGTCGGTGCGGTAGCGCTCGACGACCGCTTCGATGTCGGTGTTGAGTCGCCGCAACTGGTCGGCGGTGAGGGTCAGCCGGGTGTCGGAGTAGTCGGCCGCCTCGCGCCATTGGGCCGAGTAGCCGTCGCGGGCGGTGTGCCAGTCCTCGGCGTGCTGGACGAACACTTGCAAAAAATAGCTGTTGAGCCAGTCGGCGGCCGCACGGGCGTCCGGGTCGGCGTCGAAGGCCGTGTTGTGCCAGGCGGTGACCTGGTGCACCGACCGCCACCAGCGTTCCCGGCCGGTGCCCTTGGCAGGTTCTTCCCGTACCAGCCCGGCGTCGGCGAGCTTGCGCAGGTGGTAGCTGGTGGCGCCGGTGTTGGTGCCCAGCTCGCGGGCCAGGGCGGTGGCGGTCGCCGGGCCGTCCAGGCGCAGCGCGCCCAGCAGCCGCAGCCGCAGCGGGTGGGCCAGGGTGCGGACCTGGTCACCGGTGAGCCAGACCGTCGACAGTTGCTCGTCCATGTTGTGCAGACTAACTATGCAAAGGAAGTGTGCACAACTTCTTTGCAGAGAACCTGTGCAAAGAAGTTGTGCATCTCGGTCGGCGGAGCCGGAGACACCGGTGGGCCCGGGTGCGTGTACGCACCCGGGCCCACCCGCTCAACCGCGAATCAGCAGATCAGGACGGCTCCACCGGGGCCGCCACGCCGGCCGTACCGGCCGCCGGGGTCGGCGCGACACCGGCCGGCGGCTTCGGCTTCGCGTCCACCCCGGCCTCCGCCCGCTGCTGGGCGGTGATCGGCGTCGGCGCCTGGGTCAACGGGTCGAAGCCGCCCCGGGTCTTCGGGAACGCGATCACCTCACGGATCGAGTCCACCCCGGCCAGCAGCATGCAGATCCGGTCCCAGCCGAACGCGATACCGCCGTGCGGCGGCGGGCCGTACTTGAACGCCTCCAGCAGGAAGCCGAACTTGTCCGACGCCTCCTGCTCGGTGATGCCCAGCAGGTCGAAGACCCGCCGCTGGACGTCCGCCCGGTGGATACGGACCGAGCCGCCGCCGATCTCGTTGCCGTTGCAGACGATGTCGTACGCGTACGCCAAGGCCTCGCCGGGCGCGCCGTCGAAACGGTCCAGCCACTCGTCGGTCGGCGAGGTGAACGGGTGGTGCACCGCCGTCCAGCCGCCCTCCTCGGTCGGCTCGAACATCGGCGCGTCCACCACCCAACAGAACGCCCACGCGCTCTCGTCGATCAGGCCGGACCGGCGGGCGATCTCGATCCGGGCCGCGCCGAGCAGTTCCTGCGCCTCCCGCCGGTCGGTCGAAGCGGCGAAGAAGATCGCGTCACCGGGCTTGGCGCCGACCGCGTCGGCCAGCCCGCCCAGGTGCTCGGCCGACAGGTTCTTCGCCACCGGGCCGCGCGGCTCGCCGGTCTCGGCGTCCAGCACCACGTACGCCAACCCGCGCGCACCGCGCGCCTTGGCCCAGTCCTGCCAGCCGTCGAGCTCCTTGCGGGTCTGCGCGGCACCACCGGGCATCACCACCGCGCCGACGTAGCCGCCCGCGTCGATCGCCCCGGCGAACACCCGGAACGCCGTACCGCGCAGGAAGTCGGTCAGCTCGGTCAGCTCCACCCCGTAGCGCAGGTCGGGCTTGTCCGAGCCGTACCGGTCCATCGCCTCGTGCCAGGTGATCCGCGGCACCGGGCCGGTGATCTCGTGCCCGGCCAGTTCCCGCCACAACGCGCCGACGATCGACTCGCCCAGCTCGATCACGTCGTCCTGGGTGACGAACGACATCTCGATGTCCAGCTGGGTGAACTCCGGCTGCCGGTCGGCCCGGAAGTCCTCGTCGCGGTAGCAGCGGGCGATCTGGTAATAGCGCTCCATCCCGGCGACCATCAGCAGCTGCTTGAACAGCTGCGGCGACTGCGGCAGGGCATACCAGGTGCCGGGCTGCAGCCGCACCGGCACCAGGAAGTCCCGGGCACCCTCGGGCGTCGACCGGGTCAGCGTCGGCGTCTCGATCTCCACGAAGTCACGGTCGTGCAGCACCGTACGGGCGATCTGGTTGGCCCGCGACCGCAGCCGCAACGCCCCCGCCGGCCCGCTGCGCCGCAGGTCCAGGTAGCGGTACCGCAGCCGGACGTCGTCGCCGGCGTCGACCTGGTCGTCGATCGGCAACGGCAGCGGCGCGGCCTCCGACAGCACGGTCAACTCGGTCGCGGTCACCTCGACCTCGCCGGTGGCCAGCTCCGGGTTGTCGTTGCCCTCCGGACGGCGGTCGACGGTGCCGGTCACCCGGACGCAGAACTCGTTGCGCAGCGCGTGCGCCAGCTGCATCTCCTCGCGGAACACCACCTGCACCACGCCGGAGGCGTCGCGCAGGTCGACGAAGATGACACCGCCGTGGTCGCGCCGGCGGGCCACCCAACCAGCGAGCGTCACCGTCGTGCCGGCGTGCGTCGCGCGCAGGCTGCCGGCGTCATGGGTACGAATCACGGCACGGAACTCCTCATCGCGGGTACGGACTGCATCCCGCATTGTGTCAGCCCGTCCGGTGGGCGTCCGCGCCGATCCCGGCCGGCCGGCATACCATCACCGGGCCTGCCACCCTGGTGTCCGCGGAGTCGCCATGCTGCTGTTGAGTTTCGCCGCCGTACTGCTGCTCGCCGTGCTGCTGTCGGCGCTGGCGCATCGGACGATCCTGTCCACGGCGGCGCTGTTCCTGGTGGCCGGCTTCCTGCTCGGGCCGGAAACCACCGGTGTGTTGGACGTGGGTGCCGACTCGTCGATCGTCAACACCCTGGCCGAGCTGGCGCTGTTCGCCGTCCTGTTCACCGACGGCATGCGGGTCGGCTGGCAGGATCTGCGCTCGGCCTGGCGGCTGCCTGGCCGGGCCCTGGGCTGGGGACTGCCGCTCACCCTGGTGATCACCGCGCTGCTGGCCCACTACGTCGCCGGACTGGGCTGGGCCGAGTCCCTGCTGATCGGCGCCGTGCTGGCCCCGACCGACCCGGTGTTCGCCGCCGCGCTGGTCGGCAACGAGAAGGTGCCGTACCGGCTGCGGCATCTGCTCAACGTCGAGTCCGGGGTCAACGACGGCCTCGCGCTGCCGTTCGTGATCCTGTTCTTGGCGATCGCCACCGGCTCCGGTGACCTGCACCTCGACGAACTGGCCACCGAACTCGCCGTCGGCCTGGTCATCGGGGTCGCCGTACCGGCGGCCGCCATTGCCCTGGAACGGACCCGGTGGTTCGCCGCGTCGGCCCTGTACGCGCCGCTCAACGGGGTGGCCATCGGACTGCTGGTGCTGGCGCTCGGCCAGGCCACCCACGGCAACCTGTTCCTGGCCGCGTTCGCCGCCGGCAGCACCATCGCCACCTTCGGCCCCCGTCAGCGGGCGGCCTTCGAACACTTCGGCGAAACCGTCTCCGAGCTGTTGAAGCTGGCCGCGCTGCTGGTCTTCGGCGCGCTGATCTCGATCGAGTTCCTCGGCGAGATCTCCTGGCCGGGATGGGTCTTCGCGGTGCTGGCCATCTTCGTCGCCCGGCCGGTGGCGCTGGCGATCGCGTTCCTGCGCTCCGGGCTCGCGCCCCGGGAACAGGCGGCGGCCATGTGGTTCGGCCCGAAGGGCTTCGCCTCGGTGGTGTACGGCCTGATCGTGCTCAAGTCCGGGATCGACGCCGCCGACGAGGTGTTCCACCTGGTCGCCCTGACCATCGTGCTCTCCATCCTGCTGCACTCGTCGACCGACGTGGTGATCGCCAACGCCTTCGACGACGAACGGGACACCCCGGCCTGGCACGAGCGCTTCCGCCGTACCCGTACCACGCCCGACCCGCCGACGCCTGAAGCCACTCACCCGGACGGGGGCCATCCGAGCTGACGTCGAATGGCCCCGTCGCAGGCCCTCACCCCGGGATCTTCCATGCGTCCATGCGCAGGCTGACGTCCCCGTCAGGGGAGTCCCCGGTGATTTCCAACAGCACGACAAGCTGTGCCCTGCCCGAGTTGACGGCTGCGGCACGGCTCGTCCAGAGGCAGAGCACCACACCTTGCTGCACCGGCACCTGCGCCTCGGCGCCGAGCGGGGCCATGCGGATCTGTTCCGAGCAGTCATGCGGAGTGAGCCCTGGTCCGTCGACCTTGCTGCCGCGTACGTCCCGGCCGAGCACCAGGTTGGCCTGCGGGTTGCCGTAAGAGGCCCGCAGCGTGATGTCCGCCTCGGACGACGGCACGTCGGCCCGCGGCTCGTCCAGGTCGGCGTGCATGCTGGTGTTGTTGCCGGATACCCGCAGCGTCAGTAGCTGCTGCGGGTAGTGGATCGCGTACTGAGTCTGCGCGTCGAGCGTCGGCTGCGCGGTCGGATCGACCGACGGCACACCGTCGGGCGGTCCAGAGGGCTCCGGCCCGTCCGGCGTCGCGGAGGCCTCGATCGTCGGCTTCGCGCCCGGCTCCGACCCACCGCCACCGCCGTCCCGTGCAGTCATCGCATCGACCTCGCCCGCCGTCTGTAGAGCGATCACTATCGACGTGGCGGCGAGCGCCAACGCGACCACCGCGAGCACCACCGACACCGCGACCAGCAGCCGCTGGAGCCGGCCGGTCGGTCGCCGCGACGAAGAGGCACTGGAAATCGTCGACGGGCTGTCTCCAGAAATCGACATCTGACTCCTCCATACGCCATCGGCCAGGGACGGCCGACAATCACTCAGAGACCTCACCAGCCGCGCGCACCGTCCGACCGCCGACGTACTCGGAGAGGTCACCGAGCCAGTTGATTGATCGAGTAGTGCAATGGTGGCACGGCGCCACAATCATCTTCCGCGACCCCGATGGACGAACCATGCCTGACAATGGCAAATCCGCAGGTGAAGACCCTGGCCGACCACGTCGGCGGGTGCGGAGAGCATCCGAACGGCTGGCGTTGGCCGGCCTGGTGGTCACCGTAGTGGGGGTGATCGTCGCAGTGTTCGCCTGGCGCTTTCCAGTCGTACAACAGGCGACACCAGCGCCGACGGGGTCGATCGATCCATCGGTGACGGTGCCGGCGGGCGCGTCGCCCGGCGCTCCTCAGGACGGTTCACCGGCCACGACCGGGGTCGAATACCTTTCCGCGCTCCCAGCTCATGCTGGCACCACCAATCTGACGGAACTTCCACGCGAGCTACGGAAGACCGCCGGATTCGAACGAGCCATCGTGATCAAATGCCCGAGCAACCAGAGCAATGACAAGATCAGCGAGGTCACTTATCAGCTCTTCGGTCGATTCGACACGTTCCAGGCGACTGTTCGGCCGTATTTCGAGAGCCAGCCGGATGCCCGGATGCACGTCGAGGTCCTAGTCGGCGAACGCACTCGCGACGGCGGCCTGGCGTGGGCAGTCGGCGGGGGACAGTACGAAGCGAACGCCGAAGAGCCCAAACCGGTCAGCGCGGTCGTCGAGGGGATGCAGGAGCTAGAGATCCAGGTGCAGTGCCAGCTGCCGGACGGGGTGGCGATCCTGGTCGACGCCGCCTTGTACGAGTGACCGACCCCGCCCTAGCTGCGCAGGTGGGGTCGCCGGCCCAGTGAGTCGGATACGAGTACGTAACGTGATTGAAATGTCAGAATGCCAGCATCTGGCACGACCCAGGTCTCGATCGCTCATGGAGGTCCGGTTTTGTTTCTCACCCGGCACGAGCAGGAGCGACTGCTCATCCACGTCGCAGCGGACGTGGCCTGGAAACGCCGTGAGAGGGGCATCCGGCTCAACCACCCGGAGGCGACCGCGGTGATCACCGCCTTCCTGTTGGAAGGTGCCCGGGACGGCCGCAGCGTGGCGGAGCTGATGGAGGCCGGGCGTCACGTGCTCGGCCGCGAGGACGTGCTCGACGGAGTGCCGGAGATGCTCCCCGAGGTGCAGGTGGAAGCCACCTTCCCCGACGGGACCAAGCTGGTGACCGTACACGAGCCGATCTCCTAGGAGCGCAAGTGAGTGCACCACCCACGCCGTCGGGCACCGACGGCGGCCCAGTCGTTCCCGGCGAAGTCATCCCCGGCGACCGGCCGATCGTCCTCAACTCCGGTCGGCCGGTGCTGACCCTGGCCGTGGTCAACACCGGGGACCGGCCGGTGCAGGTCGGTTCGCACTACCACTTCGCCGAGGCCAATCCGGCGCTGGACTTCGACCGGGCCGCCGCCTGGGGTCACCGGCTGGCGGTGGCCGCCGGCACGTCGGTACGGTTCGAGCCCGGCGTGGACCGCGAGGTCACCCTGGTGCCGTTCGGCGGTCGGCGGATCGTGGCCGGCCTGCGCGGCGAATGCGCCGGCGAGTTGGACGGACGGGGCCCGGCCACGGCGGCGGGCACCGACGAGGCGGGAGGCCCGGCGTGAGCACCCTGGACCGACGGCGGTACGCCGCCCTGCTGGGACCGACCGCCGGTGACCGGATCCGGCTGGCCGACACCAACCTGCTGATCGAGGTCGAGGAGGACCGCTGCGCGCCGCGCGGCGCCGACGGCACCCCCGCGTACGGCGACGAGGTGGTCTTCGGCGGTGGCAAGGTGATCCGCGAGTCGATGGGTCAGTCCCGGGCGACCCGCGCCGAGGGCGCCCCGGACACGGTGATCACCGGTGTGGTGGTGCTGGACCACTGGGGCATCGTCAAGGCCGACGTCGGCATCCGCGACGGCCGGATCGTGGCGCTCGGCAAGGCCGGCAACCCGGACACCATGGACGGCGTACATCCGGATCTGGTGATCGGGCCGGGCACCGAGATCATCGCCGGCAACGGCAAGATCCTCACCGCCGGGGCGATCGACAGCCACGTCCATCTGATCTGTCCGCAGGTCCTGGAGACGGCGCTGGCCAGCGGCGTCACCACGATCATGGGTGGCGGGACCGGACCGGCCGAGGGCACCAAGGCGACCACGGTCACCCCGGGTCCGTGGCATCTGGGCATGATGTTCGCCGCGCTGGACCCGTGGCCGGTCAACGTGCTGCTGCTCGGCAAGGGCAACACGGTCAGCGAAGACTCGATGTGGGAGCAGCTGCGCGGCGGTGCCGGCGGCTTCAAGCTGCACGAGGACTGGGGCACCACGCCGGCGGCGATCGACGCCTGTCTGCGGGTGGCCGACGCGTCCGGGGTCCAGGTGGCGATCCACACCGACACCCTCAACGAAGCCGGGTACGTCGAGTCGACGCTGGCGGCGATCGCCGGCCGGTCGATTCACGCGTACCACACCGAAGGGGCCGGTGGCGGGCACGCGCCGGACATCATGCGGGTGGCGGCCGAGCCGAACGTGCTGCCGTCGTCGACCAACCCGACCCGCCCGCACACCCGTAACACCCTCGACGAGCACCTCGACATGCTGATGGTCTGCCACCATCTCAATCCGAGCGTGCCGGAGGACCTGGCGTTCGCCGAGAGCCGGATCCGGCCGTCCACGATGGCCGGTGAGGACATCCTGCACGACCTGGGCGCGATCTCGATGATCGGCTCTGACTCGCAGGCGATGGGCCGGGTCGGCGAGGTGATCCTGCGGACCTGGCAGACGGCGCACGTGATGAAGGCTCGCCGGGGCGCGTTGCCCGGCGACGGCGCCGCCGACAACATGCGGGCCCGGCGGTACGTCGCCAAGTACACGATCTGTCCGGCGGTGGCGCACGGCCTGGAAGGCGAGATCGGCTCGGTGGAGCCGGGCAAGCTGGCTGACCTGGTGCTGTGGGATCCGGTCTTCTTCGGCGTACGGCCGCAGGTGGTGATCAAAGGCGGCATGATCGCCTGGGCGCAGATGGGTGACGCGAACGCGTCGATTCCGACCCCGCAGCCGATGCTGCCGAGGCCGATGTTCGGCGCGTACGGCACCGTTCCGGCCGCGACCAGCCTGGCGTTCGTGGCCCCGGTGGCGATCGACGACAACCTCGGTGACCGGCTCAACGGGGTCCGCCGCCGGCTCGCCCCGGTGGCCGACACCCGGGGTCGGGGCAAGGCGGACATGCCGCTCAACGACGCCACCCCACGGATCGAGATCGACGCGGACACCTTCACCGTCCGGATCGACGGGGAGACCGTGGAGGCGGCTCCGGCGACGGAGCTGCCGATGGCTCAGCGCTACTTCCTGTTCTGATGACCGGCCGACGTGCGATGACTGGCCGACGTGCGATGAGCGGCCGGCTTCCGACGACCGGTGGAGCATGAGCGGGCTCGCCACGCTGCTGGTGCTCGCCGACGGCCGGTTGCCGTCCGGCGCGCACGCGCACTCCAGCGGTCTGGAGGCGGCGGTGGTCGCCGGCCGGGTCAAGGACCTGGACACCCTGGCCGGGTTCCTGACCGGGCGGCTGGCCACCGGTGGGCGCACCGCCGCCGCGTTCGCGGCTGCCGCGGCCGGCGCACCGACCTCCGACGCCGCCTCCGGGGGCGCGACGGCCAGGCTGGACGCGCTCGACGACGGGCTCGACGCCCGTACCCCGTCGCCGGCGCTGCGCCGCGCGTCGCGGACCCAGGGCCGGGCGTTGCTGCGGGCCGGCCGGGGCATCTGGGCGATGCCGGCCGGCGGCCGACGGGACCGCCACCAGCCGGTGGCGCTCGGCGTGGTGACCGCCGCCGCCGGGCTCGGTCCGGCGCAGGCGGCGCTGACCGCCGCGTACGGTGCGGTCACCGGCCCGGCCAGCGCCGCCGTGCGGCTGCTCGGCCTCGACCCGTACGCGGTGCACGGGCTGCTGGCCCGGCTCGCCCCGCAGATCGACGCGGTCGCCGCCGAAACGGCGGCCATGGCGGACTGGCCGGTCGACGACCTGCCCGCCGGGTCGGCCCCGATCCCGGAGGTCGACGCCGAACACCATGCCACCTGGGAGGTGCGTCTCTTTGCGTCCTGAACCTCACGTCCATGCCACCGGCGATGCCGCCGAACCGCACGCGCACGTCGGCGGGAGCGTCCCGCACGTACACGACGAAGGCGAGGTGCCGCACACCCACCCGGAGCCGGGCGTCGACCCGCACCCGCCGAGGGTGCCCGACGGCTCCCCCGCCCTGCGGATCGGCATCGGCGGGCCGGTCGGCTCCGGCAAGACGGCGCTGGTCGCCGCGCTGTGCCGGGCGCTCGCCGACGAGCTGCGGCTCGCCGTGGTCACCAACGACATCTACACCACGGAGGACGCCGATTTCCTGCTGCGCAACGGGGTGTTGCCGGCGGAGCGGGTCCGGGCGGTGGAGACCGGCTGCTGCCCGCACACGGCGATCCGGGACGACATCTCGGCCAACCTGGACGCGATCGAGGAGCTGTCCGAGCAGTTGGGCACGCTCGACCTGGTGCTGGTGGAGTCTGGTGGCGACAACCTGACGGCCACGTTCAGCCGGGGCCTGGTCGATCAGCAGATCTTCGTGGTCGACGTGGCCGGCGGCGACAAGGTGCCGCGTAAGGGCGGGCCGGGGGTCAGCACCGCCGACCTGCTGGTGATCAACAAGACGGATCTGGCGCCGCTGGTCAACGCCGATCTGTCGGTGATGCAGCGTGACGCCGCCGCCCGCCGGGGCGATCTGCCGACGGTGTTCCTGTCGCTGGTGCGCGACCCCAAGGCGACGCCGGTCGCGGACTGGATCCGGGGGCTGCTGCGCGAGCGGGCCCAGGCGTCGGCGGCGGTCGCCGGCTGATGGGTCGGCACAGCGACCGGTCGGCGAGGGTGAGCGGCTGATGCGCGCTCGCGCGCGGCTGGTCGCCGAGGTCGACGCCACCGGGCGGACCCGGCTGGCCAGCCTGCGCGGCGAACCGCCGCTGGTGCTGCGCCGCACCGGCCCCCGGACGGCCGGCGACGGCGACTCCGACGCCGGTGAGGTCGAGGTCCATCTGGTCGGGGCGGCGGCCGGCCCGCTCGCCGGCGACGACCTGCGCCTGGACGTCGAGGTCGGGGCGGGGGCGCGGTTGTGCCTGCGTACGGTCGCCGCGTCGCTGGCGCTGCCCGGGGCCGGCGGCGGCCGGTCGGTGCTGGAGATGGTGGTCCGGGTCGCGGCCGGCGGGGCGCTGCGCTGGCTGCCGGAGCCGCTGATCGCCGCCGCCGGCTGTGACCACGTTTCCCGGTCGGTGGTGGAGCTGGCCGACGGGGCGTCGCTGGTGTGGCGTGAGGAACTGGTCTGCGGGCGGGCCGGCGAACCGTCCGGTGACGCCCGGATCGACACGGTCGTACGGTACGCCGGTCAGACGTTGCTGCGGACCGACCTGGCGGTGGGGCCGCGCGCGGCCGGCTGGGCCGGACCGGCGGTGCTGGCCGGGGCGAAGGCGACCGGTTCGATGCTGGTCGTGCGGCCCGAGTGGGCCGACGGTGGGGCACCGACGGCCGCCCCGCTCGGGCCGGGCGCGGCGCTGCTGCCGCTGGCCGGTGGCCCGGCGGTGCTGGTGACGGCGACCGGGCCGACCGCCCATCAGGTCCGCGCCCACCTCGACCGCGCGGCCGATCAGGCGCCGGCGGCGGTGAGCTGACACTGCCGGAGCAGATGTTCACGGCCGTACGCCGGCTTGTCACCGCTGCGCTGCTGCGGACCCGGTCTGGAACTCCTCGGTGCCGAGCACGAGCAGCAGTGCCAGCCGTTCGCGGGCGTCGTCGTCGGCCGGGGTCAGCACCAGCAGCAGCTGCCGCTGATCGGGCGTGACCAGTGTCTCGCAGTCGAGCAGGAGGCTGCCCACCTGCGGATGGACGACGGTTTTGCGGTCGGCGCGTCGGACCGCCACCTCGTGGTCGTCCCAGAGTCGCCGGAAGTCGGCGCTTGCTGACCGCAGACGCCCGACGAGCCCGGTGACCATGGGGTCGCCGCTGCGGCGGCCGGCGGTCGCCCGTAGATCGGCCACCAGCTGACGGGACTGGTGTTCCCACTCCCGCTGCGGGTGGGTGGCACGGGATTCAGGATCGGTGAACCATCGGAACACGAGGTAACGCCGGTCGCCGTGGTGGCCGGTCTGGTCTCCGGTGAGCAGCACTGACGCCCGGTTCTGGGCGAGCACCTCTCCCAGGTCGGACAGCACCAGGGCCGGCGTGTCGCGGAGCCTGTCGAGCATGCGCACCAGGCCGGCGCGGGCCAGGCGGGCTGTCCCGTCGGCGGGTGGTGGCTGGTGTCCGGCCAGGTGGAACAGGTGGTCGCGTTCGTCGTCGGACAGGCGCAACGCCCGCGACAACGCACCGAGCAACTGGGGCGACGGCTGACTGCTGCGGCCCTGTTCCAGGCGTACGACGTAGTCCACCGACATGCCGGCGAGCATCGCGACCTCCTCCCGGCGCAGTCCGGTGGTCCGCCGACGCGGACCGTCGGCAATGCCGACCTCGACCGGGCGGATCGCCCCACGGCGGCGACGCAGGAAGTCGGCGAGCTCAGCACGCTGCATGGCTCCATACTCGCGCGCGACTGGCTGACGAGCCAGGGAGCGGCTCTCCCACGACAGACGCTCCGCTCCCGTACGCCCCGGCTCCGACGCACGGTAGGTGTCACACACGTCGACGACGAAGGGAACACCATGGAGAACGTCACGATGCCGACCCGGACCCTGGGCCGGGCCGGGCCGGCGGTTTCCGCGCTGGGGCTGGGCGCGATGGGCATGTCGGGTGACGGCTACGGCCCGGCCGACCGGGCGGAGAGCATCGCCACCGTGCACGCCGCGCTGGACGCTGGCGTCACGCTGATCGACACTGGCGACTTCTACGGGGCGGGTCACAACGAGTTGCTGCTCGCCGAGGCGCTGCGCGGCCGGGACCGGGACAGCTACCTGCTGAGTGTCAAGTTCGGTGGGCTGCGTACGCCGGACCACGGGTTCGGTGGGCAGGACAATCGCCCGGAGGCGGTACGGAACTTTGTGGCGTACTCGCTGACCCGGCTGGGCACCGACTGCATCGACATCTATCGTCCGGCCCGGCTGGATCCAGCGGTGCCGATCGAGGAAACGGTGGGTGCGATCAAGGAGTTGGTCGACGCCGGGTACGTCCGGCACATCGGCCTCTCCGAGGTCGACGCGGCGACGATCCGTCGGGCGCACGCCGTACATCCGATCGTCGATCTGCAGATCGAGTACTCGCTGATCTCCCGCGCGGTGGAGGCCGAGGTCCTGCCCACCTTGCGGGAGCTGGCTATCGGCCTGACCGCGTACGGCGTGCTCGGCCGGGGGCTGATCTCCGGGCACTGGAGCACCGACTACACCGCCGGTCCCGGCGACTTGCGCGGGCTCGGTCTGATCCCCCGGTTCGCCGACGGAAACGTGGAGCACAACCTGGCCCTGGTGGAGGCGCTGCGCCGGGTCGCCGGGGCCAAGGGGTGCACCGTCGCCCAGTTGGCGATCGCCTGGGTGGCCGCGCAAGCTGCGGACATCGTCCCGCTGGTCGGCGCACGTACCCGGGAACGGCTGGCCGAGGCGTTGCCGGCGGCGCGGTTGCACCTCACCGCCGACGACCTCGCCGAGATAGAGCAGGCGGTGCCGAAGGGCTCGGCGCGGGGCGACCGCTATCCGTCGGCGTTCATGGCCAGCCTCGGCGTCGGTAACTGAACGAAGTCGTGACCAGGCGGTGAATCTGGTCGCTCCGCTGCTGTTGCGGCAGGCCGAACAGGAGCCAGGGCATCCGTTCCTGCGGGGCTACCGGTCGGCCGCCGGCGACGAGGCGGTCGATCTCGACGACGCGGCGGTACGTCGTCGACTGGCCCTTTACCGGATGCACCTCATACCTGGTGATGCTGGTGGAGATGCCGAGCCGGCAGATGACCGACCCGGCACGCTCGGAGTTCCTCACCGACCTGCTGATGCGGGAGCTCACCGCCGCGTCCGGCCGGGCTTAGTACTGCAACGGCGGGTCGTGACTTATGGCGGTTCGAGTCGTTTGCGGTAGTGGGAGGCTTTCGCTTGAGCTTGCCTACGGCGGCGCCAGGTTGACCAGTGCAGCACGTGATCAGCTGCGGTACGCCCGATGAGGACGAGGTGGGCGAACAGGCGGCGGACCTCGTTGCTGCTCAGCGGGATCAGGCTGCGCTCGCTTGGGGTGGTGCCCCCTTTGCGGCCTCGGCGGCGCGGGTGACGACGAGGAACGCGGCGGCGGCCATCGCGAGGGTGATGTGGGCGTACCAGGCGTCGTAGCGGCGGACCTGGTACTGGTCCAGGCCGACCTCGTTCTTCGCGGTCTGGAACGACTCCTCCACCGACCAGCGACTGCCGGCGACCCGCACCAACTCACGCAGTCGGGTGCCGCGTCGGCCGAAGCAGACGTAGTAGGCGATCTCGCCAGGGTCGCTGATCGAGCGTCGGGCGAGGACCCAGCCGCGGCGGCCGTGGGCGAAGGTGCGCCGGATCGGTACCCGGGCCCAGTCGTAGCGGCGTGGCCCGCGCGCGCCATCACCGCACGACAGGCGCTGCCACGCGCCCGCACGCACCCTCGCGACCAGCTCATCGACACGCAGGGTGGTGCGCAGTCCGGAGGGCACCTCGTCGTCACAGCGGGTGGCCATCACATAGGCGATGTCCTGATCCTCCAGCCAGCCCCGCAGGCCCGGGTTCTGCCCGTAGGCCTCGTCCGCCGTGAACCACGAGAACGGCACCCGCGCCTCGATCGCCCGCTCCACCATGGCCTGTGCCTGCTGCGGCTTCGTGGCGAACCCCACCTCTTCCGGGATCGCCGCCGCCCGGCACCGGTCCCGGTCATCGGTCCACGACTTCGGCAGGTACAACTCCCGGTCGATCAACGCCCGACCCCGCGCCGTGGCGTAGCACAGGAACGTGCCGATCTGACAGTTCTCGGTCTTGCCCGCCGTGCCCGAGTACTGCCTCTGGACTCCCGCCGAGGCGCGGCCCTTCTTGATGAACCCGGTCTCATCGGCGACAAGCACCCCGGCCGGATCGCCGATCCGCTCCACGACGTAGTCGCGCACGTCATCGCGGACCGCGTCCCGGTCCCACGCCGCGCTGCACAACATGCCCTGCAACCCGTCCGGCGACACATGCCCAGCCTGCTCCGCGAGAGTCCACCCGTTCCGCCGCTCCAACGGCGCCAACAACCCCCGCACATACGCCCACGCCCGCCGCCGGGGCTCCACCCGCTCAAACCGATGTGCGAACCGGAAGAACAACTCCTCCAACCCGGCATCCCACGACCCGACCACCTGCGCATCCACCACAGTCAACCAACGAACGATCAGCAGCCGAAGCAACGACCCGCCGTTGCAGTATTAGGCGCGAGCCGCGCGTTCGGCATGTGGACCACGCGCAGGAACGCCGGGAGTCGCCACGGTCTCGGCCCGCTGATCACCACGTCACGGCGAAGCGCGGCGACGGCGGTGCTGGTCCGGCCGAACAGCATCAGGTTGAACCGGGCCGGCCGGAACCGTACCTGGACGTCGACGGGGTGGTCGGGGGGCGCGAGCCGGATCCGTCGGTCGCCGAGCACGATCGTCGCGGTCGGCGTGTACGCGGAGCGGAACCGCACCGCGATCGGTCGTTTCGGCATCGGCAGCGAGGTGTCGAGCAGCACGCCGTAGTCGTGGTGAAGCATGCCGAGGAAGAACTGGTCCCAGTAGAGGGCGGCGTGGTCGTCGGGGATCGGCCACGGGCGGCGTACCGCCCTCGCCATGTCCCAGCCGTGCACCAGCAGTTCGTTGACCAGGTGGGCGAGCACGCCGCAGACGGGGACCCGGGCGTCGCCGAGCCACGGCAGGGTGGTCTCCGGCGGCGTCCGGGTGGTGGCGACGAGGATCGCGTCGATCGCCTCGCCGAGCTGGTCGGCGAGGCGATCGGGGTCGCGCTCGGTGAAGTGCCGCAGGACGTGGTCGTTGACGTCGGCGACCGTGTCGACGTTCGTCGCGGGCAGGATCGTCTCGATGTCGGGTATCCGCACCGCCACGTCGCTGTCCTCGACGAGTGCGACGTAGAGCACCGCGATGCTGAGTACGTGCGCGGCCGAGTCGGCCACGGTCCACTCGCGGGTGGCCATGGCCGTCGGGTCGGTGCCGTCGGTCAGCAGCGTTCGGAACCTGTCCCCGGCGGCGCGTAACGCGGTCCGGGTGAGGGTCCAGCGGTGCGCGGGGACGGTGTAGGTCATCTGGTCACCCTCGCACCGCCGCTGACAGGGGACTTCTCGCAGATTGCGCGATCAGGCGCCGTCGCGCGCGAGACGCCGCTGAGGTGTGCCCCGCCGGGCGGCGAACCGGGCAAGGGTCCGCAGCATGGTCCGCATGAACCAGTCGAAGCCGCGATCGGGCAGAATCCGTCGTACGGCCAGGATCGGCTTGGCACCGTTGCCGACGGCGTAGCGGGTCCGGGGCCGGCGGGCGCGTACCGCCTTGGCGACCGCGTCGGCCACCACCGAGGGCGGCGACGCCGGGCCGTCCTCGATGGAGAGAAAAGCCGCGCTGATGGCGGCTTGGTCGGCGTACGCGCCCTGACCGGAGGTGGCGAGCAGGTGCCGGCCGGCGATGCCGGTCCATTCGGTGGCGATCGCGCCCGGCTGGATGACGATCACGTCGATGCCGAGTGGAGCGAGTTCCATCCGCATCGAGTCGCTGAGCCCTTCGACGGCGAATTTGGTGGCGTGGTACCAGCCGCCGAGCGGCTCGTGGATCTTCCCGCCCATGGACGAGATGTTGACGATGCGACCGCTGCCCTGCCGGCGCATCTGGGGCAGGACCAGCTGGGTCAGCCGGGCCAGGCCGAACACGTTCACGTCGAACTGCCGGCGAGCCTCGTCCAGGGGCACATCCTCGACCGCGCCGAAGGAGCCGTAGCCGGCGTTGTTGACCAGCACGTCCACCCGTCCGGATTCCGCCAGGACCTGCTTCACGAGGTCGACCAGTGCGGCGTCGTCGGTGATGTCGACCCGCACGGGCCGAATGCCGACCTCGGCCAACAGCGCGATCCGCTCCGTCCGGCGGGCGACGGCGTAGACCTGGTAGCCCATGGCGCGCAGCTTGCGGGCGGTGGCTTCGCCGATGCCGGCGGAGGCGCCGGTGACGATGGCGACCTTATCGCTCATGATCTCTCCCGAGAGGAGTATCCAACTGGTTAGTTAGATAATCGGCCCCGAGCCGTCCCGTTGTCAACCAACTAGTTGGATCGGCGTAGGCTGGCCGGCATGGCCCGCGACTCCACCGCCACCAAGCAGCGCATTCTCGACGCCGCCACCGTCGAGTTCGCCGCGTACGGGCTGGCCGGTGCCCGGGTCGATCGGGTGGCCGAGCGGGCGGGCGCCAACAAGCAGCTCATCTATGCGTACTTCGGCAGCAAGGAACGACTCTTCGACGCCACACTCGCCACCCACCTGGAGCACTTCATCGAGGCGGTGCCCTTCGACGCCGACGACCTGCCCGGCTACGCCACCGCGATGTTCGACTTCGGCATCCAGCACCCCGACCTGCTCCGGCTGCTGCGCTGGCACACCCTCGAACGCCCGGGCGAGCTAGCCCGGATGGAGCAGGACCACGGCGCGACGCGGCGCAAGCTGACCGCGCTGGCCGAGGCCCAAGCCGCCGGCACCGTCGACGACACCCTCGCACCGGCCGAACTGCTCGCCGTCATCCTGGCCATCGCCCAGGCCATCGACGACCCGGAGCCCGCCTCGACCGCCGTACGCCGCGCCAGCGTCGCCACCGCCGTACGCCGCCTCGTCACCCCAGCAGGCGGCGCCGGACGGTGACCGGTGTGCCGGACGACGTCGTCGGGCACGGGCGTCAGACCCGACGGTCAGACGCGGCAGAGGATTTCGCCGTGCAGGATGGCGAACCAGCCGTCGGGCGCGTCCGCCCAACGACGCCAGCCGGCGGAGAGACGTTCCAGGTCGGCGGCGGTGGCGGTGCCGGCGGCGAGGACCTGGCGGGCCATCTCGGACGCGACGATCCGGTCCGCCCACATGGTCCCCCACCAGCGGCGATCCTCATCGGTGGCGTAACACCAGACGGACGCTCCCGGGGTGATGTCGCTGAATCCGGCGGCCCGCGCCCAAGAGAGCAGCCGGCGTCCGGCGTCCGGTTCGCCGCCGTTGGCGCGGGCGGTCGCCCGGTAGAGCGCGAGCCATTCGTCGAGCTCGGGGACGGCGGGGTGCCAGGCGAACCGGTCGTAGTCACTGTCGCGGGCCGCGACGACACCGCCGGGTGTACAGACCCGGCGCATCTCGGCGAGCGCGCGGACCGGGTCGCCGACGTGCTGCAGGACCTGGTGTGCGTGGACCACGTCGAACGCGTCGTCGGGGAACGGCAGATCGTGGACGTCGGCGGTGGTGAAGTCGACGGTGGTGACGCCACGGGCTCGCGCCTCGGCACGGGACAGCGACAGGGCGTCGTCGGTGACCTCGGTGGCGGTGACGCGGCCGGGGGCGACGAGCGCGGCGAGGTCCATGGTGATGGTGCCGGGTCCGGCGCCGATGTCGAGCAACGTCTGTCCGGAACGCAGGTGCGGCAGCAGGTACGCCGCCGAGTTGTCGGCGGTACGCCACCGGTGGGAGCGCAGCACCGACTCGTGATGACCGTGCGTGTATACGGCTGACATGCCCCGACGATAAAGCACCCATCTCGTCATCTGAGAGAGATTTCTCTATATATGAGATGACGACTAGCGAGAACATCGACCGGTACGCCCCGGAGGCAATGTCTGTTCTGGCGTGATCCCGTACGGGGATCGTGATCCCCCAAGGGGATCACGCGCGGAAGCAATACAGGTCCCCAGCCCTGGCATCAGGGTGGACGAGTGAGGATTCAGACAGGTAACGCCAGCCGAGGACCGGGTCAGACCGCCCTGGGCGGCCGGTTCTCCCGGATCCACCGCTCCACGTCGGCCCGAAGCCAGACCGGCCCTTGCACCAGCCGGGCGACCGGATCGGGGAAGCCCTTGGACCGGCTCACCACGTATGCGCGCTGCTTGCTCACCGGCTTGTCCGGCGTGCCCAGCATCGCGCGCAGCTCCGAGGTTCCGACCAGATCCATTGGCTCGACGCTAGGGAGTTGCCATAGGGCATTGCCTTTGGGCAACAAATGCTTCACGCTATCGGGTATGACGGGCAGGGAACACGGCCGGCGGGCCGGTGGGACGGCGTTGCTGCGACGGCAGTTGGGGCGGTGGCTGACCGTGCTGCGGAACCAGGCCGGACTCTCCCAGGACGCCGCCGCCAACAGACTCGGGCGCGGCAGCAGCACCATCTGGCGGATCGAGGCCGGCGACGAGCGGACCCGCTGGAACGAAGCGGACGTGACGGCGATGTGTCAGCTCTACCGGGCCGACGACCGCACCCGGGAGCGGATTCTCGCCCTCGCGGCCGAGACGGGGCGCTCCAGTGAGGGCCGCTGGTGGCACGACCAGACCGACGGGCTACCGGTCGCCGCCGACCCGTACCCGGTCTTCGAACAGTCCGCCACGGTCGTCCGTCACTACGCCCAGGAGGCGATCCCCGATCTGCTGCAGGCCCCCGAGTACGCCGAGGCGGTGCTGCGGCGACCGGCGGGATTACGCAGCGACGACGAGATCGCGGCCCGTCTCGACCAGTTGGCGGCGCGGCATCGGCACCTGCTGACCCATCCGCACCCGCCCGCCGTACAGGTGATCGTCAACGAGGGCGCGCTGCGGCGTACCGCCGCCGGCGACGCCGCCACGACGCGAGCGCAACTCGACCACGCCGGGACCGGGCTGGTCCGGCTGACCACCGTGACCGGGACGATGTACCTCGACCGGCCGGCGCACGTCACCGCGTACGAACGGGTCTGGTCCGACCTCGCCGGCCGCGCCGTCGACGACCGAACCGGCCGCGCCGTCGACGAGCGTCTCGGCCGACGAGCAGACCAGCCGGTACGGGCGGTGAGCAGCTGACATGGAAAGGCAACAGGGCAGCAAAGTGATCGAAACCACAGCGGCGTCTACTCCGTGGTGACTCACCAACGGTGAGGCGCACCTAGGGTTCCGCCGCCGCCGGGCAGCCGTAGACGGACAGCCGGAGACGGGCAGCCGACGGCGGGACTGGTCCGAGAGGTGCAGGCGTCGGACCCGCCGACATGAGCGGGCGCGGCGTTCCACGGCGGGACAAAAGCCCGGGAGGCAGCCGAATGTCTGGCTGTGCCTCAGCCAGGCCCTCATTCGGAGGTGCCCGTGGGCTTCCACCACCACCATCATCACCACAATCACCAGCACCGCGACCAGCAGCCCAGCGACCAGCCCGAGCTGCACGGCAACTACGGCCCGGAGGCGGCGTACGCGGTCGCCCGCGAAGCCGAACTGCCCACCACCAAGTGGGAAGAGGAGATCGCCCGGGGCCTGGAGTACGGCCTGCCCGGTGCCGACTCGATCGTCGACAAGCGGATCCCGACGTTCTCCCGTGGCGAACTGCCACACTTCGCCGGGATCAACACCTTCCTGAAGGCGCCGTACGTCGAGGACGTGCGCCGCTGCGGCGAGTACGACGTGGCGGTGCTCGGCGCGCCGTTCGACGGCGGCACGACGTACCGCTCGGGGACCCGGTTCGGGCCGCAGGGCATCCGCAAGATCTCCGCGCTGTACGGGCCGTACTCGTTCGAACTCGGCGTCGACCTGCGGGAGTCGATCACGATCGCCGATCTCGGGGACGTGTTCACCATCCCGGCGAACATCGAGAAGACCTTCGACCAGATCTCCAAGGCGGTCAGCCACGTCTACGCTTCCGGGGCGTTCCCGGTGGTGCTCGGTGGGGACCACTCGATCGGCTACCCGACGGTGCGCGGGGTCGCCGAACACCTCGACGGCAACCTGGGCATCATCCACTTCGACCGGCACGTCGACACCCAGGAGACCGACCTCGACGAGCGGATGCACACCACCCCGTGGTTCCACGCCACCGACATTCCGAACGTGCCGCCGAAGAACCTGGTGCAGATCGGCATCGGCGGCTGGCAGGCACCGCGCCCCGGAGTCAAGGTCGGCCGGGAACGCGGCACCACGATCATGACGGTCACCGACTGCGTCGAGATGGGCATCGAGGCCGCCGCCGAAAAGGCCCTCGAAGTGGCCTGGGACGGTGCCGAGGCGGTCTGGTTGTCATTTGACGTGGACTGTCTGGACGCCGCGTTCGTGCCCGGCACCGGCTGGCCCGAACCGGGTGGCTTCCTGCCCCGCGAAGTCCTCAAGTTCATCCAGTTGATCGCCGAGAAGCCCTTGGCGGGCATCGAGGTGGTGGAGTGCTCGCCGCCGTACGACAACGCCGACATCACCTCGTTGATCGCCACCCGGGTCATCTGCGACACCCTCGGCTGCCTGGTCCGCGCCGGGCACCTGCCGCGCCGCTGAACCCCTGAAACGCCTCACCGCAAATCCCGCTCCGCAGGAGGACATAGATGCGACGTACCGCCGGATCTTCCCGCCGCTCCCCCACCCGCCGCCTGGTCGCGGCCGCCTGCGCGGCGACGCTGCTGGTCACCGCCGCCGGCTGCGGCGACAGCGAGCCCGACGGCGACGGCTCGACCACCGTACGGTTGGGGTTCAGCGCCTGGCCCGGCTGGTTCCCCTGGCAGGTCGCGCAGGAGCAGGGGCTGTTCGAGGAGAACGGGGTCGACGTCGAGCTGACCTACTTCGACAGCTACACCGACAGCTTGACGGCGCTGGCCACCGGCAACCTGGACGCCAACAGTCAGACCCTCAACGACACGCTGTCGTCGGTCAGCGGTGGCGCGACGCAGACCGTGGTGCTGGTCAACGACAACTCGACCGGCAACGACCAGATCATCGCCGCGCCCGGGATCGACTCGGTGGCCGACCTGGCCGGCAAACGGATCGCGATCGAGGAGGGTACGGTCGACCACTACCTGCTGTTGTTGGCGTTGGCCGAGGCCGGGCTGAGCGCCGACGACGTCGAGATCAGCCCGCTGCTGACCGACGCGGCCGCCGCCGCGTTCCTGGCCGGGCAGGTCGACGCGGTCGGGGCCTTCGCCCCGTTCACCACGACCGCGCTGGGCCGCGAGGGCAGCACGGCGATCGCCACCTCGGCGGACTTCCCCGGCGCGATCCCGGACCATCTCGTGTTCGACTCGGAGTTCGTGGCCGCGCATCCGGAGCAGGTGCAGGCGGTGGTGGACACCTGGTTCGACACCCTGGACTGGATCGCCGCCAACCCGGACGAGGCGGTGGAGATCATGGCGGCGCAGGCCGGGGTCAGCGTCGAGGACTACCGCACGTACGACGCCGGGACGACGATCTTCGACCTGGCCGACAACCAGGCGGCGTTCGAGTCGGGCGACACCCCGGCCAACCTGGACTTCCAGGCCCGCTCGATCGCCGAGTTCCTGGTGGAGACCGGTCTGGTGGACGAGGCACCGCCGCTGGACGGGCTGCTCGACGGGCAGTTCGTGGCGGCGGTGTCGCCGTGACCGTCGCCCCGGCCCAGGCGACCGCGAACGGCGGCCCGGACGACACCGGCCCGGCCGCGACCAGCGGTGGGGACCGGGCGTCGTGGGGGCCGCTGCCCCGGCGGCGGCCGGCCCGCCGGGTGCCGGCCCTGCTGGCCATCCGTACGCCGATCCCGGCGGCCGGGCGGTGGACGTTGACGGTCGCCTCGATCGTGGTGCCGTTGGCCGCCTGGCAGGTCGGCAGCATGCTGGTCGACGGGCGGCCGGACTTCCTGCCGTCGCCGTTGGAGTCGGTGGCGGCCGGGGTGGAGATGGCCCGTACGGGTCAGTTGTGGACCGACACCGCCGCGACCGTCGGCCGGGTGTTGCGCGGTTTCGGCCTGGCGGTGGCGGTGTCGGTGCCGCTGGGTCTGCTGATGGGCAGCTTCCAGGCCGGTCGGGCGGCGTTGGAACCGATGATCGGCCTGCTGCGCTACCTGCCGGCCAGCGCGTTCATCCCGTTGCTGATCATCTGGTTGGGGTTGGGTGAGCCGTCCAAGGTGGCGTTGATCTTCATCGCGACGGTCTTCTTCAACACGCTGATGACCGCCAACGTGGTCCGGACCGTGCCGGCCGGGTTGATCGACGTGTCGTACACCCTCGGTGCCCGCCGGCTCGAGGTGCTGCGCAAGGTGATCGTGCCGCACTCGCTGCCCGGCATGATCGACGCGATCCGGGTGAACGCGGCGGCGGCGTGGAACTTCGTGGTGGTCGCCGAGCTGATCAACGCCCAGTCCGGGCTGGGCTACCGGATCGTCCGCTCGCAGCGGTTCAACCAGCTCGACAACATCTTCGCCGTACTGATCGTGATCGCCCTGATCGGCGTGGCAATCGACCTGGCGTTGCGGACGACGCGCGACCGGGTCGGGAGGTGGGCGTCGTGACCGCGACCGACGGCGACGCCGCAACATCAGCCGCCGACGCCGCAACATCAGCCGACGCGCCGCTGGTGCGGCTCGACGGCGTCGGCAAGGACTTCCGGGCCGCCGCCGGCGGGTCACTGCGCGCGCTCGACGGCGTGGATCTGGCGGTACGCCGAGGCGAGTTCGTCTGTCTGGTCGGCGCTTCCGGGTCGGGCAAGTCGACCCTGTTGTCGCTGATCGCCGGGCTGGCCACGCCGAGCCGGGGCAGCGTGCTACTCGACGGCGCGCCGGTCACCGGGCCGGGACCGGACCGGGGGCTGGTGCTGCAGAGCGGTGCCGTGTACCCGTGGCGGACGGTGGAACGCAACGTCGCGTTCGGGTTGGAGCTGCTGCCGATCAGTCGGGCCGAACGGGCCCGGCGGGTTGCCTGGTATCTGGCCGAGACCGGGCTGACCGGGCTACGGCACGCGCTGCCGAAGCAGCTGTCCGGCGGGCAGCGCCAACGGGTGGCGATCGCCCGGGCACTGGCCTGCGAGCCACGGGTGCTACTGCTCGACGAGCCGTTCGGCGCCCTGGACGTGCAGACCAAGGAGGACATGCAGCTGTTCGTCCGCCGGGTGTGGGCCGACACCGGCACCACGGTGGTGATGGTGACCCATGACGTCGAGGAGGCGGTCTTCCTCGGTCAGCGGGTGGTGGTGCTGGCCAGCGACCCGGGTCGGGTCGCTGCCGACCTGCCGGTGGAGCTGCCGCCGGACCGCGACGGAGCGCCCCGGGAGCTGGCGGTCAAACGGCTGCCCGAGTTCCTGGCGCTGCGCGCCGAGGTGGAGGACCAGGTCCGCGCCTACCACCAGCGGCACGCCGCAGCGGCCGGCTCGGGCGGCTGACTGGCCGCCCGCTCCGGTGGCGAGCGTTCAACGGCTCGCAGCGGCGTCACTGCCAGCGGAAGAAGCGGGCGGCGACCAGCGCGCCGACCACGGTGGCGACGGCCAAGGCGATCAGGTGCCGGGCCTGCGGCGGCTCGCCCGACCAGGCCGCGCCGACCGCCTGCACGGCCGCCCCGAACGGCAGTGCTTCGCCGACGGTGGCCACCGGGTCGGGCAGGTTCTGCGTCGGCCCGAACAGGCCGCCGGTCGCCGCCATCGCGAAGAAGGCCGTCAGGCCGATCGCCACCGAGGCGTTGCCGCTGGGCGCGACCGCCGCCACCAGCATCCCGACGGCGTACATGGCCGCCGCGGCGAGGGCGACGACGGCCACCGTACGGCCGGGGTGCTCGTGCGCCCGCACCCCGAATGCGACGACCGCGACGCCGAGTGCCAGCCCGACCCCGACGATGGTCTGCAGCAGACTCGTGACGACCTGCGCGGCGAGGACCATCGCCGGGTGGGCGGGGGTCACCGCCAGGCGGCGCAGCACCCCGGTCCGCCGGTAGTAGGCCAGGAAGCTCGGCATGTTCACCACCCCGATGGTGGCGATGATGACGGTGAACACCAGCGGTAGCACGTAGACGTCGAGCACGGTGCGGCCGCCGGGCAGCGGCTGACCGCCCTGCGCGCTGACCGCGTTCATCACCAGGATCAGCAGCGGCAGCCCGATCGGGACGACCAGGCCGGCGGTGTCGCGGGCCACCATCCGGCATTCGGCGGCGACCAGCGCGGCCCAGGCGCGCGGTCCGGGCCGGCGGACGATGATGTCGGGTGCGGTCACCACGGCTCCTCCTCGGCGTCGCGTCCGGTACGCAGGTCGGGCGGCAGCCGATGAGTGCCGAACGGCTGGCCGGTCAGGGCGAGAAAAGCGTCGTCAAGGGTGGTGTACGGTGCTGCCGTCCCCGTGTCGGCGGCGATGCGCCGGGCTCGCGCGATCAGTCCGGCCGGGCTGTCGAGGGCGATCAGCCGGCCCCGGTCGATCAGCGCGACCCGGTCGCAGAGCCGCTCCACCTCCTCCGTCAGGTGGCTGACCAGCAGCACCGTCACCCCGTCGTCGCGCAACTGTTCGACCACCGCCCAGATGCGTCGACGGGCCTGTGGGTCCAGCCCGGTGGACAGCTCGTCGAGCAGCGCCACCCGGGGGTTGCCGACCAGGGCCAGGGCGATCGACAGCCGCTGCTGCTGGCCACCGGAGAGCTTCTCGAACCGGGTGTCGCGGCGGCCGGTGAGACCCAGCAGGTCGATCAGCTGGTCGGGGTCGGCACCGTCGGCGTAGAAGCTGCGGTACAGCCGGACCAGTTCCCGGACGGTCAGCGCCGCGTGCAGCGCGGCGGACTGCAGCTGTACGCCGAGCACCTGGCGCAGCCGGGCCCGGTCCCGCCACGGGTCGAGGCCGAGCACCCGCACCCGGCCCCGGTCGGGTCGGCGCAGCCCGGCGATCGTCTCCACGACGGTGGTCTTGCCGGCCCCGTTGAGCCCCAGGACGCCGAGGATCTCCCCCGGTTCGACGGTGAAGCTCACCGCGTCCACGGCGACGGTCGACCCGTACCGCTTGTGGATGTCCTCGACGAGGATCGCCGGCATCGACCTACCTCCTCTGGTGCGATGTCCGCACGCTATGCCGGTCGGGCCGGCCGGCGGATCTGCCGGTGGTCACGGCCGGTGGGGGTGACTTCCGGCAGGGGCGGTACGCCGGCCGGGCCGCCTAGCATGACGAGGGTGAGCCGTCTGGATCCCCGACCGTGGTCCGGGGTGGTCGGCGTGCTGACCTGCCTCGCGGTCGGCGTACCGGTGGTGGTGCTGGGTCGCGGACCGGCCGCCGGCGCGTTTCTCGTCCCGGTCTGGCTGTGGTGGGTGTGTTTCGCCGGATTCGTCGTGGCGTTGGTCGTCTGCACGCTGCTGGTGGACCGGGTCCGCGACGTCGGCACCGTGCTGGTGTTCGGCGCGCTGGTCGCCCTCGGGGTGGCGTTGGTGCTGATGGCGCCAGCGTTCGGCTGGACGCAGATCCTGCTGGTGTTCGGCGCGGCGGTCAGCACCTACCTCAACCGGTGGCCGGTGACCGCCGCCGTGGTCGGGCTCAACACCGTCGTGGCCGCCGTGGCCGCGTACCTCAGCTCGGGTGCGGTCGCCCAAGGGTTGCTGAACGCGCTGCTGTACGCCCTGCTGCAGGTGGGGGTGGTGCTGTCGGTGCGGACGTACCTGCGGGAGTTGGCGACCCGGCGCGAACTCGCCGAGGCGCACACCGAGCTGCGGGCGGCGACCGCGCTGCTCGCGCAGGCGACCCGGTCGGACGAGCGGCTGCGGATCGCCCGGGAGTTGCACGACCTGATCGGCCACCAGTTGACGGTCCTGTCGTTGGAGCTGGAGGTCGCCGCGCACCGCAGTGCCCCACCGGCGCGGGACCATGTCCTGCGGGCCCGCCGGGTCGCCCGGGATCTGCTGGCCGACGTGCGGGACGCCGTGGGCGAGCTGCGTCGGCACGCCCCGGATCTGCGCGACGCCCTGGAACGGATCGTCGCGGAGCTGCCGGAACCCGCCGTGCACCTGCGGGTCGCCGACGGGATCGCCGTCGACGAGGCGCGGGTCACCGCGCTGGTCCGCTGCGTGCAGGAGGTGGTCACCAACACCATCCGGCACGCCGACGCGGCCAATCTGTGGGTCGAGATCAGCGACGACGACGGGACGATCCGACTCACCGCCTGGGATGACGGCCGGGGAGCCGGCGGCCAGGTACGGCCCGGCAACGGGTTGTGCGGGATCCGCGAGCGGGTCGAGGCACTCGGCGGCCAGGTGTCGTTGGATGGCGGGCGCGGCTTCCGGATCCAGGCCGAGGTGCCAGCCGCATGACCGGTAGCCACATGACCGGCGGCCGGGTGATCAGCGTTTGTGTCGTCGACGACCAGACCCTGGTCCGGCAGGGCATCCGCAGCCTGCTGGAGCTGGCCGACGACGTCGTCGTGGTCGCCGAGGCCGACGACGGGCAGTCGGCCGTCGCGGCGGTCGAGCGGCACCGGCCGGACGTGGTCCTGCTCGATCTGCGGATGCCGGGCTGGGACGGGATCTGGGCGCTGCGGACGTTACGGGAACGCGGGATCGACGTACCCGTGCTGGTGTTGACCACGTTCGACGACGACGAGCTGGTGCTGCGGGCGTTGCGGGCCGGGGCGCGCGGCTACCTGCTCAAGGACGTGACGCTCGACCAGCTGGTCGGCGCGGTCCGTACCCTCGCCGCCGGGGGGACGCTGATCCAGCCGGCGATCACCGACCGGCTGCTGCGGGCGGTCGGCGCCGGTGACGTGCCGGCCGCCGTGGACCGCGACGCCCCACCGATCCAGGAGCTGACCGAACGGGAACGTGAGGTGCTGCGGCTGATCGCCACCGGCTACACCAACCGGCAGATCGCCGAGGCGCTGTTTCTCGCCGAGGGCACGGTCAAGAACCACGTGTCGGCCGTCCTGGCGAAGTTGGGCACCCGCGACCGCACCCGGGCGGTGCTGCGCGCGCTGCACCACGGTCTGCTCAGCTGACGCGGAGACGGGCACCGGGTCCGGGGCGGGGCAGGGCGTCACGCGGGCCGGCCAGGTCGTGGCCGGCGGCGCAACGCATGGTCACGCCGACGTCGGCGCCGCAGTCGCGGTGGGCGACGGTCAGCGCCGAGCCGTCCGGGTCGGCGCAGTACCGGTCGCCCCATTGCAGCAGGGCGATCAGCACCGGCCACAGGTCGAGGCCTTTGTCGGTGAGCCGGTACTCGTAGCGGTGCCGCTCCCCCGGTTCCTGGTAGGGGTGCCGACGCAGCAGGCCCTGATCGACCAGCATGGTGAGCCGGTTGGTCAGCACCTGGCGGGGTACGCCGGTGCGTTCGCGCATCTGGTCGAAGCGCCGTACGCCGTTGAAGACCTCGCGGAGCACGACGACGGTCCACCGCTCGCCGAGGATGTCCATGGTGCGGGCGATGGTGCAGTTGTCGATGGACCAGTCGAGTGCGGTAGGTCTCACCCCGCCCAGGCTAGGTCTCGTTGACAGACCTAGCAACCGGCTGCCAGGCTGCGTCCATGACACAGACCGAGCGGCCGTCGCAGCCGGACGCGCAGCCGGAGCCGGACGCCGCGCAGCGCAGCCGTACCTTCTCCTGGACCGACCCGGCGGAGGTGCGGCTGGCCGCGTTGAACGGCCTCGACGGGCTGGGCCAACTGCGGGCGATGGCCTCCGGCGAGATCCCCGCCCCGCCGGTCATGGTGATGCTGGGCCTCGAAGGGCTGGAACCCGAGCACGGCCGGGTGGGCATCGCGCTGACGCCGCAGGAGTTCCACTACAACGCCTTGGGCACGGTCCACGGTGGCATCATCTCGACGCTGCTGGACACCGCCGCCGGCTGCGCGGTGCACTCGGTGCTGCCGGCCGGGACGAGCTACACCTCGATCGACCTGAACGTGAAGTTCCTGCGCCCGGTGACGCTCGCCTCGGGCACGCTGCGCTGCGAGGGCACCGTCGTGCAGCGCGGGCGGCGCACCGCGTACGCCGAGGCGAAGCTGACCGACGCCGCCGGCCGGCTGGCCGCCCACGCCACCTCGTCCTGCCTGCTGTTCGAGCTGCCACCGACCAGCTGAGGCCGGGCCGCCAACAAGCTGAGGCCCGGCCCGGCGGTGGGTCACACCGACAGCAGCTGGCGGACCGACTCGTCGCGCAGGTCCTCCTTGTCGCCGGCCCGGACCACCTCGCCGGCGTCGAGGATGACGAACTGGTCGGCGAGCCGCAACGCCAGTTCGAGGTACTGTTCGACCAGCAGGATCGCCAACCCGGCCTCGGTGTGCAGCCGTTCGATCGCCTCCTCGATCTCGACGATGATCGACGGCTGGATGCCTTCGGTCGGTTCGTCGAGCAGCAGCATCTTCGGCCGGGTGACCAGCGCGCGGGCGATCGCCAGCTGCTGCTGCTGACCGCCGGAGAGGAACCCGGCCTTACGGCGCAGCAGGCCGACCAGCGCCGGGAACAGGTCGAGCGCCTCGTCCACGGCCACCTTGTCGGTCCGGGCCGCCTCGACCGCCACCTGCAGGTTCTCCGCGACGGTCAACTGCGGGAAGGTCTCGTGGCCCTGCGGCACGTAGCCGAGCCCGAGCCGGACCCGCTCATGCGTCCGTAGCTTGGTGATGTCGCGGCCGTCGAAGGTGACCCGGCCGGAGCGCACCGGCAGCACCCCGGTGATCGCCTTCAGCAGGGTGGTCTTGCCGACCCCGTTGCGGCCCATCACGCAGACCAGGGCACCGGCCGGGGCCTGCAGGTCGACCCCGAACAGCACCTGGGCCCGGCCGTACGCGACGTCGAGCGACTCGACGGTCAACATGGCGGTCACGACGACGCCTCCTGAGCGATCGGTGATCCCTGCGCGGCGGCCGGCGGTTCGGCAGCCTCGGTGCCGTCCTCGCGGCTGCGGCCGAGGTAGACCTGTTGCACCCGGGAATCGGCCTGCACCTGCGCGACGGTGCCCTCGCAGAGCAGTTTGCCCTCGTGCAGCACGGTGACGGTGCTGGCGAAGCGGCGCAGGAATTCCATGTCGTGTTCGATCACCATCACGGTGTGGTCCTTGGCGACCTCGCGCAGCAGCTCGCCGGTGCGTTCGCGTTCGCCGCGGCTCATCCCGGCCACCGGTTCGTCGAGCAGCAGCAGGCTGGGCTGCTGCACGATCAGCATGCCGATCTCCAGCCACTGCCGCTGGCCGTGCGACAGCACCCCGGCCGGGGCGAACGCCAGGTCGGCCAGGCCGGTGGTGTCCAGTGCCCGGGACACCTGGTCGGAGACGCCCCGGCGGCGGCGCAGCAGGCCGACCAGCGGTCGGCGGAAGCTGGCCGCCAGGTCGAGGTTTTCCAGGACGGTGAGCTGCTCGAACACCACCGACGTCTGGAAGGTACGGCCGATGCCGAGCCGGACGATGGCGTGTTCGCGGCGGCCGACGAGTTCCTGGCCGTTGAACCGGACCGAACCGGACGCCGGTCGGGTCCGGCCGGTGACGACGTCGATCAGGGTGGTCTTGCCGGCCCCGTTGGGTCCGATCAGGAACCGCAGCTCGCCGGGCTCGACGGTGAGGCTGAGGTCGGTGACCGCCCGGAATCCGTCGAAGACCACGTTGAGGTCGCGGACCTCTAGCTTTCCGCTCACGGCTGGTCACCTCCGACCGAGGCGGTCGCCGCCGGTTGGGCCGGCGCGGGCGCGGCGGTGTCACCGGCCGCCGGTGACACCGGGGCCGCGCCGGGCGGACCACCGGTGGACCGGCCGGGCCAGCGGTGCCGTACCGCCGACCAGCCGTCGGCGAGCAGCCCGGCGAGGCCCCGGGGGGCCCACATCATCACGGCGATGAACAGCCCGCCGAGCAGGTAGAGCCAGCCCGACGGCCACTGTTCGCTGAGCACCGTACTGCCGTAGTTGAACAGGATGGCCCCGCCGACCGCGCCGACCAGCGAGAACCGCCCGCCGATGGCGACCGCGACCAGCATCTCGATCGACGGCACCACACCCAGGTCGGCCGGTCCGAGGATGCCGACCACCGGCACGAACAGCGCGCCGGCGATCCCGGCCATCGCCGCCGACAACGCGTACACCAGGGTCTTGACCACGGCCGGGTCGTAGCCGAGGAACCGGACCCGGTCCTCGCCGTCGCGGATGGCGACCAGCAGTTTGCCGAACCGGGAGTGGGTGAGCTGCCAGGCGGCCAGGAACACCAGGCCGAGCGCGCCGACGCAGACATAGTAGACGATCCGCTTCTGCGCCGGGTCGTACAGGTCGAGGCCGAAGAAGAACTGGACGTTGGTCAGGCCGTTGGTGCCGCCGGTGAGTCCCTGCTGGCCGATCAGCAGGATCACGAACGCGGCGGCCAGGGCCTGGGACAGTACGGCGAAGTAGGCGCCCCGGACCCGTTGGCGGAACACCAGGGTGCCGAGGATCAACGCCACCGTGGTCGGCAGGACGACCACCATGGACAGGGCGAAGAACGGGTTGCGGAACGGTGCCCAGATCGCCGGCAGCGTCTCCACCCCGCTCCACACCATGAAGTCGGGCAGGTTGCCCTCGCCGGCGTCGGCGAGTTTGAGGTACATGCCCATGGCGTAGCCGCCGAGGCCGAAGAAGACGCCCTGGCCGAGGGTGAGCATGCCGCCGCGTCCCCAGGCCAGGTAGATGCCGACGGCGACGATGGCGTAGCAGAGGTACTTGGCGAGCAAGTCCAGCCGGAACGGGCTGAGCGCGAGCGGCGCGACGACCAGCAGCAGGACGCCGACGGCGACGAACACAGCCGGTCCGGGCCAGCGGGCGGGCGGCCGGGCGGCGAAGCGGGCCGCCGGTCGCGGGTCGGCCGGGGTCGGCCGGGCCGGGGTCGCCGGGGCCGGGGTCGTCCGGGGGGCGCTCATGTCAGCGCCCGGGAACGGAGGACGAACATGCCCTGTGGACGGAACTGGAGGAAGGCCACGATCACCGCGAAGACCACCACCTTGGCGAGGCTGGCATCGGTCCAGAATTCGACATAGCTGTTGATCACGCCGAGGGCGATCGCGGCGATCACCGCACCACGCAGTTGCCCGAGTCCCCCGGCGACGACGACGAGGAACGCGTCCACGATGTAGTAGGTGCCCAACGACGGCCCGACCGGGCCGATCAGGGTGAGCGCCACCCCGGCGACACCGGCCAGGCCGGAGCCGATGAAGAAGGTGAGCTGGTCGACCCGCTGGGTGGCCACCCCGGTGACGGCGGCGAGTTGGCGGTTCTGCATCACCGCCCGCATCCGGCGGCCGTAGGACAGTTTGCCGAGGTAGAGCGAGATCGCGACCACGCAGGCGATCGCGAGGACCATGATGAAGATCCGGTTGTACGGCAGCCGTACGCCGACCACGTCGATCCCGCCGGTGAGCCATCCGGGCGCGGTGACCTGCACGTTCGGCGCGCCGAAGATGTCGCGGGCGAGCTGCTGCAGGATCAGGCTGACACCGAAGGTGAGCAGCAGGGTGTCCAGGGGCCGGCCGTAGAAGCGTCGGATCACCAGCCGCTCCAGGATCAAGCCCATGGTGCCGGCGATGAGGAACGCGACCGGCAGGGCGGCCGGGACGGCTTGCGTCCCGACCAACCCCTGCATCATGTACGCGGTGTAGGCGCCCGCCAGGATGAACTCCCCGTGGGCCATGTTGATGACGCCCATCTGACCGAAGGTGAACGTCAGTCCCAGCGCGATCAGGAGCAGCACCGCTCCGATACTCGCGCCGATGACCAGTTGGTTGACGACAGCCATGGCGGGCACCTCCCTCCGCTAGTCGCGCCGGGTCAGGACAGGCCTTCGGCCCAGTCGTAGCCGGTCAGGTATGGGTCCGGCTTGATGGGTTCGCCGGAGTTCCACACCTCTTGGATCTGGCCGTCGGGCTGCACCACGCCGATCCGGGCCGTCTTGTGGACGTGCTGGTTGTCGCCGTCGATGGTGACCTTGCCTTCGGGGGCGTCGATGCTGATCCCGCCGGCGGCTTCCTTGACGGCTTCGACCTCGGTGGTGCCGGCCGCTTCGACGGCCGCCGCCCACAGGTAGACGGCGTTGTAGCCGGCTTCCATCGGGTCGGAGGTGACCTTGTCGGCGCCGTACTTGGCCTTGAAGGCCTCGACGAACTCGGTGTTCCGGTCGCCTTCGGTGGTCTGGTAGTAGTTCCATGCCACCAGGTGTCCGGCGACGTTCTCCGGGCCGATGCCGACGACTTCTTCCTCGGCGACGCTGACCGAGACGGTCGGCATCGCGTCGGCGGTGATGCCGGCGCTGGTCAGCTGCTTGAAGAAGGCGACGTTGCTGTCGCCGTTGAGGGTGTTGAACACCGCGTCGGGTTGGGCCTGCTGCAGCTTGTTGACCACGGTGCTGTACTCGGTGTGGCCGAGCGGGGTGTACTCCTCGCCGACGACCTGCATGCCGTTGGCTTCGGCGTACGCCTTGATGATCTTGTTGGCGGTACGCGGGAAGACGTAGTCGCTGCCGACCAGGAAGATCGTCTGGTGGCCCTGCTCCTTGAGATAGTCCAGGCCGGGCACGATCTGCTGGTTGGTGGTGGCTCCGGTGTAGAAGATGTACGGCGAGCTTTCCAGCCCTTCGTACTGCACCGGGTACCACAGCAGCGCCTTGTTGCGCTCGAAGACCGGCAGCATCGCCTTACGGCTGGCCGACGTCCAGCCACCGAAGACGGTGGCGACCTTGTCCTGGGAGATCAGCTTCTGGGCCTTCTCGGCGAACGTGGGCCAGTCCGAGGCACCGTCCTCGACGACGGGTTCGATCTGCTTGCCCAGCACGCCACCGGCGGCGTTGATCTCCTCGATCGCGAGCAGCTCCGCGTCGCGTACGGTGACTTCGCTGATCGCCATGGTGCCGCTCAGCGAGTGCAGGATCCCGACCTTGATCGTGTCGGAGTCCGTGTCGCCGCCGGAGGCGGTGGGATCCTCCGCGCACGCCGTGGCCGCAACCAATGTCGACAATATACAGAGCGCGGCGAGGCCGCCCCGGAAGCGTCGTGGCATCCAACTCCCCTTCAGCCGAAGTTGTGGTGCCACGAAACGTAGGGAGGGCGGGTTTCACGAATCTCGACGCATCGATTTCCAATGCGTTAAGCCCGTCTCACCGTCAACCTGAGCGTCTAGTGAGGCGGGTCGGCCACCGGTCCACCGACGACCGGCGCTCCACCCACGACGGGCACTCCACCGACGACCGGCCACACCCGACGCGGGTCCCGTGGCGACCAGCCACGAGACCCGCGTCGCCAACACTGGGCACGGCTCAGCGATTGCGGGCGCGCCGCTCCTCGCGTCGTGCCTCGAACCGGGCGGCGGCGGTGTCCATCTGCGCCATCTGGTCGGCGAGCTGCTCGCGGGCCGCCTCGCCGTCGGCGTCCAGCCCGGTCACGTTCCAGATGTCCCACTGGCGCAGCACCGGCGAGAGCACCTCGTCGTGGTGCTGGCGCAGGTCGTAGATGCCGGCCATGGCGATCGCCACCGACTTGCGGGCGAACCCGTCGATGCCGACCCCGGGCATCTGGAAGTCGGCGACCACGTCCGCCACGGCCCGCATCGCCTGGCTCGGGGCCAGCTCGAACGCCGCGCCGAGCAGATTGCGATAGAACATCATGTGCAGGTTCTCGTCGGCGGCGACCCGGGCCAGCAGCCGCTCACACAGCGGGTCGCCGGTGGCTTTGCCGGTGTTGCGGTGCGAGATCCGGGTGGCCAGCTCCTGGAACGACACGTACGCCAGCGAGTGCAGCACCTCGTCGCTGTGCACGTTGGCGTAGCCGTTGGACATGTGCACCATCCGGGCCCGCTCCAGCGCGACCGGATCCACCGCCCGGGTGACGGTCAGGTAATCGCGGATCGCGGTGCCGTGCCGGCCCTCCTCGGCGGTCCACCGGTGCACCCACGTGCCCCACGCGCCGTCGCGGCCGAACAGAGTGGCGATCTCGTGATGGTACGAGGGCAGGTTGTCTTCGGTGAGCAGGTTCACCACCAGGGCGGTACGGGCGACCTCGGGGATGCTGAAGTCCTCCGGTGACCAGGGTTCGCCGCCGAGCGGGCCGTCGAAGGTGCGCCCGTCGCTCCACGGTACGTACTCGTGCGGGAACCACTCCTTGGCCAGGCTCAGATGCCGGTCGAGGTTGGTGGCGACCACCGGCTCCAGTTCGATCAGCAGGGCGGTCTGGGACATCGGGGCGACGGACACGACGGACAACAGCTTCTCCCTACGGCAGCGTAACTTACGCAACCGTAGGTTATCCGAAGCCGTCGCCGCCACTTCTCCCGAGCGAATCGCCCCTTTCGTCGCCGACTACCCGTTAGATCGTTGGTCAGTCGGCCGCCGCCGCCGACCCGCCCGACACCGTCGGTGTCAACTCGGACGCCGGCGGTGACCAGGTCGAACGCTCCGCCGGCTGCTGCGCACCCGACCGGATGTCCTTGACGCTGTCCGGCTCCCCGTCGACCCCCGGGAACCACACGTACGGAATGCCGCGCCGTGCCGCGTACCGGATCTGCTTGCCGAACTTCGCCGCCGACGGCGACACCTCGACGGCGATCCCCCGCCGCCGCAGCGCGTCCGCGACCTGGTTGCCGGCCGGCCGGTCGGACTCGGCCGGCAACGCCACCAGCACACAGGTCGGCACCGGCCGGGAGATCGACAACGCGTCGGCACCGAACAACAACCCCAGCAGCCGGGACACCCCGATCGAGATGCCCACCCCCGGGAAGCGGTCCGCCCCGGCCGAGGCGAGATCGTCGTAGCGGCCACCCGAGCAGATCGAACCGAACCGCTCGTACCCCCGCAGTTGGGTCTCGTAGACCGTGCCGGTGTAGTAGTCGAGCCCGCGGGCGATCCGTAGGTCGGCCACGCACAGGCCGGGCGCGTGCGCGGCGGCCGTCTCCAGCACCACGACCAGCTCGGCGAGCCCTTCGTCGAGCAGCGGGTGCTCGACCCCGAGGCCGCGTACCGCGTCGGCGACCGAGGCGTCCGGCGCGGAGATCTCCGCCAGCGACAGACACGCCTTCGCCTGGCTCTCGCCGGCCCCGGCCGTACTCATCAGCAGCTCGGCCACCCGCTGCGGACCGATCTTGTCGAGCTTGTCGATCGCCCGCAGCGCCGCGTCCGGGTCGGTCAACCCGATCCCCCGGTAGAAACCCTCGCAGACCTTGCGGTTGTTGACCTGGATCCGCACCGGCGGGATCGGCAGACTGGCCAACGCGTCCCCGATGACCAGCGGCAACTCCGCCTCGTGGTGCGGGGCCAGCTCGTCGCGGTCAACGATGTCGATGTCGGCCTGCAGGAACTCGCGGTAGCGGCCCTCCTGCGGCCGCTCGCCCCGCCACACCTTCTGGATCTGGTAGCGGCGGAACGGGAACTGCAGCTTGCCGGCGTTCTCCAACACGTAGCGGGCGAACGGCACGGTCAGGTCGAAGTGCAGCCCGAGGGCGTCGTCGCCGGCCGAGGCCGCCGCGTCCGGGTCGGCCTGCAGCCGGCGCAGCAGGTAGACCTCCTTGGAGGTCTCCCCCTTGCGCAGCAGCTGGTCCAGCGGCTCGACCGCCCGGGTCTCCAGCGGCGCGAAGCCGTACAGCTCGAAGGTGCGGCGCAGCCGGTCGATCACGTACTGCTCGATCATCCGCTGCGGGGGAAGCCACTCCGGAAAGCCGGAGATCGGCGTGGGCTTGCTCATCAGGAACTCTCCGTCACAATCCGGTCTGGCGGGCGCGGGGCGCGACGCCGAGGTCGGCAACCTCCCGCAGGTACGGGTTATCCGCGCGTTCCCGCCCGATGGTGGTCGCCGGACCGTGGCCGGGCAGCACGACCGTGTCGTCGGCCAGCGGCAGCACCTTGTCGCGCAGGCTGGCCATCATCGCCGGCAGGCTGCCACCGGGCAGGTCGGTACGGCCGATCGACCCGGCGAACAGCACGTCACCGGCGAGGCACACCTGCTCGGCCTCCCACGGCGAGCCGGCACCGGGCAGCCGGAACAGCACCGAGCCGCCGGTGTGCCCGGGGGCGTGGTCGACGGTGACCTCCAGCCCGGCCAGGGTCAACACACCTCCGTCGGTCAACTCGGCGACGTCGTCGGGCTCGGTGTACGGCAGCCGGCCGCCGAACATCGCGGCCAGGTCCGCCGACAGGCCCTTGGCCGGGTCGGCCAGCAACTCGCGGTCCCCCGGATGCACGTACGCGGTGACGCCGCGCGCGCCGCACACCGGCGCGACCGAGAAGGTGTGGTCGAGATGGCCGTGGGTGAGCAGCACGGCGGCCGGGTGCAGCCGATACTCGGCGACGACCGCGTCGAGCTGGTCCAGCACCCCGATGCCGGGGTCGACGATCACACACTGCTCGCCCGGCCCGGTCGCCACCACGTAACAGTTGGTGCCGAAGGCCGGTGCCGGGAACCCGGTGATGAGCACGCCTCTCCTTCCGCCGGTCCTTCCGCCGGCCGTGCGGGCACGCCACGGCCTCTGTCACCGGTCGAGCCTAGCGGCCGGCGCGAATCGGCGGATCCGGCCCGCCGCGCGTCCCGGCAAACCCATCGGTTACAAAGATGATCTCCGATTGGATACGGAGCAGACCTCGTACAACAATTTCCCAGCGGATACCCGTACACTCTGGCGGGCATGTGGCGCGGAGTACCGCAATGCGTCTCGATCCGGCACGCCCGCCGCAGGGTGCACGGCTGATCAGGAAAGGGGAGCGCGGGTGGCTTCCAGCAGGGACCGGCAGCGCAAACTGGCGCGCGCCAAGCTCGACCGGCAGATGGCCCGGCGAGCCGCGACGGCGCGACGCAAGCGGCGAGTCCGCGCCGGTGTCGGCGCCGGTCTCGCGCTGCTACTCGTCGCGGGCGCGTCCGCGTGGGCACTCGGTGCGTTCGATCGCGAACCCGAACCGGTCGCGGAGGCCGGACCCTGCACCTGGACCCCGCAGGATCCGGTGGCCAACACCGATCTCAAAGACGTCGGCATGCCGGAGACGACCGATCCGCCGACCAGCGGCGTACGGCTGATGACGATCAGCACCAACCAGGGCGACCCGATCACCGTCGAACTCGACCTGGCCAACGCCCCCTGCACCGCGGCGAGCTTCGCCCATCTGGCCAGCGAGAACTTCTTCGACGACACCACCTGCCACGAGATCACCGACGAAGGCGCGATCCTCTGCGGTGACCCGAGCGGCACCGGGCAGGGCGGGCCGGCATACTCGTACTACAGCGAAAACGTGCCGACCGCGCCGCAGCCCGACCCCTCGGCGGACCCGGCCGACAACCCGCCGCTGTATCCGGCCGGTACGGTGGCCGCTGTCGGCGTGCCGCAGGGCACCAACGGCAGCCAGTTCAAGATCTTCTTCCGTGACTTCACCACCGAGTTCCCCGAGTACCCGATCATGGGGCGGGTCACCGGTGGAATGGCGACGGTCCAGGCGATCGGCGCGCTGCCGAAGGTGGCCAACGACGCCGGCGCCGAGGTCAAGCCGGATTCGGACGTCGTCATCGAGACCATCACCGTCGACGAGCCGTACGAGCCCGGCACCCCCGCGCCGACCCCGTCGGCCAGCAGCTCCGCCGACGGTCAGTCCTGACCAGCCTGACCAGATCGACTCGACCACGATGTCCCAGAGCAGCTAGATAACCGATTCAGGAGGAGCCACCGTGACGTCGACCAGGGAGCGGCAACGTGCCGCGGCTCGGGCCCGCCTCGAAAAGGAGATGGCCGAACGCGCCGCGGCGGCTCGCAAGCGCCGTCAGCTGCAGGCCGGCGTCGGCGCCGGGCTCGCGCTGGTGCTCGTGGTGGCCGTCGTGGTGTGGGTGGTCGTCGCCGTCGGTGACGACGAGACCGAGACGCCACAGGCCGAGGGTGAGGCCGTCGCCACCACCTGCGTGTGGAACGAGGTCCCCGCCGAGCAGCGCCGCCCCACCATCAAGGACGTCGGCCTGCCGCCGACCACCACGCCGCCGGACAGCGGCACCCAGGTGATGACCCTGGACACCAACTTCGGTGAGATCCAGGTGACCATGAACCTCGCGGACGTGCCGTGCACCGCGGCGAGCTTCCACCACCTGGCCAGCCAGAACTTCTGGGACAACACCAAGTGCCACCGGATGTTCCCCGGCATGCTGCAGTGCGGCGACCCGAGCGCCAGCGGCGAGGGCTACCGGGAAACCGACGGTACGGGTGGCCCGACCTACCAGTTCGCCAACGAGAACCTTCCGGTCGACGACCGCCCCGCGTACCCGGCGGGTGTGGTGGCGATGGCCAACAGCGGGCCCGACACCAACGGCAGCCAGTTCTTCTTCATCTACCAGGACGTCGAACTGAGCCCGGACTACACGGTTCTCGGTACGGTCACCGAAGGGCTCGACGTGATCCAGGAGGCGACCGAGGCCGGACACGACGGGGCGTTCGAACCGTCGCCGGGCGGCGGTCACCCGAACAACGACATCCTGATCAACTCGCTGACCGTCAGCGACCCCCAGTAGGCGGGCCGTACGTGGGAGGGCCGGCGGCCAGGGGCTACCCCTGGCCGCCGGCCCGTTTTCGTGGGATGAGCCCGACCGTCGGGGGTGCCGTCGGGCCGGGCGTTCAGCTTCCGGACGTGACCCGGTAGGCGTCGAAGACTCCGTCGACCTTGCGGACGGCGGCGAGCAGGTGCCCGAGGTGCTTCGGGTCGGCCATCTCGAACGAGAACCGGCTGACCGCGACCCGGTCCCGCGTGGTCGTCACGGTCGCAGACAGGATGTTGACCCGCTCCTCGGACAGCACCCGGGTGACGTCGGCCAGCAGCTTGTGCCGGTCGAGTGCCTCGACCTGGATCGCCACCAGGAACGTCGACGCCGACGTGAGCTTCCAGCTCACCTCGACCATGCGCTCCTTCTGCACGCGCAGATCGACGGCGTTGACGCAGTCGTCGCGGTGCACGCTGACCCCACCGGACCGGGTGACGAACCCGAACACGGTGTCCGGCGGGACCGGGGTGCAGCAGCGGGCCAGTTTGATCCAGACGTCGCTGACGCCACGGACCACGACGCCGGGATCGGTGCCGGCGTGGCGGTCCCGGGGAGGACGGGTGGCGACGGCAGACTCGGCGAGATCCTCGGCCGCGCCTTCTTCCCCGCCGAAGCTGGCCATCAGCCGCTGGACGACCGTCTGGGCGGAGACCTGGCTGTCGCCGACGGCGGCGTACAGCGCCGCCACGTCTGCCAGGTGCAGGTCGCGGGCGATCGCCATCAGCGAGTCGGTGGTCAGCATCCGCTGCAGCGGCATGCCCTGCTTGCGCATGGCCTTGGCGATCGCGTCCTTGCCGGCCTCGATCGCCTCCTCACGGCGTTCCTTGTTGAAGTACTGCCGGATCTTGGTCCGGGCGCGCGGACTCTTGACGAAACCGAGCCAGTCCTGGGTCGGGCCGGCGGTGGCCGACTTCGACGTGAAGATCTCGATGACGTCGCCGTTGGACAGCGTCGATTCGAGAGGCACCAGTTTGCCGTTGACGCGCGCACCGATGCACTTGTGTCCGACCTCGGTGTGGACGGCGTAGGCGAAGTCGACCGGGGTGGAGCCGGTGGGCAGCGGGATGACGTCACCCTTGGGGGTGAAGACGTACACCTCCTGGCTGGACAGGTCGAAGCGCAGCGCGTCGAGGAACTCGCTCGGGTCGCTCGCCTCCCGCTGCCAGTCGAGCAGCTGACGCAGCCAGGTCATCTCGTCGATGTGGGCCGGCGGGCCGACGACGGTGGCGCCCTTGAGTTCCTTGTACTTCCAGTGCGCGGCGATGCCGAACTCGGCGGTCCGGTGCATGGCGAAGGTCCGGATCTGCATCTCCACCGGCTTGCCGGTCGGGCCGATCACCGTGGTGTGCAGCGACTGGTACATGTTGAACTTGGGCATCGCGATGTAGTCCTTGAACCGGCCGGGTACCGGCTGCCAGTTCGCGTGGATCACCCCGAGTGCCGCGTAGCAGTCGCGGACCGTGTCGACCAGGATCCGTACGCCGACCAGGTCGTAGATGTCGGTGAAGTCGCGTCCGCGCACGATCATCTTCTGATAGATCGAATAGAGGTGCTTGGGGCGACCGGTCACCTCGGCCTTGATCTTGGCCGCGCGAAGATCCACCTGGACCTTCTGGGTCACCTTGCGCAGCTGCGTGTCGCGCTGCGGCTGGTGCTCCCCGATCAGCCGGTTGATCTCCTCGTACCGTTTGGGGAACAGCGTGCCGAACGCGAGATCCTCCAACTCCCACTTCACGGTGTTCATCCCGAGCCGGTGGGCCAGTGGAGCCAGGATCTCCAAGGTCTCCTTGGCCTTCTGCTCCTGCTTGGCCTTGGGCAGGAAGGTGAGCGTCCGCATGTTGTGCAGCCGGTCGGCCAGCTTGATCACCAGCACCCGGGGGTCCTTGGCCATCGCGACGACCATCTTGCGGATCGTCTCCGCCTTGGCCGCGTCGCCGAGCTTGACCCGGTCGAGCTTGGTCACCCCGTCGACCAGCAGGGCGACCTCGCCGCCGAAGTCGGTCCGCATCTCGTCGAGGGTGTAGCCGGTGTCCTCGATCGTGTCGTGCAGCAGCGCGGCGACGAGTGTGGTGGTGTCCATCCCGAGGTTGGCGAGGATCGTGGCGACCGCCAGCGGGTGGGTGATGTACGGATCACCCGACTTGCGGTACTGCCCGGAATGCCACTTGGAAGCCAGGTCGAACGCCCGCTGGAGCAGCCGCGGGTCCGCCTTGGGGTGGCTCTGCTGGTGCGTGGCAATGAGCGGCTCCAGCACCTCCTGGATGTGCGCGGACTGCCAAGGGGAGTTGAACCGCGCCAGCCGGGCCCGGACCCGACGGCCGGTCGGCGCGCCGGCGAAGGCGAAGCCGCTGGCCGCCGGGGCGGTGCCGTTCGTGTGGGTGCCGCCGGTGCCGTTGGTGTGCGTGCCGCCGGTGGCGGCCACGGTGCCGTTCGCCGGGGGCCTGCCGTTGGCCGGTGGGGCGGCGTCGGCCGGGCTGGTCGACGCGGCGGCCTGCGGGCCGTCGGACGGCGCGGCCGAGCTTGCCGTCACCGGTTCGATCGGCGGCGGCTCGGACGGGGTGGTACGTGGCGTCGGGTCAGCCTCGCCAGTCGGGTGCACAGTGCCCTCCACAGAAGGGGCGACGTCGTGGGACACCGGCCTCCTTCCAGTCCGCCGGGACCTCAGCCGACCGTATCCGGCCGACCTGCTGCAGCGCTAGCCAGGAGAGGATGCCCCTGACTGACAGGGACCGCAATACTACCCGTACGGACCTGACCGTACCCGTCTGCCGGGTCGATCATGTCGGTCACGTCGGGCGTCACACTCGCCACATCGCGTGTACCGCCCGGGGCGACAACCGCTCACGTCCGGCCAGAAAACCGAGTTCGAGAAGCACGCTGAACCCGGTCACGACGCCGCCGGCCCGTTCGACCAGGTCCAACGTCGCGCTCGCCGTACCGCCGGTGGCCAGCACGTCGTCCACCACCAGCACCCGCTGGTCGGCGGTGAACGCGTCCTGGTGCACCTCCAGCACCGCCTCGCCGTACTCCAGGGCGTAGGAGGCGGAGAACGACGCTCGTGGCAGCTTGCCGGCCTTGCGCACCGGCACCACCCCGGTGCCGGTGGCGTACGCGATCGCCGCCGCCAGCACGAAGCCTCGCGCTTCGATGCCGGCGACCACGTCGAACGACTCGGCACCGTGGTAGCCGACGATCTCGTCGATCACCTCACGAAACACCGGTCCGTCGGCGAACAACGGCATCAGATCCTTGAACACGATGCCCGGTTTGGGAAAGTCTGGCACGTCGAGTACCCGACTCGCCACGAGTGCCGCCGCCTCGGGTCCGCTGTCCCCGATGACCGGTGACTGGCTCTCCACCACCCGATCCTCCCCCACCCGCGGCACCGTCGGCCCGGTCCGGGCCGACGGTGCGTTGTCGGTCAGCGACGCTTGGCCCCGCTGGGCCGTTTCCGACCGCCTCCGCCGCCGGGACGGCCACCGCGTCCGCCGCCGGTTTGGCGCTTGCCGCCCGGGCGGGCCCCGACCTTGGGGGTGCTGCCGGCGAAAGCGGCGTCGGTGTCGTCGGCCGAATCATCGTCGTCCGCGTCGGTCTCGGCCGGTGCGGCGGCCGTACGGCTCGGCCGCTTGGCCGACGTCTTGTCCCGCTCCGCCAACGAGGCACGCTTGGCCTGCACTCGTTGGGTGTGCATCCGGTACTTGGGCTCCTGCTCCTTGAGCAACGTCACCAGCGGAGCGGAGACGAAGATCGAGACGAAGAAGGCGGCGCCCATACCGACGAAGAGCACCAGGCCGAGGTCCTTCAGCGTGCCGGCACCGAGCAGACCGGCGCCGATGAACAGCAGACCACCGACGGGCAGCAGCGCCACGATCGAGGTGTTGATCGACCGCATCAAAGTCTGGTTGATGGCCAGGTTGGCGGCTTCACCGTACGTTTGCACGCTGCTGCCGGTGATCGACCGGGTGTTCTCCTGGATCTTGTCGAAGACCACGACGACGTCGTAGAGCGCGAAACCGAGAATGGTGAGGAAGCCGACGACGGTCGACGGCGTGACCTCGAACCCGGACACGGAGTAGATCCCGGCGGTGAGCACCAGGTCCAGGACCAGGCCGGCGACTGCGGCGATCGCCATCCGGGCTTCGAAGCGCAGCACCAGGTAGATCGTGACCAGCACCATGAAGACGGCCAGACCCAGCAGCGCACGCTGGGTGACCTGACCACCCCAGGCCGCGCTCACCCGGCTGTCGCTGATGGTGTCCTCGGCGATGCCGAACTCCTCGGCCAACCCTTGCTTGACCGTGACGACCTGCTCGGCACCCAGTTCCGAGACCCGGAACAGGTAGGTGCTGTCCCCGACCTCCTGCCCGGACACCACCCGCGCCGGCTCGTCGGCGTCGAGGTCACCCAGCTCGGCGGCGAGGGTCTCCTCGGCCTGCTGCAGGGTGCCGACACTCGACGGCACCTGGAACTCGTTGCCGCCCCGGAACTCGATGCCCAGGTTGAAGCCGCTGATGATGATGCTGGCGATCGAGCCGACGACGATCACGGCGGCGATGGTGAACCAGGTCTTGCGGCGGGCGACCACCGGCAGGTTGGCTTCACCTCGGTACAGGCGTCCAGCGAAACCACTCATCTCAGGCCTCCTTGACGCGTGGGTTACGGACCGGGGTGGTGGTCTCGTCGTCGGTCTTGACCGCCCTGCCCAGGCCGCTCACCCGAGGCGAGAGGAAGGCCTTGGTGCGGGCCAGCATCGACATGATCGGATGCCGGAAGAGGAAGACCACGACGAGGTCGAGGATGGTCGCCAGGCCGAGCGCGAAGGCGAAGCCCTTCACGGTGCCGACCGAGACGATGTAGAGCACGATCGCCGCCATCAGGGTGATCGCGTTGGCGGAGATGATGGTCCGCCGGGCCCGCAGCCAGGCCCGTGGCACCGCGCTGCGCGGACTTCGACCTTCTCGGATCTCGTCTTTCAGTCGTTCGAAGTAGAGCACGAACGAGTCGGCAGCGACGCCGAGCGAGACGATCAGACCGGCGATCCCGGCCAGGGTCAGGGTGAAGCCGATCTGCCGGCCGAGCACCACCATCGCGCCGAACACCAGCAGCGCCGACAGGATGAGGCTGAGGAAGATCACGATGCCGAGCATTCGGTAGTAGAAGAACGAGTAGACCGCGACCAGCAGCATGCCGATCCCAGCCGCCAGCAGACCGGCCCGCAGGTGCTCGGTGCCGAGGGTGGCGGAGATGCTCTGCGCCTCCTGCGGCTCGAACGTCAGCGGCAGGGCACCGAAGCGCAGGTTGCTGGCCAGTTCGTTGGCGGTGGTGCCGTTGAAGTCGCCGGTGATCTGCGAGTCGCCGGTGAGCACGCCCTGGATCTCCGGCGAGGAGATGACCTCGTTGTCGAGGACCACCGCGACGCGGCACTTGCCGTCCTGGCCGAGGGCGCTGGCCTCGCACTCCTGGTCGGTGTTGTTGAACGCCTCGCGGGTCAGCTCGGTCCAGGCCCGCTGGCCGGAGCCGGTGAAGTTGAGGCTGACCACCCACTGGCTGGTGGTCTGGTCGAGCACGCCGGCGGCGTCGCTGACGTCGGTGCCGACGACCTTGGCCTCGTCGAGGAAGTACTTGACCAGTCCCTCGCAGGCGACGACCTGCTGCGACTCGTCGCGGATCGAGCCGGCCTGGCGCAGCAACAACTTGTCGCAGGTGACGTACGGGACGTTGTACTGGACGGTGGCCGGCAACGCGCGGATCTCCGCAGGGGTCAACTCGCCGAACGGCCGCAGCGTCTCGGCCAGCGACGGGTCGGCGCTGAAGTCGGCCGGGGCCTGCAGGCCGGTGGCCGCCGCCCACGCCGCCTCGCCGACCTTGGCCTGGACGTCGGCGACGTCGACCGGGCCGGTGTCACCGGCGTCGGGAGCCGGCGTCGGGGACGGGCTGGTCTCGGCGCCAGGGCTGGGGCTGGGGTCGGTGGCGGTCGGGCTGGGATCCGGCTGGGCCATGCCGCCCTCGCCGCCCGCGTCCGGGCTCGTTTCGGCGCCCGGGCTGGCCTCGACCTCGGCCTCCGGGGAGGTCTCCGGGTCCGGTGACGCACCGGGCGAGGCGTCGGGGGCTGGTAACTCGGTGCCCTCGCCGGGGGTGGGGCTGGCCTGCGGCTGGATCGGCTCGCCACCGTCGGTCGCCCGGATGACCTTGCGGAACCGCAGCTCCGCCGCGTTGCCGATCTCGGTGAGGTCACGGTTCTGGCCCGGCAGCGACACGACGATGTTGCGGTCGCCCTCGGTCACCACCTCTGCCTCGGAGACGCCGAGGCTGTTGACCCGGTTCTCGATGATGCCGCGAGCGCGGTCGAGCGAGGCGGCCGGCGGCGCGCTGCCGTCCTCGGTGGTCGCCTCCAGGGTGACCCGGGTGCCGCCGATCAGGTCCAGGCCGAGCTTCGGCTCCAGCCGTTCCTGCCAGCTACCACTCGCTCCGGCGAAGAACACCATGAGGTATAGGACGGCGAAGATGAGTCCGAGTGCGGCGAGTTGCCGGCCGGGACGCATCTGTCCCTGAGGTGGTGCCACGGCGGTCCTGTCTCCCTGCGCGGTTCGGCCGCTGACGCCCCAGGTGGACGGGGGGTGCCCCTGGTGCGAGCGACGGTGGGGTGGCCTGTGCCCGCTAGGTCACCGCCGGCGCAACCCGCCGACGGTGACCGGGGACACAACGATCAGTATCATCGATGTAACCCGGCTCGGTGCAACCGGGGGTGGTCAGTCTTTGCTCGGCACCTCGTCCGGCGCGGTCGAGTCCGCCGGGGAGCTGTCCATCGACGCGGTCTTGGTGACGACCCGGGCGATCGCCGGACGGGCGTACCGCTCGTGCACACCGGGTGCGACCTCGAGCATCACCGTCTCGTCGTCGACGCTGGCGACCGTGCCGTACAGGCCACCGATGGTGACCACCTCGTCGCCCGGGCCGATCGACGACTGCATCTGCTCGGCCTCCCGACGCCGCTTCTGCTGCGGCCGGATCATCATGAAGTACATGACGCCGAAGAGCAGACCGATCATCAGGATGGGCATGAAGCTGGCGCCACCGCCGCCGCTCTCTACTGCCAAATGCACAACGAACGACCTTTCCCGTCAGCCCACCGTACGGCGGATACGCCGCAGCGGAGGCAGGATCTCACGTGCCGTACAGACCGCGGCGAGTCTAGTCGGTGTGACTGAGAACCCCACGGCCGGCACAGATCACGTTCAGATCACGAGATAATTTAAGCCCCATCTGCGAACAAATCAGGCGGCGCGGACCCGCCGCTGCCGCTGCCGAGTGACCCGGACCGGCCGGACCCACCGGCACCGCCACCGGGCGGACCCGATCCGAGGCCGCCGCCGAGCGCACCCGGCGGCGGAGTCCGACCCAGATGCCGCCACGCGGCCTCGGTCGCCACCCGACCCCTGGGCGTACGGGCCAGCAGCCCGGCCCGGACCAGAAACGGCTCGCAGACCTCCTCGACCGTGTCCGGCTGCTCCCCCACCGCCACCGCCAGGGTCGACAACCCCACCGGGCCGCCGCCGAACGACGAGATCAACGCGGTCAGCACCGCCCGGTCCAGCCGATCCAGACCCAGGTCGTCGACGTCGTACACGGTCAACGCCGCCCGCGCCGTCTCCCGGTCGACCACCCCCGCCGCCCGTACCTCGGCGTAGTCGCGCACCCGGCGCAGCAGCCGGTTGGCGATCCGGGGCGTGCCCCGCGACCGGCCGGCGATCTCCACCGCCCCGTCCGGGGTGATCGGCACCGACAGGATCCCCGCCGACCGGCGCAGCAGCACCTCCAACTCGGCCGGCTCGTAGAAGTCCAGATGCGCGACGAAACCGAACCGGTCGCGCATCGGCCCGGTCAGCAGCCCGGCCCGGGTGGTCGCCCCGACCAGGGTGAACGGCTCCACGTCGAGCGGGATCGCGGTCGCCCCCGGCCCCTTGCCGACGATCACGTCGACCCGGAAGTCCTCCATCGCGCTGTACAGCAACTCCTCCGCCGGCTTGGCGATCCGGTGGATCTCGTCGATGAACAACACGTCACCTTCGGCCAGGCTGGTCAGGATCGCCGCCAGGTCACCGGAACGTTCGATCGCCGGGCCGCTGGTCACCCGGATGCCCGAACCCAACTCGGCGGCCACGATGTTGGCCAGGGTCGTCTTGCCGAGCCCCGGCGGCCCGCTGAGCAGAATGTGGTCCGGCGGAGCGCCCCGCTTCATCGCCCCGCGCAGCAGCAGATCGAGCTGGTCGCGTACCCGGTGCTGGGCGATGAACTCGGCCAGCCGGCGCGGTCGGACGCTGACCTCGGCGTCGCGTTCGGCGTCACTGGCGTACGCCGACACCAGACCGTCGGGCTCCGCGCTCACCGGGTCCTACCCAGGAGCCGGATCGCCTGCTTGAGCAGCACCGGCACCGGTGGCGGTGGGCCGTCGAGCGACTCGGCGACCGCCGCCACCGCCTGATCGGCCTGCCCGGCGGTCCAGCCCAGCCCGACCAGCGCCTGCCGTACCTGCTCGGGCCAGGCCCCGCCGGTCACCCCGGCTGCGCCGTCGGTGCCGACCGCAACCGGGCCGACGCGGTCCCGCAGCTCCAGCACCAGCCGCTCGGCACCCTTCTTGCCGATGCCGGGAACGCGGGTCAGCGTCGCCGTGTCGGCGTTGGCGATCGCCGTGCGGACGGCGTCCGGGGTGAGCACCGCCAGCACCGCCTGCGCCAGCCGGGGACCGACCCCACTGGCGGTCTGCAACAGTTCGAACAGCTGCTTGGCGTCGTCGTCGGCGAAGCCGTACAGGGTGAGCGAGTCTTCCCGGACCACCAGGCTGGTCGCCAGCCTGGCCGGGCTGCCCGGCCGAAGATTGGCCAGGGTGCCGGGGGCACAGTGGACGGACAGGCCCACTCCCCCGACCTCGATCACCGCGCTGTCCGGCGCGACAGCCACCACGGTTCCGCTCAGGCTGGCGATCATCGCGGGTCTCCTGTCCGGGCCGCGCGCGTCGCGGCGGCCAGCCGATCGTGGGTACCACCCCGCCAGACGTGGCAGATGGCCAGGGCCAGGGCGTCGGCGGCGTCGGCCGGTTTGGGCGGTTGGGCCAGCCGCAGCAGCCGGGTCACCATCGCGGTCACCTGGGCCTTGTCGGCCTGGCCGGAGCCGGTCACCGCCGCCTTGACCTCGCTGGGAGTGTAGGTGCGCACCGGCAGACCGGCCCGCGCGCCGGCCAGCACCGCGACCGCGCTGGCCTGCGCGGTGCCCATCACGGTCCGTACGTTGTGCTGGCTGAACACCCGCTCGACCGCGACGCTGTCCGGCCGGTGCTCGGCGACCAGCTCGGTCAACCGCTGGTCGAGCCGCAGCAGCCGGGCCGGCAACTCGTCGCCCGGGTCGGTCTGCACCACGTGGTAGGCCACGAGCCGGCACGGCCGGCCCGGCGTCCCCTCGACCACACCGACCCCGCACCGGGTCAACCCCGGGTCGACTCCGAGCACCAGCACATCGCTCCTCCCGGTTGACTCCCGCGCCGCCGGCACCACCTGTCGCATCCGGCACGTACGTGTGTTCGACACCCTAGCCAACCAGCAGCGGGCCAGAACAGCCGACACGCGTACCGGAGCCACCGGCCGGTACGTCAGTTCAGCTGCACGTCGATGACTGCGTTCTGGCTCAGGTCGACCGCGTATTCCAGGCGCAGGCCGGTCGTACCAGCCGGGACCTCGAACGGGACGTACCCCTCGACCGCCTCACCGGGGGCGAGGGTGACCGCGTCCGGGGCGTCCCCGACCTCGGCGTCGTAGAAGGACGGTCCGTAGGTCTCGTCCGACTCGTCGAAGAGGAAGAACTGTACGACGTTCGACTCCCAGGGATCGGCGTCGACGTTCTCGATCTTCACCTGGAGGTACAGCACCTCGTTGCCCTCACCGACTTCCCACAACGGGGAGGCGGGTGTGGAGGTACCGAACGATTCGACGGTGAGCCTGCGGCCGTTGAGTTCCTCCGTGAACGGTAGTGAATCCGCTGCGATGCCGGTGTCACCGCCAGCGTCCGCACCGTCGCCCGGATCGCCGGCCTGCGATGGCGCCGCGGTCTCCGCGACACTCGACGACGGCGTCTCCTCCGTCGATGAACACCCTGTGGCGATCAGCCCGAGGAGGCCAAGCACGGCGATCCGGGCAACTGCGGCAATGAGTTTCCTGTTGACCATTGTGTCCTCATCTACGGCTCGGTTGCGGCAGGGCCGCCGACTCGAATCCCGCCAGCGGGAAGCCAGCTGGCAGCCCAGGTGATCTTAGACTTCCCGCGACCGTAGGGGAGATTGTCAAACCCGGATACGACGACGTAGTGAGCCCAGGGCGATCCGGAGCAATTACTCGGTCGGCCGTCCGCCGACGACGGCTCTGCTCCGATCGACGACGGGCGAGCCGGCGACGGGCGAGGCGGTGCCGGGGAGGCGGTGCCGGGGAGGCGGTGCCGGTCAGTCGCCGGGCAGCGCCATTCGCAGGGCGTCGGGCAGTGAGGTGAGCAGGGTGGCCCGCGCCGGTGCCCGCTGCGGCCAGCCCGGCCCGGCGAGGCCGAACCGGACCGCAGGGTGGTCGCGGCCGAGCCGGGCGGCCGGCTGGGTACGCGCGGTGAAGTGGTCTGCGCCCACACGATCGCCACCCGGGGCCGCCACCGGTGTACGGCGTCGGCCAACGCCGTCCACGGCAGGGCCGCGCCCAGCAGCAGGCAGTCGTAGCCCCGTTCGCGTAGGCCGGCGGCGACGGCGTGCAGGCCCAGGCAGTGCTGTTCCCGTTCGGCGGCGGCGAGCAGGACGCCGCTGGATCTCAGTCGGCGGTCGGATCCCCGGACGGCGTGGTCGAGGCCGATCCGGATGCCTTCGGACAGGACGTGTTCGGCGGCGATCTCCAGGTCCGGACCGACCGGGATCCGCGCGAGCAGCGGCAGGCAGATCCGCTGCCAGGTCGGCAGTACGCCGTCGCTGGCGATCCGATCGGAGATCAGCCCGGCCACCCGATACGTGTCGAGGTCCTCGGCCGCGCCCCGGATCCGGGCCAGCGTCCGCCATGTGCCGACCGACGTGTGTTCCGCCTGCACGCCACCCATCCCTCAGCGCCGTCCTGCCTGTCGCTGAGAGTTCGCCGCTGGGCACCGATCCGGATGCAGGCAACCGGAGTGTCGTCGACCTGCGCCACGTGCGGTCCGCGCTACCGGCGGACCGCGTGGCGGATCGGGAACGGCTCGCGCTAGCGCGGCGGCGACGACCCCTGAACCGAGGCGGCCCGAGGTGCGTGCCCGCATCGACGCCACTGATACCCGATCCAAGATCAATGTGAGCGCTATTGTCGTCAGGACGCGGCTTTGACGACAATAGCGCTCACATTGATCTTGGCAATGGCGGCTTTCGTGACAGGTCCGAGGCCGGCGCATCGCCACCGACACCGGCCGTGACCGGGTCAGGGGCGCGTTGCCGCGACTGACCGCTGAGCAGCGAGCGGAGAATCAGCGCCGTCGGAACATGGTGCGCGCAGGAACCTGGCCGGCCGACGACATCTGACCTGACCGGCCCGTCGTTGATCCCGGTCACGCCGATCTATCGGCACGAAGGTTCGTGATCGATTCCGGGATACCTGGTCACTTATGGTTCGCCGAGGTCGAGGATGCTCCAGCCTGCGGGCAGGACGGCGGCGGCCGCCTTTGGGTCGGCGGTGGCAAGGTGCGCTTGGTGAGCGATAGCGCTATGGGCCGCGTGGCCGAGTGCGATGTCGCCGTCTGCGGCACGTGCCAGAACGCCGGCTTGGCGGGCGTCGTCGTTGCCGGCCTCAGCCCCGAGCGGTAACACGGTGATCGTCGGCGTGGTGGTCAAAAGCGTGAGCAGGGCGCTGCTCACCTCGCTGCTGGTCGCGGCGTAGGCGGCGGCGAGGCAGGCCGCCGGTACGCCGACCGTACGGCCTTCGTCCGCGACCTCGGCGATCAGCTCACCGACGGAGACCTGCCCGTCGATGAACGCGGCGAGCGCGGAGGCGTCCAGGACCACAGCGACCTGGCCGGCGCTCACGCGGCCTCGTCGAGCATGCGCCGTCCCTCGGCGAGGGCTTCATCAGGGATGGGTGCCGCCAGGCGGTCACGCCAGCGCGCCTTACCCGCGTCGGTGACCTCGATGCCGGCGCGACGCAGCACCTCGTCGAGGTGGGTGCCGGCCATCTGAGCGCGCACGGCAGCGGTGATGGCGGCAGATACGTTGGGCTGGCCGTCGAGCCACTGGGCGACGTCGTCAGGGACGCTGATCGAGCGTTTCGCGGTCATGGCCCGAGCATACTCCCGTGGTGGCACCGCCGGTGCCACCAACGAAGATTTCTGCCCCCGATCGACGGCAGCCGATCGTCTTCACCGCCTCGGGGTCAACCGCCGGAGGCCGGCGAGTTGGACGAACACCTCCCGGCGCTCGACCGCGTCGCCGGCCGCGTCCAACTCGTAGCCGTCGAGCCAGCACCACCCGTGGTAGGTCTGCCGCTCGTCGCGGCGGATGACCCGGAAACGGATCGGTCGCGCGGCGAACTGGACACTGGCCGCACGGTTCAGCAGCACCACGTCACCGGCGGCCGGGAGGCGCGGGTGAGCGCGGTCGCTCATTCGACATCCTGGTCGGGATCGATCGACCGAGTCGGGCAGCCCTTGTTGGTGGCCGATTCGCATTCCCGGCACGCGGGCACGTCGCCATCCGTACGGCACTCGATGATCAACACGGCCGACGACGTACGGCAGTAGGCGCACGTCGGCACCTTCCGGGTCAGCACACCCGGACGTACAAGCGCGTCCTTGTACGGGCGCACCATCACCAGCGTGCCGGAGCGCTCCGGATCGTCGCTAATCTCCGGCCCCATCACGATGATCCAGGACTGCCACGGCACGTCCGGGCCGATCTCGGCCACCGTCAGCCGCACCGGGCGCAGCCCGTCCAGGTGATCTGCCGCCCGGACATCGACCACGTCACCGGGGCGCAGCCGCACCGGCCGGTAGGCGGCGACCGGCGGCTCCGACGCCCCGACCGGCCACAACCCGGCGTACGCCAGAACAGCGCGGACCCGCTTCGCCCGCCCCGGGTCGACCCGCTGCAGTACGGCGAACGCCCGCCGGAACCGCTCACAGAAGGCGGGAGTGCCGCAGCTTCGACACTCCACCGTGGCACGTACCGGCATGTGCTGATTGACCAGCGCCACGGCCCGATTCGCCACCAGGGACGCCGGCCGAGGCGGCGGCACGTTCCGAGCCAGCCGCCACACACCTGCCGTCGTGTCGTAATGACCGGGGTTACGAATCGGAAGCCGTCCCCGCCGGGCCGCAGCCAGGTTACGCACAACCCGCGATCCATTCGCGTTTCCGAAACCATCGTCATTACGCACGCTGTCCCCCTCGGTGAGGTCGGTCTGTCTGGGACCCCGAGGGTTGGTGCCGTGGCGCGAGGAGTGAGCGCTCCCAACCCCGGGGTCACTTCACTCTGGACTGACGACCCCTCTCGACGAAATACTGAGAGCATCCGTGGGCGGTCACGTGGCTACAGGTCGCAGTGGGTGCCTCCGGGTAGGTCCATACAGAGTGGTGTGGCATGCCGTAGTGAAATTGGGGGACGTGAACGTCTATGTCTGCGAGCGAATATCTGCTAGAGGACCTACGCCGCATCCGCGATCTACTGGGACTGACCCAGGAGTCCTGGGGCGAGCGCATCCACTTCTCGGCGTCGCATGTCGGCGCGGTGGAGCGCGGCGAACGTCCGGCACTCCCGGACTACCTCGGGGCGGTGGACCGGGCGTACGGGACCGCGTTCATGAAGTTCTATCGTGAATTCATCCGTGGCGAGTGGACCCCGGTGTGGTATCGCCCGTTCGTCGAGTACGAGAGCCGGGCGAGGCTACTGCGGATCTTCCAGCCGATGATGATGCCCGGCCTGCTGCAAACTGAGGCATACGCTCGCGCTCTGTTGCAGGCGCTCAACACCAAGCCGGAGGATCTTGAGCCGACCCTGGCCGCCCGACTGGACCGCCAGGAAATCGTCACTCGCGCCACCAACGCCTGCCGGCTGGTGGTGGTGCTCGATGAAATGGTGTTGCGCCGATCGGTGGGTGGGCCGGAGGTGATGCGCGACCAGCTCAAGGCGATCGCCGACGCCAACCAGCGACAGAACGTGCAGGTGCACATCGTGCCGTTCGCCACCGGGGGTTACCCCGGGATGCTCGGGCCGATGGTGCTGGCGACCGTCGACGGCCGGACGGTCGGCTTCCTCGAAGGCCACCAGGAAGGGCGGTTGGTTGAGGCCACGGATGCCACCGAGGCGCTGGAAGAGGATTGGGAAGCAATCCGGGGGTACGCTCTGAACGCACGGCAGTCCGAGGAGATGATCATGGAGGCGACCGAGACATGGAGCTGACCGAGGCGCGTTGGCGCAAGAGCACCAGGTCCGACAGCGGTAACTGTGTCGAGGTTGCCGACAACCTGCCCGGCCACGTCTACGTCCGGGACACCAAGAACCGCGACGGCGGTACGTTGGCGTTCGCCCCGTCGTCGTGGTCAAGCTTCGTTGAGATGACCAAGGTACGCGGCTGAGCCCGCACCGGAACCCGCCGAGCGGTTCACGTACGGACCACGGAGCCTCGGACCCCGTCTCTCATCGCCGGGTCCGGGGCTCCTCCGTCTGGCTCCTCCGCGAGAGGTCCGTCACGACGCCTCTGAGCGCAGACACCTCTCGGAGCCTTGACGTGCGTTACCCCTCACCCTGATGCTGCCGGTTCCCGGTCCAAGATCAATGTGAGCGTCATCGTTCTCAAAGCCGCGCCATAACGACGATAGCGCTCACATTGATCTTGACCATGGTGAGTATTCGCGACAGGTCCACGCGCCGACACGTGGCCGACGACGCGACACGCGCTGAACCGAGCGGCCGCGAGGATGGAGAGGGAACAAGATCAGAAACCTCGCGACATGCGGGCCGAAGGGAGTACGCACCCGACCGTGCGGCATGCACGGCACCCGACCCGGAGACCGGATCACCAGGAATCGAGCCAACTGGTGGACGCGAAAGTTGGGCTGATCAGTTCGCCTGACGGTCAGCCGACGGCGGCCATGATTTCGTCTGAGACGTCAAAGTTGGCGTAGACGTTCTGCACGTCGTCGCAGTCTTCCAGCACGTCGATCAGCTTGAAGATCCGCCGCGCGCCTTCCTCGTCGAGCGGGACGTTCACGCTCGGCACCAGCGACGACTCGGCCGACTCGTAGTCGATGCCGGAGTCGACCAGGGCGGTCCGTACGGCCACCAGGTCACCGGGCTCGCTGACCACCTCGAACGCCTCGCCCAGGTCGTTGATCTCCTCGGCCCCGGCGTCGAGGACCGCCATCATGACGTCGTCCTCGGAGTGGTCACCCTTCGGGACGATCACCACACCTTTGCGGGAGAACAGGTAGGAGACCGAGCCGGCGTCGGCGAGCGACCCGCCGTTGCGGGTCAGTGCGGTCCGTACCTCGGTGGCGGCCCGGTTGCGGTTGTCGGTCAGGCACTCGACCAGCAGCGCGACGCCGTTCGGCCCGTACCCCTCGTACATGATCGTCTGCCAGTCGGCGCCGCCGGCCTCCAGGCCGGAGCCGCGCTTGACCGCGCGGTCGATGTTGTCGTTGGGTACGGAGCTCTTCTTGGCCTTCTGGATCGCGTCGTACAGGGTGGGATTGCCGGCCGGATCGCCACCCCCGGTCCGCGCGGCGACCTCGACGTTCTTGATCAGCTTGGCGAACATCTTGCCGCGCTTGGCGTCGATGACGGCCTTCTTGTGCTTGGTCGTCGCCCATTTGGAGTGGCCGGACATGTGTACCTCCGTCGCTTCCCGCCTGAGGGGTCAGCCTGCCGCGCCAGCCATCTCCACGAAGAACCGGTGCACGCGCCGGTCGCCGGTCAGCTCTGGGTGGAAGGCCGTGGCGAGCAGATTGCCCTGCCGAACCGCGACAATCCTACCCTTGGCGTCACCGGCCGCCACGCGGCCCAGCACCTCGACGTCGGCACCGACCCGTTCCACCCATGGCGCGCGGATGAAAACCGCGTGAAAAGGTGGCCCGTCGATGCCGTCGACGACCACGGGTCCTTCGAACGAGTCGACCTGTCGGCCGAAGGCGTTGCGCCGGACCGCCATCGAGATGCCGGCGAAGGAAACCTGGTCCGGTCGGCCGTCCAGGATCTCGTCGGCCAGCATGATCATGCCCGCGCAGGAGCCGTACACCGGCATGCCGTCGGCGATCCGCTTGCGGATCGGCTCGAACAGCCCGAACTCGACCGACAGCTTGCTGATCGTCGTCGACTCGCCGCCGGGCACCACCAGCGCGTCGACCTCGTCGAGTTCGGTGGGCCGCCGGACCGTCCGGGCGGTGGCCCCGCACTCGGTCAGCGCCCGCAGGTGTTCGCGGACGTCGCCCTGCAGCGCGAGTACGCCGACCCGCACCGCCGGCCGTACCGCCGGGGTCGGCTGCCCGGCGCTCACCAGCCGCGCTCGGCGAGCCGGTGCGGCACCGGGATGTCGTCGACGTTGATGCCGACCATCGCCTCACCCAGGCCACGGGACACCTTGGCGATGACGTCCGGGTCGTCGTAGAACGTGGTGGCCTTGACGATCGCGGCGGCCCGCTGCGCCGGGTTGCCGGCCTTGAAGATGCCGGAGCCGACGAAAACACCCTCGGCGCCGAGCTGCATCATCATCGCCGCGTCCGCCGGGGTGGCGATGCCACCGGCGGTGAAGAGCACCACCGGCAGCTTGCCGGTCTCGGCGATCTCCTTGACCAGGTCGTACGGGGCCTGCAGCTCCTTGGCCGCGACGTAGAGCTCGTCGGCGGACATCGAGGTCAGCCGGCGGATCTCGGCACCGATGCGCCGCATGTGGGTGGTGGCGTTGGAGACGTCGCCGGTGCCGGCCTCACCCTTGGAGCGGATCATGGCCGCGCCTTCGGTGATCCGGCGCAGCGCCTCACCCAGGTTGGTCGCGCCGCAGACGAACGGCACGGTGAACGCCCACTTGTCGATGTGGTTGGCGAAGTCGGCCGGGGTCAGCACCTCGGACTCGTCGACGTAGTCGACGCCGAGCGCCTGCAGCACCTGGGCTTCGACGAAGTGCCCGATCCGGGCCTTGGCCATCACCGGGATCGAGACCGCCTCGATGATGCTCTCGATCATGTCGGGGTCGCTCATCCGGGACACGCCGCCCTGGGCGCGGATGTCGGCCGGGACCCGCTCCAGGGCCATCACGGCCACCGCGCCGGCGTCCTCGGCGATCTTCGCCTGCTCGGCGGTGACCACATCCATGATCACGCCGCCCTTGAGCATCTCGGCCATGCCGCGCTTGACGCGGGCGGTGCCGGTGACGCCGGTGGGCGACGCGGAGGTGGATGCGGCTCCGGTGCCGGCCCGGGCCGGGGTGCTGGTGGCCTGCTCAGTGGTCTCGGACACGACGGATCGGCTCCCTCGTCAACGACGCGCTCAGTGGACGGCCCGATGCTACGCCGGCCGCCACCGGCCACCGACAGCCAATCGACAACCCGGTGGACTGCTGTGTGGTCCGGCTCACCCAGACGGGGAGGCGGACGGCGAGCCGGACGGGGAGCCGGATGGGGAGCCGGACGGCGAGACCGGTACGTCCGGATCCCGGACCAGCGTCGGGTCGTCGATCTCGAAGTAGCGGGGTTCGTCGTGCCGCCGTCCGAACCGCATCAGTCGCACCAGTGGACGCCGCCGCGCCAACAGGGCGTCGCGGACCAGATCGGTGTGCACCTGTCGGGCCAGCACCAGCCGTCGGCTGGCCACCACCACCGCCTCGGTGGCCGGGTCGGCGGCGGTCAGCGTGGTGGCCCGCAGCTGCCGGGTCAGGTCGTTCTCCGCCGCCTCGCGTTCCTCCGGGGTGGTCGCGTCGAGGGCGATCCGGGCGGCCGCGTACAGCTCGACGGCGTACCGCTCCTCGGCGAGCACCGCCGCCGCGGCGGCCCGGCGCAGCAGGTGGGCGTCAAGGGCGCGGGCGGCCGCCGCCACCCGTACGTGCAGGCGGTCGACCCGCGACGCGGTCCAGGTGAGGTACGTCGACACCACGACGACCACCAGGCTCACGCCGACCACCCACCACATTCCCGGCATCGTAGTGCGGCCGGCTACCCGGCCGTGGACCCGATCACCGTGGCTCTACCCACTCCTGGTAGAGAACCCGCCCGTCGGTGGCTTCGATCGCCGCCGCGTAGACCTCCAGCACCCGGCGGGCCACCGCCGGCCAGTCGAAGGCCGCCACCGCCTGCCGGGCGTGGGCGGCGAGCGCGGCCCGGCGCGGTTCGTCGTCGAGCAGGTCGGCCAGGGTGTCACGGAGCGCGGCCACGTCGCCGGTCGGGAAGAGCTGCCCGGCCCGGCCGTCGTCGAGGACCCGGCGGAATGCGTCCAGGTCGCTGGCGACCACCGCCGCGCCGGCGGCCATCGCCTCGGTGAGGATCATCCCGAACGACTCGCCGCCGATGTTGGGGGCCACGTACAGGTCGACGCTGCGCAGCATCCGGGCCTTGTCCTGCTCGGAGACGAGTCCGAGAAAGGTCACCCGGTCGTGGAGCTCGGGCGGGATGCCGGCGTACAGGTCGGCCGGCCGGCCGGGGCCGGCGACCAGCAGCCGCAGCCCCGGCCGCTGCGCCGCGAGCGGCACGAACGCCTGCCGCAGCAGGTCGAAGCCTTTGCGGGACTCGGTGAACCGGCCGAGGAAGCCCAGGGTGCCGCCGTACCCGGGTCGACACTGACCGGGCCAGCCGGGCAGCGGTTCGGCGGTGGCGAACTTGGCCACCGCGACCCCGTTCGGGATCTCCACCGCGCCGCCGTCGAGGTGTTCGACCTGGACCTTGCGGGCCAGCGCCGACACCGCGATCCGGGCGGTGATCTTCTCCAGGACCAGTTGCAGGACGCCCTGCGCGGCGGCGAGCGCCCGGGACCGGGTCATCGCGGTGTGGAAGGTGGCCACCACCGGTCCCCGGGCGCAGAGGACGGCCAGCAGGCCGACGCTGAGCGCGAACGGTTCGTGCACGTGCAGCACGTCGAAGTCGCCCTTGTTGAGCCAGCGCCGGACCCGGGTGGTGACCACCGGGCCGAAGCTGACCCGGGCCACCGACCCGTTGTAGGGCACCGGCACCGACCGGCCGGCCGCGACGACGTACGGCGGTAGTGCGGCGTCCTCGTCGGCCGGCGCGAGCACACTCACCTCGTGACCGAGACTGATCAGCGCTTCGGCGAGATCGACGACGTGGTTCTGCACCCCTCCAGGTACGTCGAAGGAGTACGGGCACGCGATGCCGATCCGCACAGCGCCTCCCCTCATCCCGGTCCGGAAGCGGGAGCCGTCGTCGTTGTCGAACCTTCAGCGTCGCTCGCCGGGCGGTCGGACAGCCAGAGCCGCTGCATCATGTGCCAGTCCTGCGGGTGGCGGGCGATGCCGGCCGCGAGCCGGTCGGCGATCTGCTGGGTGAGCAGCCGGACCCGTACGTCCAGTGGACCGGACGCGGGATCCGGCAACGGCAGGGGCCCTTCCAGCGCGCCGTGCGCGGCGTCGGGTTCGAACCACATGGTCGTCACGTAGAGCGGGGCACCGGTGCGCAACGCCAGCAGCGCCGGGCCGGGCGGCATCCGGGTGCGGCCGCCGAAGAAGCTCACCTCGACCCCCCGGGCGGACAGGTCCCGGTCGGCCAGCAGCGGCACGACGTGGCCCTTGCCGAGCCGGTCCACCAGGACATCGAACGGAGGCCGTTGCCCGCCGACCGCCGGGATGATCTCCATGCCGAGGCGTTGCCGGACGGCGACGAACCGTTCGTAGACGCCTTCCGGACGCAGCCGTTCGGCGACGGTCGTCAACGGCCAGCCCTTCGCGGCCACCCAGGCACCGGCGGCGTCCCAGTTGCCGGCGTGCGGCAGCGCCACCACCGCGCCCCGACCGGCGGCGACGTCCGCGCCGAGCAGGTCCTCCCCGGCCAAATGGAAGGCTGCCAGCCGCTGCGCCCGGCTCAGCGACGGCAGCCGGAACATCTCCATCCAGTAGCGGGCGTACGAGCGCACCGCGTCCCGCAGCAGCAGGTCGAACTCGGCCGCCGGCAGGTCCGGGCCGACGACCCGGCGCAGGTTGCCGGCCAGTCGCCGTACCGCCGGGCCGTCGCGGCGGTGCGCCCGGTCGGCACCGGCGCGGAACAGCGCCGCCGCCGCCGGCCGGGGCAGCGTACGGACCAGCCGCCACGCCGCCGCGTAGCCGAGCTCGACCGGGGTCACGCCTGCACGCCCTGCGTCGTCTGCTGCTCGCGGGCGGCCTGGCTGGCCTGCTGGTGCACGTGCGCGATCCGCTGCCAGACGGTGATCACCGACAGGACGGCCAGCAACCACAGCGCCGCCGGCAGCCCCCAGCTGAGGCCGAGGCCGCTGAGCAGGCCGCCGATGCCGACCAGGATCAGTCGTTCGGCGCGTTCGGCGATCCCCACGTTGCAGGTCATGCCGAGGCCTTCGGCCCGCGCCTTCACGTACGACACCACGCCCCCGGCGATCAGGCAGATCAACGCCGCGACCGCTCCGGGGCGGTTGCCGCTGACGGCCAGCCAGTAGGCGACGGAGCCGAAGATGGCGCCGTCGGCGACGCGGTCCATGCTCGAATCGAGGAACGCGCCGAAGGTGCTCGGGCCGCCCCGCAACCGGGCCATCGTGCCGTCGAGCACGTCGGTGAGTGCGCTGAGGGTGACGATCACCAGGCCGGTGATCAGATGCCCACGAGCCCCGAAGCCGATCGCGCCGACCAGTACGCCGATGGTGCCGGCGACCGTGACCGCGTTGGGCGAGACACCGACGCTGAGCAGCGTACGGGCCACCGGCTCGGTGACCCGGGTGATGCCCGCACGGATGGACACTCTGAAGATCTTCGCCATGGCGGTCCCACGATAACGGTCGGCGGAAACGGTCGGCACGGTGGCCGTGCACGCGAGCCGACGACGGTCACCTCGCGCGCCGGACTTGTGTACGGCGCGTCGCGGGTGTGGGATCGACACGTGAACGTGAGCGAGCTCACCCGTGCCCGTCTCACGTTACCGACGGGTGGCCACCCGGCCGAAGATGTCGCGGCGGAATCACCCCGAGGTCACCCACCGCGGTCCGCGACCGACCACTGGTCCGCCCGGCCCGTGGTCACCCCACGCAGCAGGTGTAGCCAGGAGGTGCGCAACGATGGCGCAGAAAAGCCATGACCAGGGGTTCACCGGGACCGTCCCGGTGGTGACCGAACCCGAACAGGTCCGCAACGTGGTCGTGGTCGGGCATTCCGGTGCCGGCAAGACCGCGTTGATCGAGGCCCTGCTGGCCGCGTCCGGCACCATCGCCCGGGCCGGCAGCGTCCCGGACGGGACCACCGTCTGTGACCACGATCCGGCCGCGATCCGGCAGCAGCGTTCGGTGGCGCTGGCCTGCGCGCCGCTGTTCCACGCCGGGATCAAGGTCAACCTGCTGGACACGCCGGGTTACGCCGACTTCGTCGGCGAGTTGCGGGCCGGGCTGCGCGCGGGCGACGCCGCGCTGTTCGTGGTCTGCGCCGCCGACGGGATGGACGCGGCCACCGCCGCCCTGTGGGAGGAGTGCGCCGCCGTCGGCATGCCCCGGGCGGTGGCCGTCACCCGGCTGGACCACCCCCGCGCCGACGTCGACGAGACTCTCGCCCTGTGCCAGCGGGTCTTCGGCGACAACGTGCTGCCGCTGCACCTGCCGATGCTCGACGACGACGGCGTCGGCACCGTCGGCCTGATGGACCTGATAGCCCGGCAGGTACTGGACTATTCGGCCGGCTACCCGCCGGTGGTGCGGGATCCCGATCCGCAGCACCTGCCGGCGATCACGGAGGCCCGCGACGAACTGATCGAGGGCATCATCGCCGAAAGCGAGGACGAGACCCTGCTCGACCGCTACCTGGCCGGGGCGCAGCTCGAGGTGAAGGTCCTGGTCGACGACCTGGAAACGGCGGTCGCCCGGGGTCACTTCTACCCGGTGGTGCCGGTGTGTGCCCGTACCGGGGTGGGTCTGGACGCGCTGCTGCGGCTGCTGACCTCGGCGTTTCCCGCGCCGGCCGAGCATGATCTGCCGGCGGTGACGGAGCTGGACGGCACCCCGCGTCCGCCGCTGAGCTGCGATCCGGCCGGGCCGCTGGTCGCCGAGGTCGTCCGTACCACAGTGGACCGCCACGTCGGGCGGGTGTCGCTGGTGCGGGTCTTCTCCGGCACGCTGCGCCCGGAGGCCACCATGCACGTCGCCGGGCACGGCCTCGGCGACCGGGGCCACCCGGACCACGACAGTGACGAACGGGTCGGGCACCTCTACAGCCCGCTCGGGGCGCGGCTGCGGGAGGTGCCGCTCTGCGTGGCCGGCGACATCTGCGTGGTCACCAAGTCGGGTGGCGCGGAGACCGGTGACACCATCTCGGCCCCGGCCGATCCGCTGCTGATCGCGCCGTGGGACATGCCGGAGCCGCTGCTGCCGGTCGCCGTGGTGACCCGGACCCGGGCCGACGAGGACGCGATGGCCCGCAACCTGGGTCGGCTGGTGGCCGGGGATCCGACGCTGCGGCTGGAACGCAACGCCGAAACCCGGCAGCTGGTGCTCTGGTGCATGGGTGAGGCGCACGCCGACGTCGTCCTCGACCGGCTGCGCGCCGGCGGGGTCGAGGTGGACACCGAACCGGTACGGGTGCCGCTGCGCGAGACGTTCACGGCACCCGCCCGTGGGGGCCGTGCTCGGTGACCTGTCCGGTCGGCGGGGACGGGTGCTCGGCACCGAGGCGGACGGCGACGCCGGGGAACGGTCGGTGATCCGCGCCGAGGTGCCGGCCCGTGAACTGCTGCGGTACGCGGTGGAGCTGCGTTCGATGACGTCCGGGGCAGGCACGTTCCGGCGGGCGTTCGCCCGGTACGAACGGGTCCCGGCGCAGTTGGCGGCGGAGATCACCGCCCGGTGACCGTGGTGGGACGAGGCTGACCGACCAGGTGTCGGTCGGTCAGACGGGCTGGTCCGCCGGAGGTAGGTCAGCCGGCAGCGGGTCAGACGGGCTTTTCCGCCGCTGGCCAGGCGGCGGCGAACAGGTCCCGGGTGTCGGCGAGCAGTTGCGGCAGAACCTTGGTCTGCCCGACCACCGCCATGAAGTTGGCGTCGCCACCCCACCTCGGTACGACGTGCTGATGCAGGTGGGCGGCGATCCCCGCGCCGGCGACCGAACCCTGGTTCATCCCGAGATTGAATCCGTGCGCGTTGCTGACCTGCCGGATCATCCGCATCGCGGTCTGCGTGAAGGCGGCCAGTTCGACGGTCTCCGCCCGGTCCAGGTCCGGGTAGTCCGCGACATGCCGGTACGGGCAGATCAACAGGTGACCGGGGTTGTACGGGTAGAGGTTGAGCACGGCGAACACCCGTTCGCCCCGGGCCACCACCAGGCTCTGCTCGGTCGGTCGGCCGGGAGCCCGGCAGAAGGGGCACCCGGCCGGCTGGTCGTAGCCGCCGTCGGGGCGGTCCTCGCCGGTGACGTACGACATCCGGTGCGGTGTCCAGAGCCGTTCCAACCCGTCCGGCCCGCCCGGCCCTGGCTGCCCCGTCACGCCGTCACGCCCCCTCACGCCCGTTGTTCCATGATCCTACGGGCCGCCGTGGTCACGACGCCCGACCCGGCCCTGACCTCGGCACGCCAGAGGATGGTGTGCCGTCGGCCACGGCAGGGCCGAGCGGCTCAGGCCGCGCTCGGGTTGGTGTTGGTCCGCGAACGGACGATGTCGACCACGTGCGCCACCGCCTCGGCCACCGGCATTCCGTTGCGCTGGGAACCGTCGCGGTAACGGAAGGAGACCGTACCGGCGGCGACGTCCGCGTCGCCGGCGATCGCCATGAACGGCACCTTCTGCTGCTGGGCGGTGCGGATCTTCTTCTGCATCCGGTCGTCGGAGAAGTCGACCTCGGCTCGAATGCCCTCGGCCCGCAGCATGGCCACGAACTCGGCCAGGTAGTCGCCGTGCTCGCCCCGGATCGGGATGCCGACCACCTGCACCGGTGCCAGCCAGGCCGGGAACGCCCCGGCGTAGTGCTCGGTGAGGATGCCGAAGAACCGTTCGATCGAGCCGAACAACGCCCGGTGGATCATCATCGGCTGCTGCCGGGTGCCGTCGGCGGCCTGGTACTCCAACCCGAACCGACGCGGCTGGTTGAAGTCGAGCTGGATGGTCGACATCTGCCAGGTGCGGCCGATGGCGTCGCGGGCCTGCACCGAGATCTTCGGGCCGTAGAACGCCGCGCCGCCCGGGTCGGGCACCAGCTCCAGGCCGGAGTCGACGGCGGCCTGCCGCAGGGTCTCGGTGGCCTCTTCCCACTCGGCCGGGTCACCGATGAACTTGTCCGAGTCGTCGCGGGTGGACAGCTCCAGGTAGAAGTCCTCCAGCCCATAGTCGCGCAGCAGGTCGAGCACGAAGGCCAGCAGCGAGCGCAGCTCGCCGGGCATCTGCTCCTTGGTGCAGTAGATGTGCGAGTCGTCCATGGTCAGCCCGCGCACCCGGGTCAGCCCGTGCACGACGCCGGACTTCTCGTACCGGTAGACGGTGCCGAACTCGAACAGCCGCAGCGGCAACTCCCGGTAGGACCGCCCGCGCGACCTGAAGATCAGGTTGTGCATCGGGCAGTTCATCGCCTTGAGGTAGTACTGGGCGCCTTCCATTTCGGCCGGCGGGAACATCGTGTCGGAGTAGTACGGCAGGTGGCCGGAGGTTTCGAACAGGTGCGACTTGCTGATGTGCGGGGTGTAGACGAACTCGTACCCGGACTGTTCGTGCCGCCGGCGCGAGTAGTCCTCCAGCTCCCGGCGGATGATGCCGCCCTTGGGGTGGAACACCGCCAACCCGGAGCCGATCTCGTCGGGGAAGCTGAACAGGTCGAGGTCCGCGCCGAGCTTGCGGTGGTCGCGGCGGGCGGCCTCGTCGAGCAGCTTCAGGTACGCCTTGAGGGCGTCGCGGGTCGGCCAGGCGGTGCCGTAGATCCGCTGCAGTTGCGGGTTGCGCTCCGAACCGCGCCAGTACGCGGCCGCGCTGCGCATCAGCTTGAACGCGCCGATCAGCCGGGTCGACGGCAGGTGCGGGCCGCGGCACAGGTCCGACCAGCAGGTCTTGCCGGATTCGGGGTCGAGGTTGTCGTAGCTGGTCAGCTCGCCGCCGCCGACCTCCATCACCTCGCTGGCGTCGAAGTCGGCGGCACCTTTGACGTCGACCAGCTCCAGCTTGTACGGCTCGTCGGCGAGTTCGGCGCGGGCGGCGTCGAGGTCCGGGAACCGGCGGCGGCGGAACCGCTGGCCGGCCTTGACGATTTCCTGCATCCGCTTTTCCAGCTTGTCGAGGTCCTCGGGCTGGAACGGCTTGGCCACGTCGAAGTCGTAGTAGAAGCCGTTGGTGATCGGCGGGCCGATGCCCAGTTTGGCTTCCGGGAACAGGTCCTGCACCGCCTGGGCGAGCACGTGCGCGGTGGAGTGACGCAGCACGTTGAGCCCGTCGGGTGAGTCGATCGCGACCGGTTCGACGGCCGCGTCGGCGTCCGGCGTCCAGTCGAGGTCGCGCAGGGTGCCGTCGGCGTCGCGGACCACCACGATCGCCTTGGGCCCGGTGGTGGGTAGCCCGGCGGCCGCGATCGCGTCGGCGGCCGTCGTCCCGGCCGGGACCGCGACGGGTTCGGCTGGGGTCAGGGCTGCGCTTGCGGACACGACGGGCTCCTTGTGGCTTGTGGTGACGGATTGGTACGGATCGGTACGGTCACGCACCGACGCGACGGCTGGTCGGCTCCGATGCTATCGGTCCCTGTTTCTACGCCTGACGGGGACGCGTCCCGGGCGATAGATTGACGCGGTGGCACCCACCGACATGGTCGGCGCCCTGCGGCGCCGTTACGACTCATTCTTCACGCACCGGTCACCGGTGCCGTTCGCGGTACGGGACGCGACCGGCGCGGAACACCGTTTCGGGCCGGGTGAGCCCGAGTTCAGCATCGTCGTACGGGACCGGCGGGGCGATCGGGCGCTGGCCGCGCTGGACCAGTTCGCGGTCGCCGCCGCGTACCTGCAGGGGTGGCTGGACGTCGAGGGCGACCTGTCGGCGGCGCTGCGGATGCGGGCGTTCTTCACCGACTTCCACCCGGTGGCCCGGTTCTCCGGGCTGGTCACCGGCATGGTGCGGGGACGCCGGGAGGACGACCGTCGGGCGATCTCGCATCACTACGACGAGGAGTCCGAGTTCTTCCTCACCTTCCTGGACACCCGGCACCGCTGCTACACCGAAGGGGTGTTCGTCTCCGACGACGAACCGCTCGAAGACGCGATGAGCCGCAAGATGGACCTGGCGTTGGAAGCGATCGGTGTCAAGCCGGGCGACCGGGTGCTGGAGGTCGGCGGCGGCTGGGGGGCCTTCGCCGAGCACGCGGCCCGGCGCGGCGTCGAGGTGACCACGACGACGCTGTCGCGGGAGTCGGAGCGTTACCTGACCGGGCTGTTCGAGCGGGAAGGCCTCGATGTGCGGGTGGTCCGCCAGCATTTGTTCGCCTTTACCGACAACCACCGCTACGACGCGATCGTCAACATGGGCGTCACCGAGCATCTGCCCGATTACCGGCGGACCCTGCGCAAGTACGCCGAGCTACTCAAGCCGGGCGGGCATGTCTATCTGGACGCGCTCGCGATGCGCCGCAAGCACATGGCGTCGGCGTTCATGAAGCGCTACATCTATCCCGGCCGGTCGGCTCCGTTGCTGTTGCACCAGTATCTGCGGCACGTCGCGCGGTCGCCGTTCGAGCTGCTGAGCATCGCCGACGACCGGCACAACTACTACCTGACCTGCCGGGAGTGGGCGCGGCGGCTGGACGCGTCCCGCGACGACATCGTCGGGCGGTGGGGCGAGCCGATGTACCGGCGGTTCCGGATCTTCCTGTGGGGATCGGCGGCGGGCTTCGACACCGGGCTGGTGCAGGCGTACCGCTGGGTGTTGCGGCTGTCCTGAACCGGCCGTGGGGCGGCCGACTTGCCAGGGGCAGTACGGTCGTGAGGTGGCTACGGTGCTTCTGGTCGAGGACGACCACGTGGTGCGCGGCGCCATGTTGCGCTCGCTGGCCGATCGCGGGCACGCGGTCCATGCGGTCGGTACCGCCTTGGACGCGCTGCGGCGGGTCGCCGCGGAAACCCCTGACCTGGTCGTACTCGATCTGGGCCTGCCGGATCTCGACGGAGCGGACGCGCTGCGGATGCTGCGCGGCATCACCGACGTACCGATCATCATCGCTACCGCGCGCGACGACGAACAGGCGATCGTCCGGCTGCTGCGCGCCGGGGCGGACGACTACATGGTCAAGCCGTTCACCGGGGCGCACCTGGACGCGCGGATCACCACCGTGCTGCGCCGGGCCGGCCGGGCCAGCCGCTCGGTGGCTCCGGCGGTGCACGAGGTGGGCGGGCTGCGGGTCGACGTCGGGGAACGCAGTGCCACCCTGGACGGCGAGTCGCTGGCGCTGACCCGCAAGGAGTTCGACCTGCTGGCCTATCTGGCCGCCCGTCCTGGGCGGGTAGTGTCCCGCCGGGAGCTGTTGGAGGAGGTATGGCGGCAGCCGTCAGTCGGCGAGGATCAGACCATCGACGTACATCTGTATTGGCTTCGTCGCAAAATGGGCGAGTCCGCAGCGAAACCGCGCTACCTGCGCACCGTGCGGGGGGTCGGCTTCCGGTTGGTGGTACCGGACTGAGGTTGGCCCTGGCCTACCTCGGAGCCGGCATGACGTCGATCATCGCCTTGGTCTTCCTCATCCCGCTCGGCCTGCAGCTGCAGCAGGAAACCCGCGAACAGGCCCTGGCCGACGCGGCGCGCCGGGCCGCGGTGATCAGCGGCGCGCTCGCCATCAGCAACGACCCGGCGACGGTACGGCGAGCGGTCGACAGCCTCGGCGAGGATCCGGCACGTCAACCCGTGGTGCACGGGCTCGACCTCGGCGGCACCGCACGGGCCACCCCCGAGGACCTCGCCAGCGCCACGGGATCGGACAGCCCGGTGGTGGTGGCCGCCGACGGTGGAGTGCTGCGACTGGAACCGGTGACCGTCGGCGACACCGTGACCGCGATCGAGGTGTTCGTACCTGACGCCGAACTCAACCGGGGCGCGGCCGGCACCTGGGCGCTGCTCATCGCGATCGCGGCCGGGCTGGTGGTCATGTCCGTGATCGTCGTGGACCGGATCGCGGCCCGCGCGGTCGCGTCGACCCAAGGGCTGGTCAAAGCGGCGCTGGCGGTCGGCGACGGCGACCTGGGCGTGCGCATCCAGCCCAGCGGTCCCCGGGAACTCGCCGAGGCCGGATACGCATTCAACCGGATGGCCGACCGGCTGGTGGTCTCCCGTACCGACGAACGTGAACTCGTCGCGGACCTGTCACACCGGCTGCGGACACCGCTGACCGTCCTGCGTCTCGACGCCGACGCGCTCGACTCCGACGACACCAGCGTCGGCTCGTTCAGCGAAGCCGAACTGGACCGTCGGCGCACGATCCGCCGCATCCGGCAGGCGATCGTCACCCTCGAAGGTGAGATCGACGTGCTGATCAACACCACCCGCAAGACGGTCATCCAGGAGACCGGTCCGGGCAGCTGCGACGTCAGCGAGGTGGTCCGGGACCGGATGGTCTTCTGGTCGGCGCTGGCCGGCGACCAGAACCGGCCCTACAACGTGATCGGTGCCCAGCTGCGGACACCCGTCCCGGTCCCCCGCGCGGAGCTGGCGGCCGCCCTCGACGCCGTCCTCGGCAACGTCTTCCGCTACACCCCACAGGGGACCGCGTTCGAGGTGGCGGTCTCCCGGCGGGACGGGTACGTGGCGATCCGGGTCGACGACGCCGGACCGGGCATCGCCAACCCTGACCGGGCGCTGCGCCGGGGCGCCAGCGACCAGGGCTCCACCGGACTCGGACTGGACATCGCCAAACGGGTCGCGTTGCAGGCCAACGGCTCGGTGAGCCTGGACCGGGCCCGACTCGGCGGTGCCAGCGTCGTGATGCTGCTCGCCGACGCGGAGGCCGCTCCACCCCGGCCGGTGAGCCGGTTCGGCCTGGTCGGCCGGTTGGCCCGCGAACGCGACAAGGACCGCAACCGGGACCGGGGCCGCGACAAGGACCGGGACCGAGACAAGGACCGGGGCCGCGACCGCGCCGGTGGCAGCGGACGGGACCGGGAACCGGCCGACCGCGCGGAACGGGACGCCGACCCGCCGCGCTTCCGGCACCGATCGCCGCGCGACTGAGTCGGTGTACCCGTCGAGACTGCCCTCGATCAGGTGAGCCGAACGACGACCCGCACGCCCACCCCAAACGCAAGTCTTCCTTAGGTCTGGATTAACGGCGTTCCAGTCGGCGGCCCACGGATGGCACCATCTGCTGCGAACCCAACCTGTTCCTTGGACCATCACCCGCAGTTCCGTCCCGAACCACCGGTCCAGGGGACGCCCACGCGCGGCGGGGCTCGGTCCCCCAACTCCCTGTCCCGCCGCGCGCCCACCCTCGGCAGTGAGGCAGGTCGACGTGTCAGCGCCGCTACGGAACTCCCCGACCGGGACCCGGCGGGGCGGACAAGAGACCGACTCGACACTCACCGACGCCGACGACGCACCGGTGCTGTCCGGCCGCCGGTTGTTGCGGTGGACGGCGGTCGTCGGCGCGCTGGTGATCGCGGTCCTCGCCTGCTGGCAGGACCCCGGCTACGCGCTCGACGACGGCCGCTGGAGCGAACACCCCGGTACCGGTCCGGCGTCGGCCGGCACGGCGGGGCTCGTCGCGACGGTGGTCGTCGCGCTGCTGATCGCCCGGGGCACCCGGATCAGCTGGTCGCCGTCGCCGTCGCCAGGTAACCGTCGATCTCGCTGAGCAGCGCCGCCTGCGCCGGTCGGGGCAGGAACGACGCGGTCACCGCGTTACGCGCCAACTCCGCCAGCACCGGCGGACCACCGTCGAGCAGGGACGCCGCCACGGCGTACTCCCGGTTGAGGGTGGTGCCGAACATCGGCGGATCGTCGGAGTTGATCGTCACCAGCAGACCGGCGGCGACCATGTCGGGCAGCGGGTGGGCGGCCAACGTCGGGACGGCACCGGTACGCAGGTTGGACGTCGGGCACACCTCCAGCGGGATCCGCCGCTGCGCCAACAGCTCGACCAGCTTCGGGTCCCGCAGGCAGGACGTGCCGTGCCCGATCCGCTCGGCGCGCAACTCCCGTACCGCGTCCCAGATCGTCTCCGGACCGGTGGTCTCGCCCGCGTGCGGCACCGAGTGCAACCCGGCCGCCCGCGCCTGGTCGAAGTACGGCTTGAACTGCGGCCGGGGAACCCCGATCTCCGGGCCACCCAGACCGAAGCTGAGCAGACCGTCCGGTGCCTCCTCCAGACAGATCCGCAGGGTCTCCTCGGCCGCCGGCAGACCCGCCTCACCCGGGATGTCGAAGCACCAGCGCAGCTCCACCCCGAAGTCGGCCCGGGCCCGCTGGCGGGCGTCCTCGATCGCCGCGCAGAACGCCGGGGCGGCGATCCCCCGACGCACGTGCGAGTACGGCGTCACCGTGAGCTCGGCGTAGCGGACCTGCTGCCCGGCGAGTTCACGGGCCACCTCGTAGGTGAGCGTCCAGACGTCCTCGTCGTCCCGGATCACATCGACCACACTCAGATAGATCTCGATGAAGTGGGCGAAGTCCCGGAAGACGAAGTAGTCGGCCAGGGCGGCGGGATCCGTGGGCACCGGGCTGTGCCCCTCGTGTCGCTGCGCGAGTTCGGCGACGATCCGGGGCGAGGCCGAACCGACGTGGTGCACGTGCAACTCGACCTTGGGCAGACCGGCGATGAACGCCGACAGGTCCGGCGACGGACCCGATGGCACTGGCAACTCGGTCACCTGACTGCTCAGCCTCCTCGCGCGACGGGCAGCGCCGAGCGTACCGTCCGGGCGGTCGTCCGGGTTCTCCGGCCGGCCGGACGGGCTCGCCGGCCGGTCGTCTAGGCTCAGCCGGTGGACAAGCGAACGTTTGTGCGGCTCGGCCGCACCGTGGGAGCCGTCGGCCTCGGGGCCTGGCAGCTCGGCGCGGACTGGGGAACGGTCAGCGAGGACGACGCGCTGGCCACGCTGACCGCCGCCGTCGAGGCGGGCACCACCTTCCTGGACACCGCCGACGTGTACGGCGACGGCCGCAGTGAGCGGATCATCGGTCGTTTCCTGCGGAACCGGCCGGCCGGGGCCGACCTGTTCGTGGCCACCAAGATGGGCCGCCGGGTCGCCCAGCGGGCCGACGCGTACGTGCTGGACAACTTCCGGGCCTGGACCGACCGGTCGCGTACCAACCTGGGCATGGACACCCTGGACCTGGTCCAGCTGCACTGCCCGCCGACCGAGGTCCTGCACACCGACGGGGTCTACGACGCACTGGACACCCTGGTCGCCGAGAAACGGATCGCCGCGTACGGGGTGAGCGTGGAAACCGTCGACGAGGCGTTGGCGGCGATCGCCCGGCCGACCGTGGCCAGCGTGCAGATCATCCTCAACGCGTTCCGTCTCAAGCCGCTCGAACGGGTCCTGCCGGCCGCGCGGGCCGCCGGCGTGGGGATCATCGCGCGGGTGCCGCTGGCCAGCGGACTGCTCTCCGGCCGCTACGACGAACAGACCCGGTTCGCCGACGACGACCATCGCACGTTCAACCGTGAAGGGACCGCGTTCGACGTCGGCGAAACCTTCTCCGGGGTGGACTTCGCCATCGGGCTGGCCGCCGTCCGCCGCCTCGCGCCGCTGGTCGGCGAGCAGGTGACCATGGCGCAGTTCGCGCTGCGGTGGCTGCTGGACCAGCCCGGGGTCACCGTGGCCATTCCCGGTGCGCGCAATCCGCAGCAGGCGCGGGACAACGCGACGGCCGGTGAGCTCGCCCCGTTGGACGAGGAGACCCATCGGGCGGTGGCCGCCGTCTACGACGAACTGATCCGCCCGCAGGTCCACCACCGCTGGTGACCGCCGTCCGGCACGGCCACGAGCGTCCGGTACAGCCAAGCGTCCGGTACAGCCAAGAGCCTCGCATCCCGGCCAGGGTGCGAGGCTCTTGTCACGACCGTTGCGGGTCAGTGCCAGGACCGGCAGGGCGCCGGCCGCTGGGATCAGATGGGGCGGACCTGCTCAGCCTGCGGGCCCTTCTGGCCTTGGGCGATCTCGAACTCCACCCGCTGGTTCTCCTCCAGCGTCCGGTAGCCGCTGGTCTGGATGGCCGAGAAGTGGACGAACACGTCAGCACCCCCGCCGTCGACGGTGATGAAGCCGAAGCCCTTGTCTGCGTTGAACCACTTCACGGTTCCCTGCGCCATGTGTATCTCCTTCTGAAACTGGCGGCCAAGCACGCCGTGCGGCCGGTTGGCCGTTTTCGAGCAGCGGCGCCTGAGGTGGCCCCCGGTGAAGGAGGACTCTCAACCCACGCTGTCTCGCAACAGCGTGGACAGCAAACCACGTACGCAAAAACTTCGCACAGCCTACCTGACGAACGTCGCCGACATGTGACCTGAGACGCCCCTCATCCCCCTCGTGGCGGACTCGAAACCAGGGGTCCTCGGCCGACCGCCGACCGGCACGGCCACCCTGGTCAGCTAGGCCAGCGGCCGGTCAACCGGCGTACCCCGGTGGCACCGCCCCGGTCCACCGCGGCCCGTACGACCGAGAAGATCGCGCCCTGCAGGGCGGCGGCGGCGAGCACCTCGCCCCAGCCTCGTTCCTCGTCGATCGGGCTGGGTGCGTCGTCCTCGCCGGCCGCCAACTTCCAGACCTGTCGGAAAACGACGCCCGCCAACGCCCCGGCGGCGAATCCCAGTACCAGCCCCACCGGACGGTAGGCCAACTTGTTGACCGGCTTGCTCACCGACGCCTTCCTCTCATCATCAGCCACACCACCACGACCACCGCGACCGTCGCACCGGACACCACCAACGCGGGAGTCCGCCGGGCCACCATAGCCGGAACCTGACGGCGCAGGTCCGTCCGGCGGGCCCGCTGGACCGCCCCGGTGGCCTGGTCGCGCAGACGCTGTCCGGTACGTGCCGCGCCGAGCCGCACCCGGCTCTTGACGTCGGTCTTCGCGGCCAGCGCCTGTACCGTCTGGCCGAGCTCGGCCCGGGTCTGCCGGATCTCGGCGCGGAGCAGTTCGAGATCGCCGCTGCCGTTGCCGTTCGTACCGGGAGGGTGCGGGGTCATGACCGCCTCCCCCGCTTCATCGCGGCGCTCACCACGGTCACGTCCGCACGTACGCTGTCGGCGGCCGCCGTCGGCACCGCCGGCGCGGCCTGGCGGACCTGACGTCGGCCGGCGATCGCCAGGCCACCGGCCAGCGCGAAGAGCAGGACCGCGATGGTCAACGCCGCCACCCAGGGCGGCCACGCCTGGCCCAGCAGCAGCACGGCCGCCGCGATCAGGGTGGCCAGGCCGTACAGGGCGAGAACGCCACCGCCGCCGAACAAGCCAATGCCGAAACCGGCATGCTTACCCTTTTCCGTCAATTCGGCTCGGGCCAACGCCAACTCGTCGCGGACCAGCCGGGAAATCTGCTCACCGGCCTGCTGGACGAGTTCGGCGGTGGACCGATCGTCGGTGGCCCGGTCGGCGGGCGGCCGGTGCAAGACGTCGGCCATCTGATTGCCTCCTTTCCCGCTGTTCGACGCTGTATGCCCGCGTGGGGCCCGGATCAATCCTGCTGACGACGATCAGGCGCGGGTGTTTCGTGCCGACCGGCGAAGGCCTTGTCCCGACCGGCGAAGGCTGTGTCGCGACCGGCGAAGGCTGTGTCGCGACCGGCGAGGTCCTCGTCCGGGCCGGCGAACCTGTCATCCCTGTGGTCGCCCGGCCCGTCCGGGTCGTCGGCCCCCTTGTCGGGGTCGTCGACTACCCGGTCCGGGCCGACCACGTCGTCCGGGCCGACGAACACCGAGGCGCGGGCATCGCCCTCGGCGCCGCCGCCGAACAGCCTGGCGTCGTCGGGCAGTTCGCCGTCCGACGCGGGGCCGTCGTGGTCCAACGACCGGGCGTCGTCCGGTACCCGGCCGGCGAGCACCCGGTCGGCGGCTTCCGTCCGCCGGGAATCCAGCCAGTCCAGCATCCCGTCGCCGTCGCCCACCTCGGCACGCCACCGGGGCAACGCGATCGGCGACTGCTCCCGGACCCACCGGACCAAGTGCTCACGGACCAGGCACCGCAGGTCCCACAGGGTCGGCGAGTCGGCGGCGCTGACCAGGGCCCGAAGCCGGACCGTACCGCCGGTCGCCTCGGTGACCTGCAGGACGCAGACCCGTCCGTCCCACAGCTGCGACCCCTCCACCGCGCGGCGCAGTTCCTCCCGCATCGGCTGCACCGGCACCGACCAGTCGAGGTCGAACTCCGCCGTGCCGAGCACCGCTGCTCTGGTCCGGGTCCAGTTCTGGAACGGCTTGGTGGTGAAGTACGAGGTCGGCAGGATCAGCCGGCGGTCGTCCCAGATGTGCACCACCACGTAGCTAAGGGTGAGTTCCTCGATCCGGCCCCACTCGCCTTCGACCACCACGACGTCGTCGATGCGCACCGCGTCGCTGAACGCGAGCTGCAGCCCGGCGAAGACGTTGCCGAGGACGCTCTGCGCCGCCAACGCGGCGACCACACCGATCACCCCGGCGGACGCGAGCAGACTGGCACCGACGCCCCGTACGGCCGGGAACGTCATCAGCATCACCCCTGCGGTGAGCACGACGATCACCGCGATGGTGACCCGACGCAACATCACCACCTGGGTGTGCAACCGGCGGGCGTGCCGGTTGTCCGGCACGTCGGTCCGGAAGCGGGCCAGCGTGGTGTCCTCGAACGCCAGCAGCAACGCGGCGACCAGCCACGAGCAGGACGCGATCGTCGCGAGCACCAGCACGTGCAGCAGTCCCGCGCGCCATGGCTCGCCGGCGGCGAACCCGGTCGTGAAGCGGACGGCGAACTGGACCGCCGCCGCGGTGGCCGCCACCAGCAGCGCGCGGTGCGCGTGCGCGGACAGCTCGGCCAGCAGCAGCGAACGGCGGCCGAGTCGACGGATCACCCGGTGGACCGCCACCACGAAGACCACCGCGAACACCGCCGCGCCCCCGGTGACGATCGCCGTCCAGACAGCGGGATGCACGATTGCCTCTCCCTCCACAGTACGAATCATCGGTGACAAACCGCCAACAATGCCGCAAGTGGAGTAGCCCTGTCACGCGTGCCACTCCGCTAGTGATCCGGCACACGCTAAGTCCGGCCCGGCGTGTGCCGGGCCGGACTCAGCCCCTCGACGCTCCGGCCGGGGATCACACCTTGCGGTAGCGCGACTGGGCGAAGCAGTAGATGCCGAACGCCGCGAAGCCGGCGGCGACCAACGTGAGCAGGATCGTGCCGTAGGCCTGCTCGCGCAGGGCGCGCAGGGCCGCGTCCAGACCACGGGCCCGCTCCGGGTCGTACTGCACCGCCGCGACGACGACGAGCACGCCGGCGGTGCCGTACGCGATGCCCTTCGCCACGTATCCGACCATGCCGAGCCGGCAGGTGACCTGGCGGACCCGCGCGCTCATCGCGCCCGTCTTCAGCTGCTTCTCGAACCGGCGGGTGGCTCCGTTGAAAATCATGCCCGCACCGATCCCGACCAGCACCAGTCCCGCCACCCCGACCAGCCACCGTCCACCGGGGGCGGACATCACCCGCTCGCTCAGCGCCTGCTGCTGGTCGGCCGTGTCGGAGCCGGCGTTGCGGAAGACCTGGACCGCCGTCCAGGCGAACGAGAGGTAGACGGCGGTGCGACCGGCCGAGATGACCCGTTCGAGGACCCGGTCCCGACCCTGCTCGGCCCGGTGCCCGACGGCGGCTTCGATCGCCTGCCAGATCGCCATCGCGGTGAGTCCCACCGCGATCGCGATCAGCAGTACACCGCCCAACGGCTGAGCGGCCAACGTACGCATGGCACCGGACTGGTCGCCATCGGCGGCGGAGCGACCGAACGCGATCTGCAACGCAAGCCAGGCGACCAGCAGGTGAACGATTCCGTATCCGATGAAACCGACCCGGGCGAGCAGTTCGAGCCAGCGGCTGTCACCGACCTGATTGGCGGTCCGACGGGCATCTTGGGTGTTCGGCATGGCCGCATCATTGACCGTTGCCGAACATCGCCAAACCTCCCGCCGGCGGTCGGGTCACTGCCGGGCGATCCGCACCACCACCTGGGACTCGGTGACCTGCTGCAGGCTGACCGCCAACCCGGCCACCTCGGTCGCCTGCTCGCCGACGGTGAGCGTGAGCTGTTCACCGGCGATCTCGACGGTGACCCGGTCGGCCTCGGAACCGATGAGCTTCGCTTCCACGCCGAGGATGTTGGCGCTGGCCTGTACGCCACGGTCGAAGGTGACGGTGCAGGCGTCCAGCCCACACTCGGTGCTGGCCCCCTCGGAGCTGCAGCCGGTCAGCAGGGCGACACCGAGGATCAGCGCCGCCGCCAGGCCGGCCAGCCGGGACACGTCGCGTCGGGCCGACCGGGCGAGCCGCAGCGGCGAGATCGAAGACAGGAAGGGGAGAATCGTCACGGGGTCAAGCGTACCGACGCCCCACCAGCACCGGTCGGCCTCGACGGTACGGACCGGTCCTGCCTGCTCCGTGGCCGCGCCTTGCTCGGTGGCCATGCCTGAGCTCGGGCGCCCCGGTCGGCTAGGCTCGGCGCAGTCGAGGAGGTGCCCTGCGGTGACGATTCTGGTGACAGACAATCCGGCCCGAAGCCGGTTCGAGATCCTGATCGACGACGGGCTGGCCGGGTTCGCAAGCTACCGGGTCCGCCCCGGTGCCGTCGTCGTGACGCACACCGAGATCGATCCGTCCTACCGGGGACAGGGCGCGGGTGACGCTCTCGCCCGGGGCCTGCTCGAACAGATCCGCGACCGGGGCGAGCAGGTAGTGCCACAATGCCCCTTCATCGCCGCCTTCATCGAGCGTCACCCCGAATTCGCCGCCATGGTGTCCGGCACCGGTGACTGATCGGCGCCCGGCCGATCGGCGCCCGGGCAGAGTGGTCCGTACGGTCGTCGCGCTCGCCGTCGTGGTCGCGGTCGTGGCCGCGACGGTCACCGCCGGTAGCTGGCTGGGCTGGTTCAGCGACCCGACCGTCTCCGACACACCCGAGGCCGAGACCGAGGTACGGGTCGTCACCACCGGCCTGGCGGCCCCCTGGGATATGGCGTTCCTGCCCGACGGCACCGCCCTGGTGACCGAACGGGACAGCGCGCGGCTGTTGGCCGTCGACCCCACGGGTGCCACCCGCCAGCTCACCCGGGTGCCCGGCGTCGCCAGTGGCGGCGAGGGCGGCCTGTTGGGGGTCGCGGTCTCCCCCGACTACGCCAGCGACGGCTGGGTCTACCTGTACTACACGACAGCCGACGACAACCGGATCGCCCGGCTGCGCCTGTCCGACGCCTCGACCGTGGACACGCCGGAACCGGTGCTGACCGGAATCCCCCGGGCCCGTACCCACAACGGCGGGCGGATCGCGTTCGGCCCGGACGGGATGCTCTACGCCGGCACCGGCGACGCCGGCCAGCGCGACGCCGCCCAGGACCGGTCCACCCTCGCCGGGAAGATCCTGCGGTTGACCCCGGAGGGCGAGACACCGCCGGACAACCCGTTCCCCGGCTCCCCGATCTACAGCCTGGGGCACCGCAACGTCCAGGGCTTGGCCTGGGGACCGGACGGTGTGCTGTTCGCCAGCGAGTTCGGCCAGAACCAGCACGACGAGCTGAACCGGATCGAGGCCGGTGGCAACTACGGCTGGCCGATCGCCGAAGGGGTGGCCGAACTCGCCGAGTTCGTCGATCCGGTGGCGACCTGGGCGACCCGGGACGCCTCGCCCAGCGGCATCGCTTTTCACCAGGGCAGGATCTGGTTGGCCTGCCTGCGCGGCGAACGGCTGTATCGGATCGGACCCGGCGGCGAGCAGCCAGAGTCCCTACTGAGCGGGGATCACGGACGGCTGCGGCACGTCGCGGTGGCACCGGACGGATCGCTGTGGGTGCTGACCTCCAACCGCGATGGTCGCGGATCACCTGCCGATGACGACGACCGGATCCTACGCATCGCCGGCTGACCGGTGGAACGCGGCGACCGGTTCAGGATCCACCGGACCGGCGGGATCGACCGGACCTGGACCTAGTCCCGGCTCCGGATCCGGCTCCGTGCGGTCGGTCGACCGGTGCCCGGCGAGCAACTCGGCCGCCGCCCGAGCGTTGGCGCGGCTCGCCCCGTACGTCGCCAGGTAGCCACCACCGGTCACCAGAACCGGGACACCGAGCTCCACCACGATGGCGTCCGGACGGTCGACCAGGGCCTGGTCGACCGCTGCCGACATCCACGGGTGCCGGTGCAGATCCCGCACGACCAGCACCAGCGGGCGGTCGGCGGCCGGGGCGGTCTCCGGGCGGCGGGCCGTCGAGGCCGGGTCGAGGTGGTCGGGCGGCGCGGCGACCCGCGGTGGGTCGTCGGCGGTGACCCGGGCGAGGGTGGTGCCCGGAAGCAGTTCGGTCAGCGACGCGGCCAGGCCCCACGGGGTCTCGGCGCCGATCGCGATGTTGTGGGCCGGGGCGAACTCCACGACGTGCGGCGCTCGACGCAGTGGCAGGTCGGTGCCGGGCCGCACCCGGACGGCTCGGCGAGCCGCGACCAGCCCGATCGCCGAGTGCCCCGGCCGGGCCGTCGCCAGGGCCGGCCGTACCTCGATGGTGGACCTCGCGGGACCGGCGGCCGGTGGCGACGGGGAGTGCGCGGCCCGATGCCGCAGGGTCCATCCGGCCAGCCGGCCCACCCGGTCGGCGGCCTGCGCCAGCCGCCGCTCGGGCAACCGCCCGGCGACCACGGCGTCGACGATCGCGTCCCGCAGCAGCCGTACGGTCTGCTCGTCGGCGTGCCCGCCACCGACGCAGACCGCGTCGACGCCGGCGGCGATCGCCCGTACGGTGGCCCCGGCCAGACCGAACCGCCGGGTGACCGCCCGCATCTCGATCCCGTCGGTGATCACCGCTCCGTCGAAGCCGAGTTCCTCACGGAGCAGGTCGGTCAGTACCCGGTGGCTCAGGGTCGCCGGCCAGGTCGGGTCGATCGCCGGCACCAGGAGATGACCGGTCATGACCGCCTTGGTGCCGGCGGCGATCGCGGCGCGGAACGGCAGGAGTTCCACGGTGTCCAGTCGGGTCCGGTCGCCGGTGATCCGGGGCACGTCGACGTGCGAGTCGACGCTGGTGTCGCCGTGTCCGGGGAAGTGCTTGGCGCAGGCGGCGACTCCCGCGTGCTGCAGGCCACGGGTCCAGGCGGCGGTGTGGCGGGCGACCAGGTCCGGGTCCGCGCCGAAGGCCCGTACCCCGATCACCGGGTTGTCCGGGTCGACGTTGACGTCGGCCACCGGCGCGTAGTCGAGGGAGATTCCGAGGTACGCCAGTTCGTGACCGAGGTCGCGGGCGACGTGTTCGGTCAACCCGACGTCGTCGACGGCCCCCAGCGCCAGGCTGCCCGGTCGTGAGCTGCCCGAGCCGGACTCGATGCGGGTGACGTCGCCGGCCTCCTCGTCAATGGCGATCAGGACGTCGGGGCGTTCGGCCCGCAGTTGGGCGGTGAGCGCCGCGACCTGCTCGGGGTCGCGGACGTTGCGGGCGAAGAGCACGACGGCGCCCAGCCCGTCGGCGGTCCACCGGCGTACCCAGGCCGGTGCGACGGTTCCCTCGAACCCGGGCTGCAGCACGCTGGCCGCCATCCGGCGCAGGGTGGGACTGCGATCCGCCATCCGGCGCGCACCTCCGGTCGTGCCACGACAATCGAACGTTCGACCGACCGCCGGTCGCAGCCCATGGTCACACCGCCCGGATTATTAGTCAATAAACCTTCCTATTAAACGAGATCAGGCCGACCCTGTCGCCTCAGTGACCGCTGTGGCACAGTGCGTGGATGGCACCGTTCGTCCTTCGCGCCGCCGACGACATCCGGTGGGTCGCCCAGGAAACCAGCTGGCAGGACATCCCGGGCGTCCAGGTCGTCGGCGCCGTGCTGGGCATCCTGTTGCTCCTCGCCGCGTTGCGCGCGATGTTCGGCAAGCGCCGCTGAACCGGCGGTGTTCGGCAAGCGCCGCTGAACCCGACGCCGTTTGGCCACCGCGCGCACCGGGTAACCACGGCCTCCGATGAAGCTGCCGTTGCACTCACCCCGCCTGCGCCGCGTCGCCCGCCAACGATTCGGCTGGTCCGCGCTGCGTCCCGGCCAACTCGGCGCCATGCGCGCACTACTCAAAGGCCGGGACACCCTGGTCGTCCTGCCGACCGGCGCGGGCAAGTCGGCCGTCTACCAGATCCCGGCGGTGCTACTGCCCGGACCGACCGTGGTCATCTCACCGCTACTGGCGCTGCAACAGGACCAGATCACCGCGCTCAACGATCGTGACCAGCCGGACCTGCGGGCCGTACGGATCAGCTCGGCCGAATCACCGGCGCAACGGCAGGCCGCGCTGGACGACGTCCGACACGGCCGGGCACGGTTCCTGTTCACCACCCCCGAACAGCTCTGCGACCCACACCGGCTCGCCGAGGTCCGGGCACTTCGGCCGGCCATGATCGCCGTCGACGAGGCGCACTGCGTCTCCGCCTGGGGGCACGACTTCCGGCCCGACTACCTGTCCATCGGTCATCTCGTCCGTGAACTCGGCCGCCCGCCGGTGGTGGCGCTGACCGCCACCGCCTCGCCGCCGGTCCGCGACGACATCGTGGCGCGGCTCGGCCTGACCGACCCGCACCTGGTCGTCGCCGGCCTGGACCGGCCGAACCTCTTCCTCGAAGTGGCGCACTGCCCGACCGAGGACTATCGCTGGCGACGGCTGCTCGGCCTGCTCGACGTCGAACGACCGCCGGGGATCGTCTACGTGCCGACCCGACGCGCGGCCGAGGAACTCGCCGAGCGGCTCACCGGCGACGGATATCCGGCGCACTGCTACCACGGCGGAATGCCCGCAGCCGCGCGGGACAGCCTGCACCAGGACTTCATCGACGGCGCCGTACCGGTGATGGTGGCCACCTCGGCGTTCGGGATGGGCATCGACAAACCCGACATCCGGTGGGTCGTCCACACGGCACTGCCCGACTCGCCGGACAGCTACCTGCAGGAGATCGGCCGTGGCGGCCGCGACGGGGAACCCGCCCGGGCCCTGCTGCTGTGGCGGGCCGAAGACGTCGGACTCCAGCGCTACTTCACCACCAGCCCACCCGACGCCGACGAGGTCCGGGACCTGGCCGCGCTGCTGCGGGCCGCGCCGGTCACCCGCGCCGCGCTGCGGGAGCGGACCGGGCTGGGCGCCCGCAAACTCGGCCGCCTGCTCGCCCTGCTGGAAGAGGTCGGTGCCGCCCGTACCGTCGGGGCCAACCGGGTGACGCGACCACCGTACGCCCCGTCACCCGCCGACGCCGCCACCGAGGTGCTGGCCGCCGCCGCCCGACGCCAGACGCTGCAACGATCCCGGACCGACATGATGCGCGCCTTCGCGCAGGCCCAGGGCTGCCGCAGCCAGACGCTGCTCGCCTACTTCGGCGAGCACATGGCCGAGGTGTGCGGCCACTGCGACAGTTGCCACGCCGGCAACAGCACCCCGGACGACGGCGCCGCCGGGCCCTTCCCCGTGCACAGTATGGTGCGACACGGCGAATGGGGCGCCGGCATGGTCCTCGGCTACGAAGAAGACCGGATGACCGTCCTGTTCGACGACATCGGATACAAGACATTGTCGGTGCCGGTGGTCAGCGAACAGGGACTCCTGACCGCCGAGCCGCGCTGATGAATCACCCGGCGGGCACTAGCCTGGGCGGGATCACTGGTGGAGAGGGGCATGAGCGTGACGGACGTGCCGGTGTACACCGCACTCGGGTTCTCCGACGCGGAATGGGGACTGCTGGTCGGGCTGCCGCACGCGGTGCTGACCGCGGCGAGCGCCGCCGAGTCCGACGGCGGGCGGCGGACCCGGGCCGAGAACGCCGCCGGTCTGGATGCGATCGGCGCCGGCCGGGAGTCGGCCAGTCCGCTGGTCGCGGCGGTCGCCGGCGAGCTGGTGAGTCGGGTCGGCGATCCGGAGGCCGGCGAGGAGCTGCCGGTGCTGGAGCCGACGGATCCGCAGGCCCTGATCGCCGACGTGCTGGCCCGGGCGACCGAGGCGGCCCGGCTGCTCGCCCAACGGGTCGACGACGGCGAGGCCGGAGCGTACAAGCACTGGCTGGTCGGCATCGCCGAACAGGTGGTCAGCGCCGCGTCGACCGGCGGCCTGCTGGGCATCGGCGGCGAGACGGTCAGCGAGTCGGAGCGACGGTTCCGCGACCAGCTCGCGCACGTGCTCAACGACTGAGCCAGGGTCATCCCGGCCGGGGCGGGTTTGACGCCGACCAGTACGGTCTCCTACCGCGAGCCGTGGCGGCTCGGTAGGCACACCCCTTGACCTGGGAGCGTCATGGAGCTTCTCACCAGCCCCGAGCTGTGGATCGCGTTCGCGACCCTGCTGCTGCTCGAAATCGTGCTGGGCATCGACAACATCGTGTTCATCTCGATTCTCGCCGGCCGGCTTCCCGAGCATCAGCAGGCCCGCGCCCGGACCATCGGCCTGTCACTGGCGCTGATCACCCGGCTGTTGCTGCTGGCCTCGCTGTCCTGGGTGATCGGGCTGACCGCGCCGCTGTTCACGGTGTTCGGCCAGGAGATCTCCGGCCGGGATCTGATCCTGCTGCTCGGTGGTCTGTTCCTGCTGGTCAAAGCGACCTACGAGATCCACGAACATCTCGAAGGCGCCGATCACGGGACCAGCCGCAAGACCGCGTCCTTCGCGTCGGTCATCGCGCAGATCCTCGTCCTGGACGTGGTGTTCTCCCTCGACTCGGTGATCACCGCGGTCGGCATGGTCGAGCAACTGTTCATCATGGTCGCCGCGGTCGTGGTGGCGATGGTCATCATGCTGGTCTCCGCCGGTACGGTGAGCGCGTTCGTCAACCGCCATCCCACGGTGAAGATGTTGGCGTTGTCGTTCCTGCTGCTGATCGGCGGCAGCCTGATCGCCGAAGGGCTCGGGCAGCACATCGCCAAGGGCTACGTGTACGGGCCGATCGCCTTCTCGGTCTTCGTCGAGTTCCTCAACCTGCGGCTACGCTCGCGTCAGCGGCGCGAGGAGGCCCAGCCGGTCAACCTGCACCCGACGTACGTCAAAGCCGGGGCCGGCGGCGCGGCGGACACCAAGGGCACGGCGGACGCCAAGGGCACGGCGGACGCCGATGGCGGAGCGACCACGTAGCGGTGACGGCGAGACGCCATGCCGCAATGGCGGCGAGACGCGACCCGACCCGCTTGGAACAGATCATGCGGGACGTGTGCGCCGACTTCGAGGCCGAACTGGTCGAGTTCAACGGCGGCCACAACCACCACCTGCTGGTCAACCACCCACCCAAAGTCGCCGTTTCCCGCCTGGTCAACTCACTCAAGGGCGTCTCGTCGCGCCGCCTGCGGCAGGAATTCCCCGACCTCGCACGCCACTTCTACCGGGCCGACAAGCTCTGGTCAGGCTCGTACTTCGCCGGCTCCGTCGCCGGCGCGCCACCGAGCGCCGTGAAGCGGTACATCGAGCAGCAGAACCAGCCAGGTTAGAACACTGCTCGGGCCCTGGCGGCCCTCCCAGCGCGGGCCTTCACCCCCGGCCTGAAGGCCGGAGCACTGGCCCGCATTCCGGTAGCGGCAGGAGGCGGCGGACCGCGTCCTCGGCGGCGGCCGAGGGCGGTCCGCCGCCGTCGTCGGGCACGGCGGCACGGCCGAGCCGGACCACGTGACCTCGGTGGAACAGCTCGACCACCCGTGGGTCGACGTAGGAGGCGCGCGCCACGGTCGGCGTGTTGCCCAGCAGGTCGGCGACGTCACGCATGGCCGCCGCCACCGCCCGCCGCCGGGCGGCGGTCGAGCGGGGCACCCCACCCCGGGCGAGCGTCGTGGCGGCCCGAACCGTGGCGTGCCAGGTACGAAAATCCTTCGCGGTCATGTCGGTGCCACTCGCCGCACGCAGGTACGAGTTGATCTCGTCGCTGTGCACCTCGCGCCACTGTCGCCCGTCCCAGTAGCAGAACAGCCGCTGCTCGCCGGTGCGACGCCGACGCAGATCACGCAACACCGCGCACACCTGCGGGTCGGTGATCCGGCGCACCTGCGGGATCCCACCCTTGGCGGGGAAGTCGAGGACGACGCAGCCCCGACCGACCCGGGTGTGTGTCGACCGCAGCGTGGCGACGCCGAAGGTCGGATCGTCGCCGTCGGCGTACTGGTCGCTGCCGATCCGGAACATGCCCAGGTCGAGTAGGCGGACCACGGTGGCCAGCACCCGCTCCCGGCGCAGGCCCCCGCCGCGCAGATCGGCCGCCACCCGCCGACGCAGTCGGGGCAGCCGCTCGGCGACCCGCCGGACGTGCTCGAACTTCGCGGTGTCCCGGCGGGCCCGCCACTGCGGATGGTAGAGGTACTGCCGACGACCGGCGGCGTCGGTCCCGACCGCCTGGATGTGGCCGGCCGGGTGGGGGCTGATCCACACGTCCCGCCACGCGGGCGGGATCACCAGTTCCCGCAGCCGGGCGAGTTCGGCGTGGTCGGTGAGCGGACGCCCGTCGGTGTCCAGGAACGTGACGCCGCGACCTCGGCGGCGTCGCCGGTAGCCCGGTCGGGCCAGGTCACTGCGTCGCAGCCGCACCGCGTTGCACCTCACCGATCGCGGCGAGCACCTCGTCGACACAGATCGCCGCCAGCGCCGGATGCGGTACGGCGTCAGCCGGCTCCGCGTACCCGTCGGCGTCAGCCGGCTCCTCGGTGCCCTCGGACAGCGCCGGATACTGCAGGACCTGGTGGATCTCCCGGTCGATCAGCGGACCCCACCGGGCCGGCGACGTCGGCCCGAACAGCAGCACCGACGGTACTCCGAACGCGGTGGCCAGGTGCCCGGCTCCGGTGTCCCCGCTCACCAGCAACCGGGCGTGGGACAGCAGGGCGCTGAACCGGAACAGGTCCATCCGGCCGGCGTACACGGCGGTGCCGGGCAGGTCGGCGACGGCCGCCACCGCCTCGGCGAGGGTCCGCTCCCCCGGCGATCCGGTGATCACCACCCGGTGGCCGGCGTCGGTGAGCCGGCGGGCCAGCACCCCGAACCGGTCCGCCGGCCAGCGCCGCCGCGCCGAGGCGGCTCCCGGGTGCAGCACGGTCACCCCCACCGGAACCCGGTCCGGTGGGGGTCGGGGCAGCGTCAGATCGGTCGGGTCGCACTCCACGCCGTACCAGGTCAGAAGCCGGCACCAGCGCAGCACCTCGTGCTCGTCGTCGCGCCAGGTCGGCCCGTCGTCGTGGTCGGCCGCCGGGCAGGCGTAAGCCCACAGCCGCCCCGGCCGGGTCGCCCGTAGCACCTGGTGCGACTGCGGGCCGCGACCGTGCAGGTTCACCGCCCAGTCCGGCGGGGCGTCCAGCCAGCGCACCGGCTCCAACCCGACGGTCGGCACCAGCCGGTCCACCACGCCGATCAGGTCGATCAGCGCGGCCAGTCCGGCCGGCGCGGCCAGGGTGAGGGTCATCGCCGGGTACGCGGCGCGCAGCCCCCGCAGCGCCGGAACGGCGGTGACCAGGTCACCGATGCCGAGCGCCCGCAGCACCAGGATCACGGGTACGACGACTCACGGTCGGCGCAGACCACCAGCTCGCGTACGGCACAGCCGGCGGGTTGCTGCAGCGCGAACAACACCGCCGCGGCGACGCTGCCAGGATCGTTGAGCGCCGCGTCCGCGCCGGGACGGTACTGGACGTCACGGTCGTCGAAGAAGGCGGTCCGCATCCCGCCCGGGATCAGCAGGGTCACCCCGACGGAGCCGGCGAGCTCGGCGGCGAGGGCACGGGTGAACCCGACCACGCCGAACTTGGCCGCGCAGTAGGCGGTGGCGTCGCTGACCGCCTTGACACCCAACGTGGACGCCACGGTGACGACGTGACCGTTGGCCCGGGCCAGCCAGGGCAGCGCGGCCCGGATCACGGCGGCGGTGGCCAGCAGGTCCACCGTCACGATCCGCTCCCAGGTCTCGCCGGGCAGTTCGGCGAGCCGGCCGGGAACGTCCATGCCGGCGGCGGTCACCACAGCGGACAGTCCGCCTGCCTGGTCGGCGATCCGCCGGGTGGCGGATTCGGCGGCGCGGGTTTCGGCCAGGTCGCATTCGACCCACGGCACTCCGTCAGCGGGGGCCTGCCGGTCGATCACGTACGGCCGGTGGCCGGACTTCGCCAGCAGGCTGACGACCGCCGCGCCGAGGCCGCTGGCGCCGCCGGTGACGAGCACCGCCGGCTCGAGGGCATGGTTCGTCATCGGATTCCTTCCGTCACACGAACGATGTGGTCGACCGACGGGTGCCGGCGCGCGCGGCGGCGATCATGCTGCTGGTGGAGTGTCCGTCGAGGTACGGGACGATGGCGGTCTGGCCGCCCCAGCGTCGGACCAGATCGGCCTCGGGCAGGTCGGGTCGATCGGCTCCGCCGCCGGCGTAGTCGCCGCCCTTGACCCAGACGTCGGGACGCAGCCAGGCGAGCACCGCCTCCGGAGTGTCCTCGTCGAAGATCGCCACCGCGTCGACGCAGCCCAGCGCGGCCAGCAGCCGGGCCCGATCCCGCTCACCGACGAGTGGACGCTCGGGGCCTTTGATCCGGGCCACGCTCGCGTCCGAGTTCAGGCAGACGATCAGGCAGTCGCCCATCCGGCGGGCGGCCTGCAGGGCCGACACGTGCCCGGCGTGCAGCAGGTCGAAGCAGCCGCCGGTGGCGATCACCGTCCCGCCGGCCGCGCGGACCCGGGCGGCGAGCGCACCGACGGCGTCGAGTCCGATCCGGTCGGCCACCGGAGCCGACGCACCGGCCGGTTCCGGTGCCGGCCCGTCAGCGGACGGCGCGAGCGACCACGACACCCCGGCGCCGATGCCGCCGCCACCGATGCCAGTGGCGACCCCGGTGGCGGCGGCGGTGGACAGTCGCGGCACGGCGGCGACACCACCATCTGCGACGTACCGCGTGGCCTGCCGTACCGCCGTCTGGACCGCCTCGGAGACCAGCGCCCCGTCGGCCAGCGCGATCGCCGCCGCGGCGGCGAACCGGTCACCGGCTCCGCAGGTGTCGCCGTCGGCACTGGTCGGTGCCGCGACCATCAGCGGTGTCGCGCCCGCGTGACACAGCAGCGCGCCGTCGGCGCCCATGGTGACCGCGACCGCGCCGACCCGCCACCGCCGGCGCAGCTCGGCCGCGCTGCGGGCGGCGGCGGCCATCCGGGTCTCGCCACCCGCCGGGTCACCGGTGAGCTGGCGGACCTCGACCTCGTTCGGAGTGACCAGCCGCACCCCGGCCACCGCCGCCGGGCCCCGAGGGTGCGGATCCCAGACCACCGGGGCGGCGGTGGCCGCCAACGCGGCCCGCAGCGCCGGCAGCCGGGCCAGCCCACGCCCGTAGTCACTGACCACCACCGCCGTCGCGCGGGCAAGTAGTTCCTCGGTCGGTTCGGGTAGCGTCCCGATCGCGCTTCCCGTCCCGCCCCGGTCGAGGCGTAGCAGCACCTGGCCCCGGGTCCGCAGGCGGATTTTCTCGGCGGTGGTCCCGGACGACGGCAACGGGTGCAGTTCGACCCCGGCGGCGGTGAGCAGACCGGCGAGCCGGGCACCGGCGGCGTCGTCGGCGAGCGCGGTGACCAACGCCACCGGATGTCCGTGACCGATGGCGAGCAGGGCCGCGAGTCCGGCGCCCCCGGGCCGGTCGGTGACCTGCCGCTCGTCGAGCACCGGTGCCGGGGCGTCCGGGCAGACCCGGGTGACGGCACCGTCGACGTCACGATCGAGCAGGGTGTCGCCGACGACAACGATCCGGCCGGCGGTCACGGCCGGTGTCCGCTCGCGTCGACGACGGGCAGGCCGGAGACGGTGGCCGCGCCAGCGGCGGTGGGGGCGCCAGCCACGGTGGGGGCGCCAGCGGCCGCCAGCCCGGTCAACGAGTCGACGGCACCCGCCAAGCCGAGCACGCTCGGCAACATCTGGTCGACGTACTCGCAGATCAGGTGCGCGGTGACCAGATGCAGCTCCTGCACGACCTGCGGATCCTTCGCCGGCACCGCGAGGACCTCGGCGCACAGTTCGGCCAGCGGGTTGGGTGCCGGCCCCGTACAGGCCCAGCAGCGCAACCCCACGTCGCGCCCGGCGCGGGCGGCGGCGAGCAGGTTGCCGCTGCGGCCGCTGGTGGAAAAGAGCAGCAGGATGTCGCCGGGCCGGCCATGGGCGCGGACCTGCCGGGCGAACACCTCCTCGAAGCCGAAGTCGTTGCTGATCGCCGTCAGCGAGGAGGTCTCCGCGGTCAGCGCGATCGCCGACAGCGGGGTCCGGTCGTCGCGCAACTTCCCGACCAGCTCCGCCGCCAGGTGCTGGGCTTCGGCCGCGCTGCCGCCGTTGCCGGCGACCAGCAGCCGTCCACCGTGGCCGAGGGTCCAGGCCAGGTCACTGCCCCAGCGTCCCAGCCGGCTCGCCACCCGCCGGTACGGCAACATCGCCTCGGCCAGACCGGCGAGGTGCTCGTCGAGCACCGTGTTGGCGTCGGCCATCTCAAGCCACCACCCGGCTCGGTTGGCGCACCCCGCTGACCGTCGCGTAGACGGCGACGAGCTGCTCGGCCGCCCGCCGCCACGAGTAGCACTGGCGGGCGCGGTCCAGCGCGGCGGTCGCGTACGCGAACCGGCGCACCCGGTCGCTGAGCAGCCGACGCATCGCCATCCCGAGAGCGCGCGGATCCCTGGGCGCGACCAGGTCGCCGGTCAGCCCGTCGACGACGGTGTCGGTCAGTCCGCCGACCGCGGTGCCGATCACCGGTACGCCGCAGGCCATCGCCTCCAGCGGAGTGAGCCCGAACGGCTCGTACCAGGGCGCAGCGACCAGCACGTCGGCGGAGCGGTACCAGCGGGGCATTTCCTCCCGGGGCACCGCGCCCACCAGCCGGACCCGGTCGCCGACCCCGCAGTCCTCGGCGAGTCGGCGCAGCTGACAGGCCTGCGGATCGGCGTCGAGGTCGCTGCCCGGCGGCCCGCCGACGATGACGCACTCGGCGTCCGGCACCAACTGCATGGCCCGGACGACGTCCTGGAAGCCTTTGCGCGCGACCAGCCGACCCACGGTCAGCACCCGGGGCCGGCCCGGGATCCGGTCGGCGACCGGGCCGTCCGGCGCGAAGGTCTGTTCGTTGACGCCGGACGGCACCACCGACAGCCGGGCCCGGGGTACCCCCATCCGGATCAACTCGGCCACCTCGTCCTGGGATTGCGCGATGACCCGGTCGACGCTGCGCCCCAGTGCCCGTTCGTAGCCGATGCGTCGGGGCGGAGAGGTGTCCATGGCACCCTGGTGGCGTCGTTTGACCGTGCCCAGCGCGTGATAGGTCTGCACCACCGGCACCTCGGTGAGCCGGCCGGCGGTGACCGCCGCCAGGCCGCTCATCCAGAAATGGGCGTGGGCGACGGCCGGTGTCCACTCGCCGCTGCCCCACTGCCGGACCAGCCAGTGGCTGAACTCCGCCATGTGCGGCAGCAGATCGTCCTTGCCGATGTGTTCGGCCGGCCCGGCCGGCACGTGCACCACCGACACCCCGTTGTCCAGTTCTGCGAGTTCCGGCAGGTCGGGGGCGTCCCGTCGGGTGTAGACCCGCACCTCGTGGCCCTCCGCCGCCAACGCGGTGGACAGCTCGGCGACGTGCGTGTTCTGCCCACCGGCGTCCACTCCGCCGAGCGCGGCGAGCGGGCTGGCATGCTCCGAGATCATCGCGATGCGCATTGCGCCTCCTCCAGCAGCTCGTCCCAGTCCGCGAGGAAGCGGTCCAGTCCGTAACGGGTCCGCGCGGCACGCCGCGCCTCGTCGCCCAGCTGGCGTGCGGCAGCGGGCTCCTCGATCAGCCAGACGGCGGCGTCGACCAGGGTCTGCACCCGGGTGTCGAGCACCCCGGCCGACGCGGGTACGGCGGCGACCGCCTCAGTGGTGGCGAGCGCGATCACCGGCATCCCCATCGCCATCGCCTCGATCAGGCTCAGGCCCAGCGACGTCCACCGGCACAGATGCAGGTACGCCCGGCGTCGGGCGACCTCGGTGTGCATCGCCGCCTGGGGCGGGTCGTCGTAGGCGGTGACCCGCTGGCCCGGCGGACCGAGCGCTTCGGGGAGGCCGGCCACACCCATGCCGTACACGTCGAGGGGGGCGACCGGGGTGAATCGAGGGATCAGGTCGGTGCCGGTGATCCGTTGACGCCGCACCGGTTCGTTGGTGACCACGGCCAGCCGGTCGAGCTGCCCGGTGTAGCGGGCCGTCGGCGCGACGATGCCGTGTTCGATCACCCGGGTACGGGTGGCGCCGGTGTCCCAGAACAGTTCGTTGAAGTGGGTCACGTGCGCCAGGATCACGTCGTCGCGGTCGGCCATCGGGTGGCGGGTGTTCGGCACGTCTCCCTTGGGCGTGTTGTGCTCGACGTAGACGACGGGCAGGTCCCGGCCGACCGCCCGGCCGAGCCAGCTCGTGGCGAGCTCCCACTCCTCGGGTCGCTGCAGGACGACGAGGTCGATCTCGGCCGTGGCGAGCTGACCGGGCCGGATCTCCACGACCGAGTCCGGCCAGGGGTAGGTGCGCGCCCGGCCAAGCCCGTACGGCCCCCGGTCCGGGGTGACCGGCACCAGGTAGCGGTGTTTGCCGTGCACGAAGGCGCTGGTCCAGGAGCCGTGCACGTGCCAGAGCAGGATGTTCATGCGGCCGTCCCGCAGATCAGCTCGACCGCCTCGACGACGCTTTGCGGCCGTACCGAGGTGAGGCAGGGGTGACCGGGTACGGGGCAGCGGGCGGCCCGGGTGTTGCCGCAGGCCGCCATCGGGTCGCCCAGTCGTACCCAGGGCACCCGGTACGGGCCCCACTGTCCGAATGGAACGGTTGGTGCGAAGAGACTGACCACCGGGGTGCCGACGGCGGCGGCCAGGTGCGCCGGGCCGGTGTTGCCGACCACCAGGGCACTGGCCGACGCGATGATCGCGGCCAGCCTGCCCAGGGACGTCTGGCCGCCCAGATCGGTGCCGTCCCGGCCGGCGACCATGGCGCTGAGCGCCCGTTCGTGCGGTCCGCCGGTCACCACCACCCGGTGTCCGGCGGCGCGCAGCGCGGTGACGTACTCGGCGCAGCGCTCCGGCGGGCAGGCCCGCGACTGCACCGACGATCCGGGGTGCACCACCACGTAGCCCGGTCGCACCGGGCCGGGTGAGCCGCCGGGTAAGGCACCGGGGGGTGCACCGCCGGGTGACTCCGTGGCGGCCGGCGATTGCCGCGGACCCACCGGTACGGCCGCCGGGAAACCGGTCGAGGTGGCCGGCCGTAGACAACCGGGACGCAGCCGCAGCACCGGCTCGTCGGTGTCGGGCAGCGGGAAACCCGCCGCCGCCGCGAGCGACAGGGCCCGTTCGGCCTCCGGGACGCCCGCCGGGACCCGGTGCCGGACGTCGAGCAACGAGCCCGGATAGTCGTCGCTGATCGCGGCGATCCGGACCACTCCCGCCATCCGCAGCAGCACGGCCAGCGGCAGCGGCGACTGGTGGAACGAGGTGAAGATGATCGCTTCGTCGACGTCGATGGTGGCGAGCCGGTCGGTCAGCCGGGACAGTTCGGCCGGCTCGACCGGTGCCGGCTCGGGATCGATCCAGGGCAACGGCCATTCGATCAGCTCGGCGACCCCGGGGAGCAGTTCGGCCGCCGCCCGGCCGCGTGGCCCGCACAGCATGACCACCTCGTCTGCGCCGGCCGCGACGGCCCGGATCGCCGGCCCGGTGACGAGCACGTCGCCGACCGAGTCGGAGCGGACCACCAGCACCCGGCGTCGGCGCTCGACCGCCGGGCGGGAGTGGAGCATCCGGTGCCGGCGAAGGATGAGATCGACGGCGCTGGTCAGGTCTCCGGCCACCGCCGGAGCGGCGGCGATCTCCGCCGGCCAGGTCGCCTCGGTCGGCACCATGATGGCGGTGGCGCCTGCCGCGCCGGCGGCTGCCATGTCCCGCCCGATGTCACCGACCACGACGCACCGGGCCGCCACGGTGCGCAGGGCGGACGCGGCGGCGTGGATCATCCCCGGGGCCGGCTTGCGGCACCGGCAGCGCTCGCCCTCGTCGTGTGGGCAGACCTGCCAGGTGTCGAACGGGCCAAGCAGTTCCTCGATCCGGTCGTGTACCCGGGCCAGTTCGTCGGCGGTGAAGTGGCCGCGCGCCAGTCCGGACTGGTTGGTGACCACCCCGATCCGCAGCCCGGCCGCCCGCAGCCGGTCCAGCGCCGCCCGGGCACCCGGCATCACCCGGACCTGTCGTGGGTCGCCGTTGTAGGGAACGTCGTGCACCAGCGTGCCGTCACGGTCGAACAGCACCGCGTCGAACAACCCGCGGCTTCGACTGATCTGTTCGCTTCGCACCTGGTACCGGTTCCCGGGGGTCCGACGAGTAAACATCGCTCACCTTCGTCCGGTCCGCACGGTTTGCGCAGGCTGCGTGATTAGTCGGCCCTGGCAGGGGTACGGGCCAATCGTGGCTGTCGTACAGCGGGTCATCCCGACCTCGCCGGACCGGGTCTTCGCGGTACTCGGCGACGGGTGGACCTACAGCGACTGGGTGGTCGGCACGGTGCACGTCCGGGACGTGGACGATCACTGGCCGCGACCCGGTGCCCGGTTGCTGCACAACGCCGGGCCGTGGCCGTTGTCGCTGGCGGACAGCTCGACCGTCGTTTCCTGCGATCCGCCCCACGAGCTGATCCTGCGCGCCGGTCTCTGGCCACTCGGTGCGGCGACCGTGACGTTCCGGCTGGCCCCCACCGAGGCCAACGGCACCCGGGTGAGCATCGACGAAACCTTCACCGGAGGTCCGCTGGGTTGGCTGACGGGCAGGCCGCCGGGCTGGATGACGGGCGGACCGCTGTGCCGGGTGCCCGGCTGTCCGCTGCGACGGGCCTGGACCACGATCGACGATCTCGTACTGCAGCACCGCAACCGGGAGACACTTCGCCGGTTGTCCGACATCGCGACCAGGCAGGTGAACGTGTGATGAGCCAAACCGTCATGATCACCGGGGCGAGCGCCGGGATCGGCCGGGCCACCGCAGAACGGTTCGCCCGTCAGGGTGCCCGACTCGGGCTGATCGCCCGGGGTTCCGCCGGACTCGCCGCCGCTGGTGCCCGGTGTCGGGAACTGGGGGCCGAGGCGGTGGCGACTTATCAGGTCGACGTCGCCGATCCCACGGCGGTCGACCAGGCCGGCGACGACCTGGTCCGACGCCACGGCGTCCTCGACGTCTGGATCAACAACGCCATGGTGTCGGTCTTCGCTCCGACGTGGGAGATCAGCGCCGACGAGTTCCGGCGGGTCACCGAGGTCAACTATCTGGGTACCGTCCACGGCACTCTCGCCGCCCTGCGGCACATGCGCTCGGCGGGGATCGGCACCATCGTGCAGGTCGGCTCGGCGTTGGCTTACCGGGGGATCCCGTTGCAGTCGGCCTACTGCGCCAGCAAGCACGCCATCCAGGGTTTCAACGACTCGCTCCGGGCCGAGCTACTGCAGGCCAGCCCCAAGATCAAACTCTCGATGGTGCAGCTGCCGGCCGTCAACACCCCGCAGTTCTCCTGGGTTCGCACCCATCTGCCCCGGCATCCGCAACCCGTACCGCCGATATTCCAGCCCGAGGTCGCGGCGCGGGCGATCTGCTGGGCGGCACAGAAGGGTCCCCGCGAGGTCAACGTCGGCGGGCCCACGCTACGGGCCCGGCTGGCTGACATTCTGGCACCTGGCCTGCTCGACCGCTACCTCTCGGTGCGCGCGGTCGGATTCGAGTCACAGCAGACCGCAGAGGTGATCGACCGCTCCAGCTGGCGGGACAACGTCGACACGCCCGCCGACGAAGAGGTCGACCACGGCGCGCACGGGGTCTTCGATCACCGGGCGCACCCACGGTCGCTGGCGCTGTGGGCGGTGACCCACAAGCAGGCCGCGACGGCGATGCTGCTGGCCGGCCTCGGCGCGGCACGGGCGCTGGCGGCGGCCGGCTCGGACCGGCTGCGCCTGTCCGTGCCGACGGCCGGTCGCGGGGGCAGCGTGGCCGGCTGACCGACCGGTCGCGCGGACGATGTGGCCGGCTGACCGACCGGTCGCGCGGACGATGTGGCCGGCTGACCGACCGGTCGCGCGGACGATGTGGCCGGCTGACCGATCCGACGCCGCGTTCGTCCGACCCAGACCTCCGACAAACCGCGACCTCGCTGATCTCGACCCGTCTACTGTGGCACAGATGGGGGATACAGGCGGCTCACCGCCGGATGCATCATCGACCGTAGCTGACGATCATGGGATGCCGACGAGGTCGCGTCCCCGACACGAGGTGGCGGTCAATGACAACCGATTCCAGCTGGGGCGACTACTTGTCCGACGACACGAGCGTGGCGGACGTGGCGGCCAGCGCCGCCGAGCTACCCGAGCCGGTCGCGGCTGCCGTGGAAACCGACCTGGGCCAAGCGGTAGCCGACCAGGAGTGGTCCGACTGGCACGGCGGGATCAGCGATTCGTGGACCGATTCCGCCGACAGCTATCTGCAGCACGGCCTCGACAGCGCCGCCGCCGGCTTCGACGGCGCGGCGGCCGCGTCGTTCGAAGCCGCCGAACGGCAGTACGAGCTGGCCGCTGACGAAGCCAGCACAGCCGGTGACTACGCGGCGGCGGCCGAGTACAACGTCGCTTCGGCCGCGGCCGAGGTCAACGCGTACGACAGCGCCAGCGGCTCGTACGACACCTCCAGCGCGTACGACGCTGGTACGGCGTACGACACCTCCAGCGCGTACGACACCTCCAGCACCTTCGACGCTGGTAGCACGTACGACAGCGGGCTCGGCGTCGAGTGACGACCTGGGCCGACGGTAACGGCGCGCCACCCGCCGCAGCTCCGGGTGTCGACCGGCGGCAGCCTGGTCAGCTCGCCGCCGGCTCGGAACGGGCCATCCGCGTACCACTGACCGTCGTACGGCAGCACCTGCACGCCGCGCTCCGACACCTGGGGTTCCAGTTCACCACCGAGCAGCTCACCGTTTTGGCGGCGGAGCGCGGCTCCAAGCTCGGCGCGCTCACCCTGCAGCCGGCGCGGGTGCCGGTGGGCGTGCAGGTGGGACTGGAGTCGACCCCACAGGGGTGCCGGGTGACCGTACGGCTCGCCGACGGGTGGCCGGCGAAGGTGGGCCGCAACTGGGGTGCCACCGCCGTCTATCTGGACGTGTTCGGATCGGTACTGACCGCCGTCGACGACGCCCTCGGCCGGCTCGACCCGGCCGCCGTGTCCGGCTTCGCGCCGTGGTGGCGCGACACCGGTACGGGCGACGTCGCCGCGATGCAGAACGCCGCCGGCTGGGCCGCGCAGGCCGGCTCGATCCTGTCCCGCCAGACCGGCCGGCTGCTCGACGGATCGGGCCCGAAACGCGGTGCACCGGTGAGCCGTACCGGGGCGGAGACGTTCACCTTCGTCGCACCGGACACGGTCGCCGAGATCCCGACCGCGCTCGCGGACGGGATGCTCACCGTCGGTACGCTGATCACCAGCAGGCCAGGCCCGATGCCGGGCAACCTGGTCGGCCAGATCCAGGGACTGGTCTACCGGGTGGAGGAGTACATCGCCGCGTCAGCCGGCCCGTCGGGTGCCGCTACGCCGTTCCGGTTCACCGTGAACGCCGACGACGTACCGGTGGTGACGTTTCTCCATCAGCAGGCACAGCTGCGGGAGATGCTGCCGGTACGCACCTTGCTGATCTGCACCACCTGCAAGCTCGAAAAGATCGTCAACCCCGAGTTGGAACGGTTGCAGGAGCGGAACCGTCGTACCCGCGACCTGGCGACCACGGTGAGCGCGGTGATCAGCCCGTTCGTCCTGGCCGGACGGCTGGCGCAGACCAAGGGGCCGGCCTTCGCCTGTCCCCGCTGCCAGGGTCTGTCCGCCGACGAGTCGGTCGTGACCTTCTGCAAGCAGTGCGGGGAACGACGGTCGGAGACGGCGTTGCGCACCTGCGGAAAGTGCGCGTTCGACTTCCGCTCGCTGCTTTCAAAAGAGCCACTGTGGACGAAGCCGGCCGGACCGACGACTGCGATCACGGACGTGGCCGCCACGCCGGAAACCACGACCGGACCCGCCGGGCCGGTCAACGAGGTCGCATCAGGCCCGCCGCCGCCAGCTCCAGCGCCGATGCCGCCGGCACCACCATCGCAACCAACACCAGCACCAGCGGCAGCGCGACCAGCACCAGCGGCAGCGCGACCAGCACCGCCGGCACCGCAACCCACCGCGCCGGTACCGACGCCACGACCAGCACCGATGGCGCCGCCGGCCGCGCGCACGCCGCCGGCCGCACCGCCAGCGGCGGCGACCACGCCGACGCCGGACGAGCAGGCGTGGCCGAAGCCGCCGGGCACCTCAGGGCCATGATCGATCACGCCGCGCCGAGAAGACCGTCGAGCTGCGGAGATCCGACATTCCTCCACCGGGCATGACCCGACATCCGGAAGCCACCATCTAATGACAATCAGTAATTGGATGGTGGCTTCGTCGGTACTGCGAACGGGGAGAAAATGGCGTACTACCTGGCGCCGTCGTTACAGCGGCTGCGCAACGAGATCGACGCCCGCTGGCCCGACCGTGACCGGGCCTCGGACGGATGGATCGGCGCCGCCGCGCACGCGGCGTCCACCGCCGGCCACGCATGGTGATCGACTTGGTCACGCGCCGCAGTGCGGCGGGTCGGCGTCGCCGCGATCAGCGGTAGACAGCCCGCTGGGTCGCGGAGACCACCGCGCCGTACAGGCCGCCGAGCACGGCCCGGTCCCGGGCCAACGCCGCGCGGGCCGCGTTGGCGCCGGGGGCACCATGGACACCGCCGCCGGGATGCGCCGAGGACGACGCCAGGTAGAGCCGATCCACCGGCGTGTCGGCACGGCCCAGACCGGGCACCGGGCGGAAGAACAGCTGCTGGTACGCGGCGGCGGTGCCGCCACCGACCGCGCCCCCGACCAGGCTCGGGTTGCCGTTCTGCAGATCAGCCGGACCAGCGACGTGCCGGGCCCGCACCAGTGCGGAGAAGCCGGGGGCGTGCCGTCCCAGCACCGCCTCCATCCGATCCACCTGTTCGGCGACCTCCTCGGCCCGCCACCGGGCACGGTGTGGCAGATGGGTGTACGCCCACACCGACTCGGTGCCCGCCGGCGATCGCGTCGGGTCGGCCGTGGTCAGCTGGCCGAGCAGCAGAAACGGGTCCCCGGGAAGTTCGTCGCAGGCCAACGCGGCGGCGTAGCGGGTCAGGCCGTCGAGGTCCGCGCCGAGGTGCACCGTGCCGGCGCCAGCGACCGCCGGGTTGCTCCAGGGCACCGGCGCGGACAGTGCCCAGTCGACCTTGACCGTGGCCCCGTCCCAGCGAAACCGGCGCACGTCGTCCAGCATCCTGGTGGGCAGCCAGGTCCCACCGACCAGGTCGAGGAAGAGCGCCGGCGCGGGAACGTCGGCGACGACCGCCCGGCGGGCCCGCCAGTGCCGCCCGTCGACGGTACGCACTCCGACCGCTCGGCTACGCGCGATCAACACCCGCTGCGCCGCCGCCCTGGTGACGAGCACCCCGCCCCGGCTACGGAGCCGGTCGACCAGGGCGTCGGTGATCCGCTGCGCGCCGCCGACCGGCACCGGCCAGCCGACTTCCTGACCGAGCATGGTCAGCAGCCACCCGTAGATCCCGGAGGCCGCGTCGTCTGGTCCCAGGTCGGTGTGCAGCGCGCAACCGGCGAGCAGCGCCGGGCCGCCGGAACCGGCGAACAGTTCCCGGCCGAGTTGGCGGGCCGGTAGCAGCATTCGTCGGGCGAGCCGCAGCGCGCCGGCGGTCCGCAGCCGCCGGAGCACCGTCGCCGCCGACCGGACCGGCGGGAACGGGCTGAGCACCGCGTCGAGCAGCGGCGCCGAGACCGCCCGCCACTCGTCGTACGCGGCCAGCCACCGCTCGCCGTCGCCGGTGGCGAAGGCCTCCAGCGACACGGCGGTACGGCGCGGATCCAGGTTGACCACCGCCGCCCGGTCGTCGGCAAGCAGGTGGGCGAACACGTCGGGAGCATGCCGCCAGCGCAGTCCGAACTCGGCCAGCCGCAGGTCGCGCAGCACCGGTGAGGCGAACCCGAGCGGATAGAACGAGCTGTAGAGGTCGCTGAGATACCCGGGTGCGGTCACCTCCGCCGAGCGCACCGCACCGCCGGGCACCCCGGTCGCCTCCAGCACGACCACGTCCCAGCCGGCGTCGGCCAGCAGGTTCGCGGCGACCAGCCCGTTGTGTCCGGCACCGACGACGACCGCGTCGGCGACCTGTCCACCCGGGGTTGTCATCCCGGGGCGGCTACCCCACCCGGCCGGAACCAAACGTTTGCGACACCGGACATCGGGAACGTCGACCGGATGTACGACGTGGAGCAGTTCATCGACGGTGTCTGGGGCCGGTTCGGCGACGACGCCGAACTGGTGGTCGACGACCCGTCCGATGGTGGACCGGTCAGCCGGAGCCCGATCGCCACCCAGGCTGACGTGGACGCGGCGGTCAAGTCGGCCCGCGAGGCCGCACCCGGGTGGGCCGCCACCCCGGCGGCCCGCCGGGCGGCGGTCCTGCACCGGGTGGCAGACGCGCTGGCGGCGGCGACCGACCGGGTCGCCGAGGTGCAGAGCGCGGAGATGGGCAAGCCGTTGACCGGGGCACGGGACGGTGTCGCCGCCGGCATCGGCACCCTGCGCCAGTACGCCGAGTTGGGGCCGGTGCACCGGGGCCGGGCCCTGGCCGGCGATCCGGCGGCGATGGATGTGATGACCCACGTGCCGCGCGGGGTGGTCGCCGTGTTGACTCCGTGGAACGATCCGGTCGCGGTCGCCTGCGGGTTGCTCGGCGCCGCCCTGGTCACCGGCAACACGGTGGTGCACAAACCGAGCGAACGTAGTCCGGCGACCGGTGCCCTGCTGGCCCGGATGTTCGCCGACGAGGTGCCAGACGGGGTGTTCGCCCTGCTCACCGGGGACGGCAAGGTGGGTGCCCGGATCGCCGGTGCGGACGGCGTCGACCTCGTGGCGCACGTCGGTTCGACCACCGCCGGCCGGGCCGTCGCCGCCGCTTGCGCGGCGACCGGGGCGAAGGTGCTCCGGGAGAACGGTGGCAGCGATGCCCTGATCGTCGACGACGGCGTCGATCCTCGGTGGGCGGCCGAGCAGGCCACGCTCGGTGCGCTGGCCAACTCGGGTCAGCTCTGTGTCGGTGTGGAACGGATCTACGTGCACAGCGCGGTGGCCGTACCGTTCCTGGACGAGGTGACCCGGCGCTGCGCCGGGCTCCGGCTCGGCCCGGCCCGGGACCCGTACACCGAGCTGGGCCCGCTGGTCGACCGCCGGCACCGGGAGCAGGTGCACGCACAGGTCGCGGCGGCGGTCGCGGACGGGGCGACGGCCCGGTGCGGCGGGCAGATCCCCGACGGCCCAGGCGCCTACTATCCGCCGACCGTCCTGGCGGACTGCACCGACTCGATGTCGGTGATGCGGGAGGAGACCTTCGGCCCGGTCGCGCCGGTCATGGTGGTGGGCTCGTTCGACGAGGCGCTGTCCCGGGCCGCCGACTCGCCGTACGGGCTGTCGGCGACCGTGTTGACCCGCTCGATGACGCACGCCCAGCGGGCCTGGCGGGAGCTACCGGTGGGCACCGTCAAGATCAATTCAGTGTTCGGTGGGGCGCCGGGAGGCGCGGCGCATCCGCGCCGGGGCAGCGGCGAGGGCTTCGGATACGGTCCTGAGCTGCTGGACGAGATGACACTGACGAAAGTGCTGCACCTGTCTCCGCCGGGCGGCCCGGACGACCGTTGGTGACCGGGGGTAGATCGTCTGGTGACGACGGTGACCCGGTGCCGGCCCTGCGGTGGGGTGCTCGCGCCAAAGTCACGTGTCTCCCCGGGCCTTGGCGGTCTGCCGGCGGTTGGCCCGACCGATCGCGGTGACCAACTGGTCCTTGGTCATCGAGGACCGGCCCTTGATGTCGAGCTTGCGCGCCACCCCCATCAGGTGTTCCTTGGAGGCGTTGGCGTCGACCCCGCCGGCGCTGCTGGTCAGCGGATCACCGTAGCCCCGGGCGGCCTGCGGATCGCTGGGCCCCTTCTTCTCCTTCGGCTCCCAATGGTCGCCGACCTTCTCGAACGAGTGCTTCAGCGACGCGAACGCCGTACGGTGCGCCCGTTCCCCTTCGCCGTACGTCTCCACCGCGCTGTCGTGGGTCTTCGACCAGGTGTCCTGCGCCTTCTCCGGTGATCGGCGCAGCGTGCTTGGTAGTTCCTCCCGAGCCGGCATGATCGCCTCCACATCGTCGGTACTGACAGACTCACCTGATCGACATGTGCCCGAGCGGGTGGCCGGCAAACCCGCCAGCCAGGTTTACTCGGGCCGCCCTGGGGTAGCGGGAGCGGGACATGGGGTCGTCCGAGACTGAAGGTCCAGCCGCCGGTGGACGCTCCGCCGCCGACGTCAACGAGACCGAGCCACAGCGGTCGCTGCGGCTGCGCGACCTGCGACCGGCGACCTGGCGGTACGTGGTGGTCAACAGCGGCCGGGAGTTCGTACGGGACAACTGTGTCGACTGGGCGGCCGCGTTGACGTACTACGGCGTCCTCGCGCTGTTCCCGTCGATGATCGTCATCGTCGCCTTGGTCGGCCTGGTGTCCGACGGCGAACGGACCGTGGAAACGATCGTCGATCTGGCCGACGACGTCGGCGCCGGCGGAGTGGTCGGCAACGACGCGTTCATCGATGTCGTCAACGAGGTGGTGAACCAGCGGAGTTCGGCCGGCGTGCTGCTCAGTTTCGGCCTGCTCGCCGCGCTCTGGTCGGCGTCGGGGTACGTCCGGGCCTTCACTCGGGCCGCCAACGCGATCTACGGAGTCACCGAGGGACGTCCTTTCTACAAGCTGCAGCCCCAACAGCTCGGACTGACCTCGGCCGGGCTCGTCCTGCTCGCCCTGGTCGCCACCATGCTGATCGTCAGTGGTCCGGTGGCCGACGCCGTGGGTGACCTGCTCGGGCTCGGGCAGGCCCCTCGCACCGCATGGGACCTGCTCAAGTGGCCGGTGCTGGTCGCCATCATGACGCTGCTGCTGACGCTGCTGTTCTGGCTCGCGCCGAACGTGCGGCAACCCCGGATCCGGTGGTTGGCCGTCGGCGGCGCGGTCACCTTGTTCCTGTGGGCGGCCTCGTCGGTCGGATTCGGCGTCTACGTGGCGCACTTTGGCTCCTACGACGTCACGTACGGCAGTCTCGGGGCGGTGATCGCGTTCCTGGTCTGGCTCTATCTGGCCAATCTGGCCGTCATGCTCGGCGTCGAGATCAACGCCGAGGTGCAACGCGGCCGGGCCATGCAGGCCGGCGAGCCCGACCCGAGCGACCCGGTGCTCCCGCCGCGTACGCCGGCCCGATGACGGCTCGTACTCGATGACGGCTCGTACCCGGTGACCGGCGCGCGGGCCGGCCGGGTCGCCCTGACGGCTGACACCAGTGGCCCGTCGGCCTTGTCGGTTTAGCCCGCCGACCGCCGGGTAGTTCGACAGCTATGGAACGCGGCAACAGCAAACACGGCCCCCGGGTGGACGAGAGCATGGCCCACGAGGTACGTGGGACCACGCAGGGAACCGCGGGCGGTCGGGCCGAGGAGTGGCACGAAGCCGAGCCACCGGGCGAGGACCAGCCGGAACCGACCACGGTGCCGGCGGGCGACAACCGTTCGGGAGCACCGCAGGGCATGACCAACGAGGAAGTGGAGCAGCGTAGCCGTCTCGGCCGCTACATCAACCTCTCCGCTCTGCCCGGCGACCGCACCATGCTGCGCGACAGCGCGCGGGAGAACGAGGCACCGGCCGACGTGCTCGCGGAGATCGACCAGCTGCCGGCTGGCCGCACGTTCCGGACGGTGTCGGAAGTGTGGGCCGCCCTCGGCCACGCCAACGAAACGACACGCTGGTGACCGCGCCGCCTCGCGGTCACGTCAGCTGAGGAGGAATGGACACAAGCTGAGGAGGAATGGACACATGAGTGCAGTTACCGAGTACGTCGATGTCGCGGTGCCGGTCCGGGCCGCGTACAACCAGTGGACCCAGTTCGAGGAGTTCCCCCAGTTCATGGAGGGAGTCTCCGAGGTGGTTCAGGTGTCGGACACGATGACGCGCTGGAAGACCGAGATCGCCGGGGTCGACCGGGAGTTCGACGCCAAGATCACCGAGCAGATTCCGGACGAGCGGGTGGCCTGGACCGCGACCGGCGGTGTGAAGCAGGCCGGCGTGATCACGTTCCACCGTCTCGACGATCACCACACCCGGGTGACCGCACAGATGGAATTCGACCCTGAGGGCGTGGTGGAACAGGCCGGCGACAAGCTTGGCATCGTCGACCGACGGGTCAAGGGCGACATGAAGCGGTTCAAGGAATTCATCGAAGGCCGCCACGGCATGGAGACCGGCGCCTGGCGCGGTGAGGTGCCCCGGCCGCAGCCGTGACGAATCCGAGTTCACTCGGCACGAACATCCGACGCGGGTGTGGCGCGGACCCAGGTCCTGGGTCCGCGCCACACCCGCGTCACACCTGTGCGTTTGCCGCTGACCGGACCGGGTAATCGATCCGGTATGACGGAATCCGAGGACGGCGTCTGGCGCGACGAGCAGCGGTTGCCCCTACGCGATCTGGAACGCGCGGTCGCCGCGTCGGCGCAAGACGGCGAGGTCGACGACGTCACCGGCAACGACTCCGGCGCCGAAGAGGAGTTCGGCCACGGCGCCGAGGCCGCTGATCACGCACGAACCCGGGGGCAGACGGATCCGCACCGTTCCTACCGGCCCTCGACCACCGGCCGGACCGGGCCGCACTGACTGACGACGACGCGGACGATCTCTGCCCGGAACGATCCCCGCCCGGAGGAACAAATCCCCGCCCGGGGGCGATCTCTGGCGAGGGGGGCGCTCTCAGCGCGGTAGGGGTCGCCCGCGACTCGATCGCCTCGGCAAGCGGCTGGTCATCGTCAGTTCGGTCAACCATCCTCGTCCGATCGGCTGACGGCGGGACGCCTGGGTCGAGCAACACTTTTCGGATGCGTCCCGCCTCTGGATTCCTCACTGTGCGCCAGCGACGTTGGGCCTGGCTCGGGTTCATCCTGGCCGCGCTACAGGCCCCGGTCTCGGCATATCTGCTCCCGGACGGCTCCTGGTTGTTCAGCGTCTGCGTAGCGCTGATGGTGGCGACCGTGATCATCGCGGACGACGCGGCCCGCCGTCGCCCGGCTCAAGCCGATCATGGCGTCGAGTGAAGACCCCCGCGACTCCGTGATGAGCCCGTTGCGTACGTCCCCCCGTGGCCTGTTCGCCGCGCCGGCAGCCGTCCGGTCGGCGCGCGACACGCTGGTCGGGCTGCAGGCCCTGATCGGCGAGCCCGGGGTGGCTGCCGCCGCCGCACAGCCGGGGCTGCTGGCCGAAATCGATCAGCACTCGGCGGCCATTCGGGACCGGCTGCTGGGCGATTTCCGGCCGCTGAGCCAGGTCACCCTGGCCCGCTACGCCGAGGGGGTCCGCGACGCCGCGATCGAGGTCGGCTGGCAGGTGCCGACAGAGCCGATGGACGACTGGTCGCGGACCGACTGGGTCAGCGTACGGTTGCTGGCGGTCTGCCACCTCGCCACCCGCTGACGGCGGAAGGATCTCGGGCCGGCCGACCAGTAACCACTGATCAACCGGCCCGAGTGGCAGGACGCCTGCCTCACCGCGTCTGGCCGCCGCCCAGGCGCCTAGCCTCGCGGCGTCTGACCGCCGCCCATCTGCCGGCCGCCGCCCATCTGCCGGCCGCCGGCCGTACCACCGATGGTCGGACCGCCGCCGGCCATCCCGCCCGGCTGGTTGGCTCCCGGGCCGGCCATTCCACGGCCGCTGGCCGCTTCCGGCCCACCGGACATCGCCGGAGCCTGCTGGGTCTGCGGGATGACCTGGGTCGGCTCGTTCATCCGCCGGCCCACGTCGTCACGGCCCGCCTGATAGGACTGGGCGCTGTCGCGGATCGCCTGCGACTCCTCCGCCATCCGGGTCAGCCAGCCTTCCCACCGCTGCTGCATCGGCCGCACCAGGCCCCCGCCGACGCCGATGATCAGAATTCCGGCGACCGTGGCGAGGAAGGCGATCAGCACCGGAGTGGTGACCGTCGTGGCGATTCCGACCTGGTTGAGCGCGGCGATGATGCCGAGCGCGAGAATGAAAATCGACGCGGCGGTGGCCAGTACGCGACCGTAGGACAACCCGCCGAGCGCACCGGATACCAGGTCGCGTACCGCCGTCGCGATGGCGGCGGCGACGACCACGATCACGATCGCGACGAAGGCCCGCGGCAGCCAGGCGACCACGGCGCTGATCAGGTCACTGATCGGGTTCGGTCCCCACACTCCGAACGCGAACTGCAGGGTGAACAGCAGGACGGCGTAGTACGCCAGCCGCGCGAGGATGTCGCTGGCGTCGTACCTCGTCCGTTCGAGCGCCCGGCCGACCCCTCCGCGCTCCACCGCCCGGTCGAATCCGACCCGCTCAAGAGCTTTGTCCACCCCTTTGAGCACCGCCCGCGCGATCAGCCATCCGACCACGAGGATCGCGATGAACGCGATGGCCCGGGGCACGAAAAGCACAACGGACCGCCACATGTCAGTCAGCGCCTCACCAATGTCGACCTGCGCCGACGCGTACGTCGAGGACATCCGGTCCCCCCTTCCGCCTCGTTTGTCGATGCGTCGCCTCGCTGTCGTACGGACGCGCAGCATCGCCTACCGCCGGCCCGCATACCCACCTTGCGGCGGTCCACGCACCGGGGTGACGACCATCCGGATAGGCTGCGTGTCATGGCAGGTACCGCCGGACAGACCCGGGACAGCCCATCGGGGGTACCGGCGGCGCGTTCCGGGGTGACTCCGGGCATGGCCTCGCCTGCCGACGCCCCGTCCGACACCGCGCCGGCGCCATCGGTCGCTACCGCGCTGGCGGACCGGACGGTGTGGCGGGAAACGTCGTTGGGGATGCCTGATTCCTGGGATCCCGCGCTGCGGGCGGTCGTCGAACTGATCCTGGACTCGCCGGTACCGATGGCCCTGGCGCACGGCGACGACTTCGTGATGATCTACAACGACGCGTACGCCGACCTGCTCGGTGCCAAACACCCGGCCGCCTTCGGCCAGCCCGCCGCCCTGGTGTTCGCCGACGTATGGGATCAACCTGGCGTGGGCGACGTGGTCGAGCGGGTGTACCGCACGGGTGAGCCGTTCCTCGAGTCGGAGAGCGTCGCGCCGTTCGCCGGCGACCTGGACCTGCTCGGACGCACCGCGTTCACCCGTGGCTACTCGGCGGTCCGCGACAGCCACGGCACGATCATCGGCATGCTCTCGGTCGCCACCGAGACCAGCAGCATCACCCACCGACTGCAGACGCTCAGCGAGCTGACCGCCGCGCTGGCGGGCACCCTCACTCTCGACGACGTCGCCCGCGTCTCGTTGCGGTACGGCCTGGCCTCACTCGACGTGGACCAGGTGGCGCTCGGCATCGACGACGGTGGCGGGTGGCGGGTGGTCCGGCGGGTCCGTGGCGAGCTGATGGACGAGGCCGACGAACGACTGCCTCCGGTCTGGCGTCGCTACCCGCGAGACACCACCACCCCACTGGTCACGGTCGGCGGCACCGGGGTGCCCCGGTTCATCGCTCAGGGTCAACCGCTGGCCCGCTACGCCGTCGACCGGCACGACGAACGGGTCGAGTCGCTGGCCGCGCTGCCGCTGCGCACGGCGTCGCTACGGGGTGCCATCACGTTCGGCTGCCGGGAGCCGCATCAGTGGACTCCCGCCGAGCGGGCGCTGCTGAGCGCGGTGGCCGAGCTGATCACGCAGGCGGCCGAGCGGGCCCGTCGGTTCGAGACCCAGCACGGTACGGCGCAGCTGCTGCAGCGGAGCATGTTGCCGGAGCAACTCCCGGACCTGCCGCTGTTCCGCCTCGCCGCACGGTACGACCCCGGCGTGGACGGCAACTCTGCCGGCGGCGACTTCTACGACGCGTTCCGGCTGCCCGGCGACCGGCTCGCGGTGGTGCTCGGTGACGTCGCCGGTCACGACGTGCGGGCCGCGGCGTTGATGGGTCAGGTGCGGGCCGCGTTGCGGGGGTTGGCCCTGGCGGAGCCGGAGCCGGCCGCCGTACTGCACGGTCTGGACCGGCTGGTGCAGAGCCTCGGGGCGGAGAGCCGCAACGAGGAGCTGTTCGTCACCGTCCTGTACGGGGTCCTCGAACCGGCCACCGGTCAGCTCGACATCGCCAGCGCCGGGCATCCGGCACCGTTGGTCCGCCGCTGGTCGGCCGAGTGCCCGCAGGCGCACTTCGTCGAGTTGGCGCCGGGTGTGCCGCTCGGGTTGACCGGCGACCGCCGGCCGATCCGGGTCGAGCTGCGTCCGGGTGACACGTTGCTGCTGTTCAGTGATGGCGTGGTGGAACGGCGGGGCCAGGATCTCGGCGTGGGTCTGGCCAGCCTGGCCGCCGCGATCGCCGCGACGGCCACGAGTGATCCGCGCAATCTCTGCGCGGTGGCCAGCGCGGCGGTCGCCGGTACGACCGACGACGACGTGGCGGTGTTGGCGGTCGAACATGCCACGGCACCGAGCCGGTCCGCCGGGTTGCTGGTGCCGGCGGAGCCGATCGCGCCGAGTCGGGTGCGGCACTGGCTTGCCGAGCAGTTGGCCCAATGGCGGGTACCGGAGTCGGTGATCGGCCCGGCGGTGCTGTGCGCCAGTGAGTTGACCACCAACGCGTTGCTGCACGCGGGCACCGAGGCGCGGGTGGAGATCGACCTCAGCCAGGAGCGGCTGCTGGTCTCCGTCGCGGACAGTGGTACCCGGGGCACGGTGAGCCGGGCGCGTACCGATACGCTCAGCAGTCGCGGACGCGGCCTGGGCCTGATCGAGCAACTCAGCGACGCGTGGGGCACCGACCCGTCGGTACGCGGTTCCACCGTGTGGTTCGAGATCATGTTGCCTACGGAAGCGTAGCCGCCGTCGTCACTGCGAGTGAGCATAATTCGGCCTTTCAGCCGACCTGCCCGGGAGCGGTTGCAGCGTAACGTAACTAATCCCCAGGACCAGGGCGAACCACTCGGAGAGGTACGGCAGGTGCGAATCAGAGGTTACGCTCCAGGGACCCCATGTTGGTCCGAGTTGCGCAGCGCCGACCCGGACCGCTCCGTGGAGTTCTACGGCGAGCTGTTCGACTGGAAACCCGTCCATCTCGGGGCGGAGGGGGACCTCGACTTCCATTTGCGCAGTGCGGCGGTCGCGGGTCTCGCGCCGACGGTCGCGCCGCACCAGCCGTCCGCATGGTTGACCTACCTGTCCAGCGCCGATCTGGCCGGCACCGTCGCGTCCGCGACCCAGGCCGGGGGGCGCACGTTGCAGCCGCCGACGGACCGCGCCGGCCGCGGCGTCGCGGCTCTGCTGGCCGACCCGCAAGGCGCGGCGTTCGGGTTGTGGCAGCGGGGCACGTTCGCCGGCGCCCAGGTGGCGAGCGAGCCGGGGGCGAGCTGCTGGAACGAGCTCGCCTGCCGCGACGTGGCGCAGGCGACCGGCTTCTACGGCGCCGTCTTCGGCTGGATCACCCGGGCGAGTATCTACAGCGACAACGAAGGTTACCGTGAGTGGTTGCACGACAGCCGCGAGGTGGCCGGTCTGATCGAGATGGGCGCGCTCTACCCACCTGAGGTGCCCGCCCATTGGCGGACTACCTTCGAGGTCGACGACTGCGAGCAGACCGTGTCGCGGTGCGTCGAACACGGCGGCCAGGTGGCCTTCGGCCCGTTCGACGCCGGGCCCGGGGTGTACGCGCAGCTGGTCGACCCGCTCGGAGCAGCGTTCGGGGTCATCGCCCTGATTCCGGAGTTCCGGTCGCCGTTGGCCTGACGGGCCGCCGGCCCCGCCTGGCGGCCGCCGCCGGCCCGGCTCATCACCACCGCCCGCCTCCCTTCATCCTGCTCCTGGTCCTATCCTCTGTCCGGCGATGCCGGCCGCTGACCCGGAGTAATGACGCATGTCTAATACGAGCCCTTCTGACGGCATTTCGGACGTTTTGCGCGGTCAGTCGTCATAGCCTCTTCACATATCGGCAACACACCCGTACGGTAGTCGATATCCATGGGAGCGCTTCCACTGAGAGCTCTCAATATATCGTCCCTACCCGGAGGGAGTAAGGCATGCGCAGGAGAACTGCGCTCACCGCAGCCGGCACCGCCGCCGTCCTGGCGTTCACGGTAGCCACCGCGGTCGGTGTCGGGCTGCTACAGCCCCGGGCTGCCGAGGCAGCCGATTCGGTCTTCTACGTCGATCCGAACACCTCAGCCGCCCGTTGGGTGGCGGCGAACCCCGGTGACTACCGGGCGAATGTGATCCGCGACCGGATCGCCACGGTTCCCCAGGGCCGCTGGTTCACCCAGTACAACCCGAACGAGGTCCGCAACCAGGTCAGCTCCTACGTCGGCGCCGCAGCGGCGGCGGGCAAGATCCCGATCATGGTGGTCTACAACATTCCCAATCGTGACTGCAGCAACCACAGCAGCGGGGGCGCGCCCAACCACACCGCCTACCGGCAGTGGGTCGACCAGGTAGCCGCCGGGCTCGGTGACCGGCCCGCGTACATCGTGCTGGAACCCGACGTGCTCGCCCTGATGGGCACCTGTATGAGCTCAGGCGAGCAGGCCGAGGTACGGGCGTCGATGGCGTACGCCGGCAGGGCGCTCAGGGCAGGATCATCCCAGGCCCGGGTCTACTTCGACGCCGGACACTCAGCCTGGCACTCCCCTTCGGCCATGGCGAGCATGCTGGTCGGCGCCGACGTGGCGAACAGCGCCCACGGCATCTCCAGCAACGTGTCCAACTACCGCAGCACCAGCGAGGCGGTCAACTACGTCAAGGCGGTCATCAACGCCACCGGCGCGAACCACCTCACCGCGGTGATCGACACCAGCCGCAATGGAAACGGGCCGCTGGGCTCGGAATGGTGCGATCCGGAAGGCCGCGCGATCGGCACGGCGAGCACCACCAACACCGGTGACAGCAAGATCGACGCTTTCCTCTGGGTCAAGCTGCCCGGCGAGGCGGACGGCTGCATCGCCGCCGCCGGACAGTTCGTGCCGCAGCGGGCGTACGACCTCGCGATCGCTGCCGGGCCGACCACCCCGCCGCCGACCACGGCACCCCCGACCACGGCACCCCCGACCACCGCACCCCCGACCACCGCACCCCCGACCACCGCACCCCCGACCACCGCACCCCCGACCACCGCACCCCCGACCACCAACCCGCCGACCACCAACCCGCCGACGGGCGCGTGCAGCGTCAGCGTCAGCACCAACCAGTGGCCGGGTGGCTTCACGCGCGAACTGCGGATCACCAACGGTGGTGCCGCGCTCAGCAACTGGACCCTGGTCTTCAACGCCGGCTCCAACGTCAGCCTGAGCAACGGCTGGAACGCCACCTGGAGCCAGTCAGGCAGCCAGATCACCGCCCGCAACGCGGCGTGGAACGGGTCGCTGGGCTCCGGCGCGACCGTGAGCATCGGGTTCCAGGGCACCTTCACCGGCGGTAGCTTGCCGGCGCCGAGCTCCTTCACCCTCAACGGGTCCGCCTGTAGCAGCTAGCGGGGCTGATCCCGACAAGCGGGGCTAACGGTCGATAGGCGTCCGAACCTCACCAGACGTCCCGCGCGAGCCCCCCTCTCGAACGTTCGAGAGGGGGCTCGGTCCTGTCCGCCCACCGCTGACCGCGATCCGACCGCCCAGGTCGGTTACCGACTGGACGGACGGGGCACTCCTCAACGAAAGGAGGCCGAACATGACCAGATCCACGATCCGCACCGACGCCGCGTCGCCGGGCACACTGGGCGACACGGCCAACTTTCCCGCCGGCCCCGCCGGCTATCCAGCCACGCCCGGTGGCCCCCAGACCGGGACCGACCAGGGCCGGGCGACGGTGAGCGTCGCCGTCTTCTCAAACTATGCCTCGGCGCAGCGGGCGGTCGACTATCTGTCGGACAACCGGTTCCCGGTCGAGCGGACCACGATCGTCGGTACCGATCTGCGGTTGGTCGAAGACGTGACGGGCCGGCTGACCACCGGTCGCGCGGCCCTGCTCGGCGCGGGGACCGGAGCCTGGTTCGGTCTGTTCATCGGGTTGCTCGTCGGCATCTTCGCAGTGGTGAACTGGCTGGGAATCATCGCGGCCGCAGTGATCATCGGGGCGGTCTGGGGTGCCGTTTTCGGCGCGGTCGCGCACGCGATGACCGGCGGCCGACGCGACTTCTCGTCCCGCAGCATGCTCCAAGCCAGCCGGTACGGCGTCGCGGTGGACGCGGAACTCGCAGATCAGGCACGCCAGGTCCTGGATCGGATGCGTCCCGGTGCCGGCACCGCCGCCGTCCGCTGAGCGCACCGCTACCCGCTTGTCCACGGACCCCGGCCGGTCGATCGAGACCCGGCCGGGGTCCACCTACGTGACGACGACGAACTACCGGCACCTGGCCCATCCAGCGACGATCGGCATTGGTTGATTTTTTCAACACGAGCCAGTCTCGTCTTCGATCACCAGGACTCGCACGGCGGCGGTGGCACCATCACCAACGGTGACACCCAATGGATGACCGCCGGGTCCGGCCTGCTGCACATCGAGGCTCCGCCCGAGCAAATCTGGTACTCAGCGGCGGCCTGTTCCATGGTCTGCTGCTCTGGGTCAACACTTTTGCGCGCGAAGGAGTTCGCGCCGCTGCGCTACCAGGACATCCGCCGCCGCGCTACCAGGACATCCTAGGGTCCGTTCGTGATGAACATCCGCGACGAACTCGTCGCGGCGTTCGAGGACTATCAGGCCGGCCGACTCGGCGTCGTCCCGGCCGCCCGCGTTCCGCTCACCGACGGCCGGCGACTGCCACGCTGACGTCTCTGGAGTTCGGTGGCGTCAGGAGACCAGGAACATCCCGAGCACGCCGAGGACGACCATCACCAGCACGGCCAGCAGGAGGCCCTGCTCGCTCTGGACCTGCTGGCCGGAGTACGTCTGCTGGGGATCCGGGGTGACGATTTCGGTGCTCATCGTGCCTCCTCAGCGGGCTGTCCTGCTTGCCAATGACGGTAGGTGGCCGGCCTCGTCGGCGAATCCCGAACCTGTGCCACCCGATCGATGTCCTCGCGCCCCCTCGTGTACCCGCCACCACGGGGCCAAACACCGGTCGACCGGAACGGAGGTGTGGCGGCGGGCACGTCGTTCGCGACGGGTGGGAACGATGCGGCGACTGGGTATCAATGAGGGATGGGTGATCAGGGGTCAGGGACGGCTGTGGGCGCGGTGGGTTGTGACCTCACCTACGAGGTGGCGGAGCCGGCGAGGCTGGTGGTCCAGGTGTGCGCGTACCGGGAGCTGCCGGACATGAGGTTCATCGTCACCACCGACGACGGCGATCTGCCGGCCGAGGAGGTCAGCGGCTCGTGGGCCGACGGCGGGCGGCAGCATCTGCTGCTCCTGCCGCCCGGTAGGGCTCGGGTCAGCTACCAGGCGACCGTGCCGAACGGCCCGCCGGCGACACCGGTGCCGCTCACCGCGCTGGATCGGATCGTCGCGGTACGGCCGAGTCGATACTGCCCGTCCGATCGGCTGGGTGGGTTCGCGGCCGCGCGCATCGACCGAAGCCGGGCCGACGCCGACGTCGTGCGGGCGGTCTGCGACTACGTTCACGGCCACACCGTCTACGCCGCCGGGGCCAGCGGGCCGAGTACGGACGCCGCCGACACACTGCTCGCCGGACAGGGGGTCTGCCGAGACTTCGCGCACCTCACCGTCGCCCTGTGCCGGGCGTTGGACATCCCGGCCAGGGTGGTCGCCGTGTACGCGCCGGGTTTGACGCCGATGGATTTCCATCTGGTGGCCGAGGTCGCGGTCGACGGCCACTGGTACGTCTGGGACAGCACCCGCCTGGCGCCCCGGCAGAGTCTGGTCCGGATCGCGACCGGCCGGGACGCGGCCGATGTCGCCTTCGGGACGATGCTGGATGGTCAGGTCGAGATGTCGGAGATGATCGTCTCGGCGGTCGCGCCCGGGATCCTGCCGATCGACGATCACGAGGGCTTGGTGGCGCTTCACTGACCGTCTGCGGGGCACTCCGACGGTGGCCGCGCCAGAATTATCGCGGAAAAATGTCCGTCTTGATCCTCTATGAGCGATAAGTACATCATACTTTCGGCTAGCTTTATCCAGGCCGATCAGGCTAGGGTAAGAACCGAAAGACCCTAGCTCGCTCAACCACACGCACCACCTTCCATATCCGCGGACGAGGTGCAGGGAGGACCACCATGACCGCGACATTGACCGGACACCGCGCGGTGCACGAGCCCGCGACAGTGGACCAGGCCATGACCACCACTGTGGACGCCCCGGCGGCCGCCACCACGGACAGCGCGACCGACGTACTCAACGCCATGGCCGCGCTGCCCGCCGGCCACCCGTCCCGCGAGGCCCTGCGGGCCCGCGCGATCGAGGCCTGGCTGCCGCTGGCCCAACACCTCGCCCAGCGCTACAGCGGGCGCGGCGAGCCGACCGACGATCTGGCGCAGACCGCTGCGGTCGGCCTGATCAAGGCGATCGACAAGTTCGACCCGAGTCGCGGCGTGGACTTCGCCGGGTACGCCATCCCGACCATCATCGGCGAGCTCAAGCGGCACTTCCGCGACCGTACGTGGGACATCCGGGTTCCGCGCCGACTGCAGGAGCTGCGGCTGAGCATCTCCGAGGCGAACAGCACCCTCCTGCAGACTCTCGGCCGCTCGCCGACAGTGGCCGACATCGCGGCCCACCTGCGGATCACCGAGGAAGAGGTGCTGGAGGGCCTGGAGGGTGCCCGCGCGTACAACGCGGTGTCGCTGTCCACGCCGACCGGGGACGGCGAACGCGCCACCGAGCTGGCCGACATGCTCGGCGCCGAGGACCGGGAGTACGAGCTGGCCGAGATGCGGGTCGCCCTCGGTCCCGCGCTGGCCACCCTCGACGAGCGGGAGCAGCGCATTCTCACGCTGCGGTTCTACGGCAATCTCACTCAGTCGCAGATCGCCGACCAGATCGGCGTCTCCCAGATGCACGTGTCCCGGCTGCTGGCTCGCGCCCTGACCAAGCTCCGGGGGCAGCTGCAGTCCGCATACTGAGCTGACCGGTGGCTTCCACCGGTTGCACCGTCTCGGAGACGGTGCAACCGGTGGAAGCCACACCATGATCGACGACGAGAAGCAGCGGTCACCCGCCTCGGGCGGGTGACCGCTGCTTCGTCGTCCGGTGGCTGGTCAGCTGCGTTTCGTCGCCCGGTGGCTGGTCAGTCGGTGACCTCGGTGATGTCACCGATGACCACGGTGATGTTGTCCGGACCACCGGCCCGGATGGCGAGATCGACCAGCCGCTGCGCCCCGGCCTGCGGGTCGGCGTAGGTGGCCAGCACCTCCGAGATGCTCTCCGCTCGCACCACGTTCGACAACCCGTCGCTGCAGATCAACCACCGGTCGCCGGTCTGCGGCTCGAGAACGGCGTAGGTGGGATTCACGTTCTCCCCCTGCAGTGCCTGGGTGACGACGGCACGCCGGGGATGCACGGCTGCCTGATCCGGCGTGATCACACCCTCGTCGACCAGCATCTGGACGAACGTGTCGTCCCTGGTGACCTGCTGCAGGGTCCCACCGCGCAGCAGATAGGCGCGTGAGTCGCCGACGTGCGCCAGGGCGATGGCCGCACCGGAGGCGGCAAAGAGCAAGGCGGTCAACGTGGTGCCCATGCCCTCACGGGTCGGATCGTCGACGATCGCCTCGCGGATGCGCGAGCTGGCGGTCTCGACCGCCTCCTGCAGGAGGGGCACCAACCGCTCGTCGGAGACCGCGACGTCGAGCGGAGCGATCGCGTCGATCGCGATCTTGCTAGCCAGATCCCCAGCCGCCATCCCCCCCATGCCGTCAGCGACGGCGATCAGCCAATGGCCGGCGTGGACGGAGTCCTGGTTCCCGCTCCGGATCAGGCCGCGGTCGGTCACCGCCGCGGAACGCAGCTTCAGGGTCATGGCTGGCAGCCTGCCAGGAAGAAGGCTGAAATGTCTCTAGTAGATCCGCATGCAGATGGCAAAGATCGTGGAGTTTCTCGACCGGAAATTACACAAAAGCCTATAGAAGCGACATGCCGCCGCCGGACCCACCCACCAGCTGGCGAGACCGTCACGCGATTGACACAACGGTAATGCCCTGGCAACATCGTTCCAGATCAATGGGAGCGCTCCCACTCATCGCTCCTGTTCATCGAGTGCTTTTCTCCTCAGCCGGAACCCCCGCACCGGAAGGATCCCCGTGACCCGATCCAGACCCCGACGGCCGGCACCCCGCCGGGCCGTCGCGCTGCTGGCTGGCGCGACCGTCACCGCTCTCGCGCTGACCGCGGTGACCGTGACGACCGCGTACGCGGAAGAACGCGAACACATCGTCAACGGCAGCTTCGACGACGGAACCGATCCCTGGTGGGCCACGGAAAACGTCGCCCTGACCGCCGACGACGGCCGGCTGTGCGCTGCGGTACCCGGTGGCACCGCGAACCCCTGGGACGCCAGCATCGGACACAACGGCATCCCGCTGATCGACGGCGCCGCCTACCGTCTCGCGTTCTCCGTCAGCAGCGACGTACCCACCAGCGTGCGCGCCAACGTCCAGCTCAACGCCGCTCCGTACACCACGGTGCTCAGCCGTGAACTCACGCCGACGGCGGAGAGCGAATCGGTCAGCTACCAGTTCACCGCCAACCTCGACTCCCCTGACGGCACCTTCACCTTCCAGCTGGGCGGCAGCGCCGAGCCGTACACCCTCTGCCTCGACGACGTCTCGCTGATCAGCGACGACGCGGCCGGCCCACCACCAGGCGGCCCGGAGCAGATCACCAACGGAGACTTCAGCAACGGCACCACCGGCTGGACCACCTACGGCACCACCAACACCGGGGTGACCGACGAACGGCTCTGCGCCGCCGTACCCGCCGGCCTGGCCAACCCGTGGGACGCGGGCATTCTGCAGGACGGCGTACCGCTGATCGCCGGCGAGCCGTACGTCATCTCGTTCGAGGCCTCGGCCGACCCGGGTGCCAACGTACGGGCGGTGGTGCAACTCGGCGCCGATCCCTACACCGGGTACTTCGGTCGGGACCTGGTGCTCACCGCCGAACCGCAACGCGTCGAGCAGACCTTCGTCGCCAGCGATGACACCACCCGCGCCCAGGTGGCCTTCCAGGTCGGTGGCAACGCCGACGGATTCACCTTCTGCCTGGACGACGTCTCCCTGCGTGGCGGCGAGGAAGAGCCGCCGTACCAGCCGGACACCGGCCCCCGGGTCCGGGTCAACCAGGTGGGTTACCTGCCCGGCGGCCCCAAGAACGCCACCATCGTCACCGACGCCGACGAACCGGTGACCTGGGAACTGCACGACGCGGCGGGCGACACCGTGGCCAGCGGTCAGAGCACCCCGCGGGGTCTCGACACCGCCTCCAGGCAACAGGCCCACAGCGTCGACTTCTCGGCCTACCGGGGCACCGGCGACGACTACACGCTGGTCGCCGACGGCGAGACCAGCTACCCCTTCGCCATCTCCGGCGACATCTACCAGCAGCTCCGCTCCGACGCACTGCAGTTCTTCTACATCCAGCGCAGCGGGATCGCCATCGACGGAGACCTGGTCGGCGAGGAGTACGCCCGCCCCGCCGGCCACCTCGGCGTCGCCCCCAACCAGGGCGACACCGACGTGCCGTGCCAGCCCGGGGTCTGCGACTACCGGCTCGACGTACGCGGCGGCTGGTACGACGCCGGCGACCACGGCAAGTACGTGGTCAACGGCGGCATCGCCACCTACCAGCTGCTCAGCACCTTCGAACGGACCAAGACCGCGCCCAGCGCCAACGGCGGCGCCGCCCTGGCCGACAGCACGCTGCGGGTGCCCGAGCGGGACAACGGTGTGCCGGACATCCTCGACGAGGCCCGCTGGGAACTGGAGTTCCTGATGCGGATGCAGGTGCCGGCCGGCGAGCCGCTGGCCGGGATGGCCCACCACAAGATGCACGACCGGAACTGGACCGGGATGCCGATGCAGCCCGAGGACGACCCGGAACTGCGCGAGCTGCACCCACCGTCGACCGCCGCGACACTCAACCTGGCGGCCGTCGCGGCCCAGTGCGCCCGGTTGTTCGCCCCGTACGACGCCGATTTCGCCGGCCAGTGCCGCACCTCGGCACGCGCCGCGTACGCGGCGGCCAAGGCCAACCCCGACCTGCTGGCCGACCCGAACGACGGCAACGGTGGCGGCGCCTACAGCGACCCCAACGTCAGCGACGAGTTCTACTGGGCGGCGGCGCAGCTCTACCTGACCACCGGTGAGCAGACCTACCTGTCGGACCTGAGCGCCTCACCGCACCACAGCGCGGACGTGTTCGATCCGACCGGGTTCGGCTGGGGCAGCACCGCCGCGCTCGGCCGGCTCGACCTGGCCACGGTGCCCAACGGCCTGGCCCCGCAGGAGCGGGAACGAATCCAGGCCTCGGTGGTGGCCGCCGCCGACGAATACCTGGCCGCGCTCGACAGCCAGGCGTACGGGCTGCCGATGCCCGGCCACCGGGGTGCCTACTTCTGGGGTGCCAACAGCAACATCATCAACAACGCGGTGGTGCTCGCGACCTCGTACGACCTGACCGGGGACGTCGAGTACCGCGACGGTGCCGTGCAGGCGATGGACTACATCTTCGGCCGCAACGCGCTGAACCACTCGTACGTCACCGGTTGGGGCACCGTCTACCCCCGCAACCAGCACAGCCGGATCTTCGGCAACCAACTCGACCCGAGTCTGCCGAACCCGCCGGCCGGGTCGATCGCCGGCGGCGCGAACGCCAGTCTCGACGATCCGTTCGTCCGGGAGCTGCTGGACGGCTGCGCACCGATGTTCTGCTACGTCGACCACATCGACTCGTACTCGACCAACGAGGTGGCGATCAACTGGAACTCGGCGCTGAGCTGGATCGCGTCCTTCCTCGACGATCAGGGTGACGCCGTACCGGCACCCGCGCCACTGGCCTGCCGGGCCGAGTACGTCAACTACGGCACCTGGGCCGGCGGCGGCGGCTTCACTGGTCAGGTCAACATCACCAACACCGGCACCACGGCGATCGACGGCTGGACGGCCCGCTTCGCCTTCACCGGTGACCAGCGGGTCCGCGAGGCGTGGTTGGCCGGCGTCACCCAGGCCGGTGCCACGGTGACCGCGCGCAACGACACCTACAACCGCCGGATCGGTCCCGGAGCGAACGCGATGTTCGGCTTCAACGCGGTGACCGACGGCGGCGCCAACCCGGCACCGGAGCTGATCACCGTCAACGGGGTGGCCTGCTCCTGACCCGGCCGTGGTGGCCGGCCCGTCGACGAACGGTGCGGCGACGGGCCGGCCACCACCCGGTCAGCGGCTCGACCAGTGGGTCTGCCGATCGGTCGGTCCCCTCGCGGGCCGCCGCGCCCCGGCCCCGGCCGTGCCGACCCCCGTCGCGCCGACACCCCGGGTTGCCGGTAGCCGCGGCTGGCCATCGGCCGATGACGGGTCAGCTCCTGCATCGCCTGCTGCAGCAACTCCTCCAACGCCACGCCGAGCGCCCGGCAGATCGACGCCAGCATCTCGGACGAGGCTTCCTTGCGGCCACGCTCCACCTCCGACAGGTAGGCCGTCGACAGGCCTGCGGTCCGGGCCACGTCATGCAGGGTGCGGCCCTGATCCTGCCGGAGCCGGCGCAGCACCCGGCCGATCACCTGTCGCAGCAGCATCACGCGTCTCCGTCCGCGATCGTCGGTCAGGTGGTGACGCCAGCGGCGGACAGTTGCGCGGTCGTGGCGATCACATGGTCGATGATGCCGTACTCGCGAGCCTGCTCGGCGGTGAACCAGCGGTCCCGGTCGGAGTCGCGCTCGATCTCCGCGTAGGTGTGCCCGGTGTGGAACGCGATCCGCTCGATCGTCGTCCGCTTGATGTGCAGCATGTTCTCGGCCTGGATGGCGATGTCCGCAGCCGTGCCGCCCATCCCGCCGGACAGCTGGTGCATCATGATCCGGGTGTGCGGCAGGGCGTACCGCTTGCCGGGTGCACCGGCGCACAGCAGGAACTGCCCCATGGACCCGGCGAGCCCGAGCCCGACGGTCGCCACGTCGTTGGTGATGTAGTGCATCGTGTCGTAGACGGCCATGCCGGCGCTGATCACGCCGCCCGGTGAGTTGACGTAGAGGAAGATGTCGCGCTCGCTGTCCTCGGCCGCCAGCAGGAGCATCTGAGCGCAGATCGTGTTGGCCGAGGTGTCGTCGACCTGGGTGCCGAGGAAGATCACCCGTTCCTTGAGCAGCTGCTGATAGACCTGGTCGCCGAAGCCGGTCGCCGCGTTGGTCGCGGCCATCGCGGAACTGGTGTGCCGCATGGATGACGCCCTCTCGATCACGGTGGATACGCCTATCAGCATCAACCGTCGTCGAGCCGGTTCGCTGCCTTTTCTGCTGACAGGAGATCAGCTGTCGGCAGAAGGCAACCAGCGTCGTCCACTCTGGCCCATCGAACACCTACCACGACCGACGTAGCCGGCACCGATCCGCTGTCGACACTCCCCCGTGCCCACCGGTCGGCCGGGTGCGGCCCGCCGTCGAAGACGGGCCGCACCCGCAACCTCAGTCGAGCAGCTCAGTCACGGTACCGGCGGCCACCGTACGGCCGCCCTCCCGGACCGCGAAGCCGAGCCCGACGTCCATCGCGACCGGCCTACCGAGCTCCACCGTCAGGTCGATGGTGTCGCCGGGCATCGCCATCGTCCGGTCGCCCAGGTCCACCGACCCGACCACATCCGTGGTACGGAAGTAGAACTGCGGCCGGTAGTTGGCGAAGAACGGCGTGTGCCGCCCACCCTCGGCGGTGGTCAGCACGTACAGCCGGGCGGCGAACCGCTGATGCGGCGTGACACTGCCCGGCAGCGCCACCACCTGGCCCCGCTGCACCTGGTCACGCTTGACCCCGCGCAGCAGGACGGCGGCGTTGTCGCCGGCCTCGGCCGTGTCCAGCGACTTGCCGAACGTCTCCAACCCGGTCGCCACGGTCGACAGGGTCGGACCCAGTCCGACCACCTCCACCTGGTCACCCAGCCGCAACGTGCCGCGCTCGACCGCGCCGGTCACCACCGTCCCCCGGCCGGAGATGGTCAGCACGTTCTCGATCGGCATCAGGAACGGCTCGCCGAGCTCGCGCGGCGGCACCGGAACGTACCGGTCGACGGCGTCGAGCAGCTCCACGATGGACCCGACCCAGCGCGGGTCACCCTCGAGCGCCCGCAGCGCCGACACCCGGACGACCGGAAGCTCGTCGCCGGGGAACCCGTACTCGGTGACCAGCTCACGGACCTCCAACTCGACCAGGTCGAGCAGGTCCGGGTCGTCGACCGCGTCCGCCTTGTTCATCGCCACCACCAGGTACGGCACCCCGACCCGCTTGGCGAGCAGCACGTGCTCGCGGGTCTGCGGCATCGCGCCGTCGAGCGCCGACACCACCAGGATCGCCCCGTCGACCTGGGCCGCACCGGTGATCATGTTCTTGACGAAGTCGGCGTGACCGGGCATGTCCACGTGGGCGTAGTGCCGGGTCGCGGTCTCGTACTCGACGTGCGAGATGTTGATGGTGATGCCCCGCGCCACCTCCTCCGGTGCCCGGTCGATCCCGTCGAAGGAGACGAACCGGTTGACGGCGGGGTCGCGGTCGGCGAGGACCTTGGTGATCGCGGCGGTCAGGGTCGTCTTGCCGTGGTCGACGTGACCCATCGTGCCGATGTTGAGGTGCGGCTTCGCCCGCACGAACTGACTCTTGGCCATGATGCTGACGCTCCAGATCGGAGACGAACTGGCGGACGACGAACGCGGGCGGGTGCCATACCGCCGCGTCAGAACCACTCTTGACGGCGCGCCTGTGGAACGGGCAGCGCCGGAGAGACCGGGCCACCCTCCTCCGTGGTTCTGCCGCAGCTAGAGGAGGGTCAGCCTCGGGTATCAGCCAGCCATGCGCACCCGACGGCGGCACCCGGCAGGTGGAAGCCTGCGGGCCGCACAACGCCGACGGTGCCGAACATGGTGGTCACGCTAGCCCGCAACGTCCGGCGGGGCGACCGAATTCCCGCGCGGTCAGGCCGGCCGAATTCCCGCGAGGTCAGGCGGTACGCAGCTTCGGCAGCACCTCCGCGCCGAAGACATCGACGAACTCGTCCAGCTCCTGGCCGACGTGATGCAGGTAGATCTCGTCGAAGCCGAGCGAGACGTAGGCGGCGAGCTGGTCGACGTGGCGGGACAGATCCGACGACACGTTCACCGTACGGCGTACCTGGTCGATGGTGACGTCGCGGGCCACCACGTCGAAATGCTCCGGGGTGGCCAGGTCCCACGCCACCGGCGGGGCGAAGATGTTGGTCCGCCACTGGTCGTGCGCGATCGCCTCGGCCTCGGCCTCGTCCGGTGCCCAGCTCAGGTGCACCTGCAACACCAGCCGGCCGCGACCACCCGCACCCCGGTACGCGTCGACCACCTGGCGCAGGTGCTCGACCGGCGCGTTGACGGTGATCAGGCCGTCGGCCCAGTCCGCGCACCAGCGGGCGGTCGCCACGGTGACCGCCGCGCCGACCAGCGGGGCCGGCTCCGGCGGACGGGTCCACACCCGGGCGCGGTCCACGGTGACCAGACCGTCGTGGCTGACCTCCTCGCCGGCCAGCAGCGCCCGGATCACGTCGACACACTCGCGCAACCGGGCAGACCGCACCTCCTTGCGCGGCCAGACGTCACCGGTGACGTGCTCGTTGGCGTTCTCGCCGGTGCCGAGCGCCGCCCAGAAGCGCCCCGGGTACATCGCCGACAGGGTGCCGATCGCCTGCGCGACGATCGCCGGGTGGTAACGCTGGCCAGGGGCGTTGACCACCCCGAACGGCAGGCTGGTGGACTGCATGGCGGCCCCGAGCCAGGACCACACGTACCCGGAATGGCCCTGCCGCTCGCTCCACGGCGCGAAATGGTCCGACGCCATCGCCGCGTCGAACCCGGCCCGTTCCGCTCGGATCACGGCGTCGAGCAGCCGGCTGGGGTGGATCTGTTCGTGGGAGCAGTGCAGGCCCAAGACCGTCATGGCCGGTCATCTACCCAATGGCCGATTCCGTCAATCGCCTCGGACGACTCCGTCGACCTGTCAGGCAGCCGCGCCGCTCACCCGCAGGCAGCCGCGCGGCTCATTCGAACAGCGAATGCCGTACGCCCGGCTCCTCCCGCCTGCGGGCCCGACGACGCCGCTGGATGACGACCAGGTCGACCACCGCGATCGCCGCGAGAACCCACAGGATCACCGCACCGGCCACCAGATCGGCCCGCCAGGCCAGGAACCCGATCACGACGCAGAAGACGAACCCGAAGCCGGCCATCGCGAGCCGCAGGTTCAACGCGCTGTAGGCATGGCCGACGGTCCCTCTCGCCCGCTTGGGCTGCGATTTCGTAGCCATCTCGCCGGTGTACCCGACGTTCGCCGACCCGTAACGTCGCACCGGTATCCGATCCGGCACCGTCCGGCACGGGCCTGGCGGCAGGATCTGAGCTTCGGCACCGGGATCGGATTGAGCACCCCTACTCATCCGGGCCACCCCAGTCCGGCGGAAAGCTGAGCACATGAACGTCGCGTCGCCACCGGGACCGCCCACCCCAAGGATCGGAATCACCGGAATCGGTGCCAGCCTGCCCGACCGGGTCCTCGACACCAGCGAACTGCAGGACCGGATCGCCCGCACCAGCGCGATCACGCTACCCGGCGGACTGTTCGCGAGAATGACCGGAATCAGCCACCGCAGGGTCGCGCGCGACGACGAGTACGCCTCGACCCTGGCGGTCCGGGCGGCCCGGCAGGCGCTGACCGCCGCCGACCGGCGACCCGACGAGGTCGACCTGCTGCTGTTCGCCTCCGCCAGCCGCGACCTGGTGGAACCCGCCACCGCGCACATCGTGCAGGCCGAACTCGGCGGCCGGGCCCACGCCCTCGACGTCACGAACGCCTGCAACAGCTTCCTCAACGGCATCGACCTGGCCCGCTCGGCGATCCTCGCCGGCCGCGCCACCCGGGCGCTGGTGGTCACCGGAGAGACCCCGACCAGGGTGATGCGGCCCACGCTGACCGGTCTGGCCCAGGCCCGCACCGCCTTCGCCGGCTACACGTTCGGCGACGGCGGGGCGGCGGTCCTGGTCGAGCCGGTCGACCGGGGCGGGATCGTCGACGTCGACACCGAGACCCGTTCCGAACACTGGTCGGTGGGCGGCATCTTCGGCGGCGGTTCCCGGCACCCGCGCGGGGACGAACACACCTACTTCCACGGCGACGGACACTCCCTGCGCTCGGTGTTCGAGCAGGTCGGCACCGCCATCCTGGACCGGGTACGGCACCGGACCGGCTGGGACTGGGCCGACTACGAGCGGGTGCTGGTGCACCAGGTCAGCCTTCCTTATCTGGAACGGTTCATCGAGATCACCGGGGTACCGAAGGACAAGCTGGAGGTCACCGTCGACGAGTTGGGCAACCTGGCCAGCGCCACGCTCGGTGTGCAGCTGGCCCGGGTCGACGCCGGGCTGCGCACCGGGGACCGGGTCCTGGCGATCGGCCTCGGCGGCGGGATCAGTGTGATGACGATGGTGTGGGAGAAGTCGTGACCCGGGCCTTCGAGCAGGACCGTACGGTGGCCCCGGCCCCGGCCCCGGCCCCGGCCCCGACGCCGGACCCGGGCGGGCCGCTGTGGGTCGTGGTGCCGGCCTACCAGGAGCAGGCCCGCGTCGGCGCGACCCTGGCCGCTCTCGCCGCCCAGGACGATCGGGACTTCACCCTGGTCGTGGTCGACAACGGATCCACCGACGACACCGCCGGCGTCGTGAAGCGTTTCGCCGCCGGAGCGCCGTTCCCCGTCGTGCTGCTGCGCGAACCGCAGAAGGGCGTCGGAGCGGCGGTCGACACCGGCTTCCGGTACGCCATCGCGCACGGGGCGCGGCTGCTGGCCCGCACCGACGCCGACTGCCTGCCCCGGCCGGGGTGGGTGGCAGCCGCGCGATCGGGGCTGACCGCCGGTTCCGGCATGGTCTGCGGGGCGATCCGCGCCCGCCGCGACGAACTCGGCCCGGCCGGCCGGGCCGGGTTCCGGCTCCTGGTGGCGCTCGCCGCCGCGTTCGGACGCCTACGGCCGGCCCACCGCGACCGGGGCTACCTGGCGCCGTACCGGATGCACGCCGGCAACAACATGGCGATCACCGCCGAGCTTTACCAGGCCTGCGGCGGCATGCCCCGCATACCGTCGCCGACCGACCGGACGTTTCTCAACCGGGTACGCCGTACCAGCCCGGCGATCTCCCACCGGCGGGACATGGTGGTGGAGAACTCGCTCCGCCGGCTGCGGGCGTACGGCGTGCTGCGGACGGCGTCCTGGTATCTGGGTCGCGGCAGCGGCCCGATGAGCCCGGATCCCCGCTGATGCTCGATCGACTCGATGCCACGCTGCGCGCCCACCGGCACCGGCCGGCGGTGCTGACCGCCGCCCCGCTCACCGGCCGCCCCCGGGTCCGGGCCACCGCCGGCGACCTCGCCGACCTCACCGACGGCTACGCCGCCGCGTTGCACCGGCAGGGGCTGGCCGCCGGGGACACCCTGGGCGTGGCCGTGCGGCCCGGACCTCGGTCGCTGGCGGTGCTGCTGGCCGCGTACCGCCTGGGAATCCGGGTCACGGTGCTGGATCCGACCGCCGGCCCGGACGTGCTCACGGCCCGGTTGGCCCTGGCCCGGCCGGCGCTGGTGCTGGCCGACGCGGCGGCCCAGGCGGTCGCCGGTTGGGCGGGCCGGCTGGCCCGCCGCGCGCACCTGGCGCTACCGGAGCTGACCCGGATCGGGCCGGTGTTGACGGTCGGTCGGCGGGTTCCGGGATGTGCGCCGAGCCTACCGGCGGGGCGTGGCCCGCTCCCGGTGGCTTTCGACGGTGACGGCGACGCGGTGATCATCTTCACCTCGGGTACCACCAACCAGCCCCGGGCGGTGGTCCACACTCGGGCCGGCCTGGCCGCCGGGTTGCGGGCCGTCACCGAGCTGGTCGGGCCCCGTCCGCAGGTGCCGGTGCTCGGCGGGATGTTCTTCGTGCTGGTGCCGGCGCTGGCCAGTGGTGCCCCGGTCGCGCTGCCGGCACGGTCGTCCCCGACGCTGGCCCGGCAGATCGCCCGGCTGCGCCCACAGGCCAGTTATCTGACCCCACCCCAGTTGCGGTCGCTGCTGGCCTGCTCCCCCCGGCTGCACGGGCGGTTCTTCAGCGGTTCGGCACCGGTCAGCGCCGGGTTGTTGACGCGGGTCAAACGGGCCGGCGCGGACCGCGCCTACGGGGTGTACGCGCTCACCGAACTGTTCCCGGCGGCGGCGGTGGAGGAAGCGGAGAAGGCTGCCTTCGCTGGTCCCGGTGACCTGGTCGGGTCCCCGCTGCCCGGCGTACAGGTCAGGATCGACCACGACCGTGACCACGACCCCGGAAACGACCACGACCGTGACCACGACGGCGGCCCCGGAAACGGCGACCCCGGCGACAACGGTCATGTCCTGTTGGCCGGGCCGGGACAGGCCGACCGCTACCTCGGCGAGCGGCCGCACGACTGGGTCGCGACCGGCGACGTGGGCCGGCTCGACGGTGGACGGCTGGTGCTCGCCGGCCGCAGCAAGGACATGGTGCTGCGGGGCGCGGAGAACATCTACCCCGGACTGTACGAACCCACGCTGCACGTGCCGGGGGTGGCGCTGGCGGTCCTGGTCGGGGTGCCGGCCGGCGACGGCGACGAGCGGCTGGTGGCCCTGGTCGAAACCGAACCCGGGGCGGATCGGGCCCACGTCCGGGCAGCGCTGCGCCCGGCCCTGGAGCGGATGGGATCGGCGCGCCCCGACCGGGTGCTGTTCACCAGCGTTCCGCTGGCCGGCCGGTCACGCAAACCGGACCGCGTCGCCGCGGCCGCCGCCGCAGCGGCCGTCACGACGACCAACGGCGACAGTGCGGACCGTACGGGCGGCACGGACGGCACGGACCCGGGCGGCACGGACCCGGGCGGCACGGACCGTACGGGCGGTCCTGGCAGACGGGAGCGGCGTCGTGTCGAGCGTGGTTGACCGCTGGCGACGCGGCCGGGGCCGCCGCCGGGACCGGCAGGTCTACCTGGCCACCCATCCGGTGTTGTTCGCGGCGATGGCGATGACCAGGCGGGCACCGGTACTCCGGATCGGCCGGACGGTCGTGGTACACGGTGCCGAGGCCTACACCGACGCGCTGCGGCGGGTGCCGTTGGACCGGCTGGCCGACGGCACCACCGCCGGCGCGGCCCATCGGGCCATCAGCGGCGACGCGGAAGGCTTCTTCTTCGACCAGGACGGCCGTGGCCACCGGCAGGATCGTCGAACAGCGGCCACCGTGTTCAGCAGCGACGGAGTGGCCCGACTTCGCCCGGTGTGGCAGGAAGTCCTCCGCCGGCGGCTGGTGCCGCTGTCCGACGGAGGCGAGGTGGACATCGTCGATGTGGTCGCCGAGCTGACCGGTGCCAGCACCGTCGCGCTGCTCGGCGTACCGGCCGACCCACGGGCGCTGGCCGACGCCGCGCGATCGGCCGCCGCCGCCGCGACGCGGGGACATCTACCCGGGCTGCGGTGGCCGAGCCGGACCCGACGCGACCACGCGGCGACAGCCGTCGCGGCGGCGCGGCTGGCCACGCTGCTCGGCCTGCCACCGGAGCGGAGCGCCCGCGCGAGCATGCTGGCGGTGGCGTCGGTGAACACCACGTTGGCCGCGATCCCCCGGGCGGTGGCCTGGTGCGCCGACGACGGGCTGTGGAGCGTGGCCGACGATCCCCGGCGACGCCCGGCTCTGGTCACCGAACTGTTGCGGGTGACCGCCCCCAGCCCGGTGCTGCCCAGGTTCGCGGCGGCGGCCGGCCAGGTGGGGCACGTCGCGGTCCAGCCCGGTGACCGGTTGCTGCTGGTCGCCCGGCATGCCAGCCGAGCCGGGCGGCCCGACCCCGATCCGGCGGCACCGGTGGCGGCCGGGATCGCCCAGCTGGTCTTCGGCACCGGCCCGCACGCCTGTCCCGGGGCGCGGATGGCCCGGGCGCAACTCGACGACGTGCTCGCGGCACTCGCCCCGTACCGGCCGGTGGTGACCGGAGCCCGGGTCGATCGCCGTGCGGCCCTGCCCGGCTGGGCGCGGCTGCGGATCCGGGCCGGTCGGTGACGATGCCGGACCTGTCCGGCCTGCGGGTCGCGGTGACCGGTGCCAGCGGGTTCTGCGGTGGTGTGGTGGCCCGGGCCGCGATCGCCGCCGGGGCCGACGTGACCTGCCTCGGCCGCCGCCCGGGACCGGCGGGACGCCAGGTGTACTGGGACGCGACCCGGCAGCAACCGGATCTGACCGGCGTCGACGTGGTCGTCCACCTCGCGGCGGCGGTCGGCGATCCTCGGCCGGGCGCCGCCGCCGAGGCCGCGTATCACGCGGTCAACACGGCCGGTACGGCGCGACTTCTGCACGCTGCGGCCGATCGGCGGGTGGTCTGGGTGAGCAGCGCCAGCGTCTACCGACCGGACGGGACCGGCCAGCCGCTGCGCGAGGACCATCCGGTGGACGGTCAGCGAACGGCGTACGGGCGCAGCAAGGCCGCCGGTGAGCGACTGGCGCTGGCCGCCGGCGCGGTCGTGCTCAGGCCACGTGCCGTGTACGGCGCGGGTGACCCGCATCTGCTGCCGCGCCTGACGGCGGCGGTACGCGGACGGTGGATACCCCTGCCCGGTGGCGACGTCACGCTGAGCATGACCGCCGTGGAGAACCTGGCGGACGCCTGCCTCGCCGCGCTGCGGTGGCCGGCGGGCCCGTACAACGTGACGGACGCGACCGCGTACTCCCGCGACGAGGTGGTCGCCCGGGTGCTCGCCGCTGTCGGCCGGCCGGCTCGGCCGCTGCGGATACCGGTGCCGGTGGCGCTCGGGGCGGCCGGGGTGGCTACCGCAGTGGCCCGGCTGCGGCCGGCCGGCACGCCACGGCTGACCCGGTACGCCGTGGAACAACTGGTGTTCGGCACGGTGCTCGACATCGGACGGGCGACCGGCCAGGGCTGGCGGCCGCGGCGCGGGTTGTCGGACTTCCTGGCCGAGCTGAGCGGACAATCGTCGACCGCACCGGTGACAGCACCGCCCATCTGACGCATATAGTGACGACAATGTCGCTATGAGCAAGATGGAGGCGTGGTGAGCCGACGATGGGTGGCCGCTGCGGCGGCGGTCGCGGCATTGGTCGCGTTGGCCTGCGAGGCCGAGCCGGAGCCGGGCCAGCCGGTGTCGCCGACACCGCCCAGCGGCGACCTGCCGTCGTCGATGGCGGCGCTGGGCGACTCGATCACGGCTGGCTACGGCTCCTGCGTGGTGTTGACCTCGTGCCGCCGCAACTCGTGGTCGACCGGCGACGGGTTCCGGGTCGACAGTCACTACGAACGGATCCGCCAAGCGAATCCGGCCATGCGCGGTCAGGCCCACAACTTCGCCGTACCGGGTGCCCGCGCCGCCGCCCTGGCCGACCAGGCCGCGTCGGCGGTCGACGTCGGCGCCCAGTACGTGACGATTCTCGTCGGCGCCAACGACGTCTGCCGTCCAGACGTGCGCGAGATGACCTCGGTGACGGCGTTTCGCGCCGAGATCGATCGGACCCTCGACGTCCTGCGGGCCGGGTTGCCGCAGGCAGAGGTCCTGGTGGTGAGCATCCCGGATCTGTATCACCTCTGGCAGATCGGTCACGGCGAGGAGCGGGTGGTACGTGCCTGGAACCGGGGCGTCTGCCCGTCCATGTTGGCCGATCCGACCTCGACCGACGAGTCCGACGTCCAGCGACGCGCCCTGGTACGGGACCGGGTGGAAGCATTCAACACGCAACTGGCCGAAGCGTGCCGCGCGTACGGCGACCGGTGCCGATTCGACGGCGGCGCGGTCCACCGGGTCGAGTTCGCTCTCGACACGCTGAACCAGATCGACTATTTCCATCCGGACGCCGATGGTCAGGACATCCTGGCCGACGTGACGTACGCCGCCAGCGGCCTGGCCAACTGATGCGCCGACCGCCGCGTGGTCCGGCCGGCGGCCCGGTCGACCGGCCGCCGGCCGCTGTTGATCGATCCGGTCAGCGAGTGGCGAGGATCGCGGTGACGACGGCCTCCGCCGGCGCCTCGTGCTTGGCGTAGTGCTCCGGGAAGGCCGACACCTGCACCGCCTGAGCGGCTTCGGTGAGCCGCAGCAGTTGCCAGCCGGCGACCCGTTGCAGTGCGAGGTAGAACTGGGTGGCCGCGTACTTCGGGTCCATCAGGTCGGCGACGGCGCCCCAGCCGGTGCTGGTCCGCTGCTGGAACAGGCCGACCGAGTCATGGTCCCAGCCGGTGCCCTGGTGCGGATAGTTCTTCGATTCCGGCAGTACCTCGCTGGCCCGGTTGAGCAGCGTGCTCTCCTGCATGGCGGTGGCGACGGCGATCACCAGGGCCCGGCGTGGCATCTGCAGGTCGAGGCCGGCGTCGACGATCGCGGTCGCGTTGTCCATCTGGATCTGGGAGAGTCCGGCGACCGGCGTCACGCTGGTCGGGGCGGGTTCGGCGGCCGGCGACTCGGCCGCCGCGTCGGCGGACGGCTCGGCGGATGGCTCGGCGGATGGCTCGGCGGGCTGTGGCTCACCGCTCGGCTCGGCAGCGGCCAGGTCCGGATCGGCGGCGGTCGCGCCATCGGTGGTGCCGGCCGACGGCTGCGTGGCGGTGGCGGCACCACTGTCGGTCCGCTCGGACCGGGACGCGCCGTCGAGCGCTTCGGCCCGCCGGAGCAGGTCGGACTCCGCGACGACGGTTCCGCTGTCGGTACGGGTCTGCGGATCGGCCGTCGACTCGACCGCAGCGACGACGCCGAGGGCGCCGATCACCACCGCCGCGACAGCGCGGCGGGCTCCCGGGCGGTGACGCAGGGTGGCGCCGGCCGCGACGAGGGCGCGCCGGACCGGAGTCGGGTACGGCGACGGAAGCAACCGGTCCCCAAGCCGAAGCCACCCGGCGATGAGCTGGGTCGCACCCGTGGTCTGGACGCCGGACTGGGCATCGTCCGAACGGCTATCGCGACTCAGGGTGTTCTCGTCGTTCCTTGTGGTGTGGTCATCAGGCATTCGACGAGGCTAGGCAGCATCACCCTCGATTACCTAGAGTGATTTTGTGATCGAGGACACATTTCCATCCTGACTAACCAGTCAACGCGCCTCACGCGATCACCCGGCCGACAATACCTCCGAAAATTCCGATGTCGGTAATACCGCTTTTGGCTGTTTAAGACGGCATTTATCGAGTGAGCAGCTTCCACCACATCGCCGACGGGACCGAATCCACCGTTCGACGGACCAGCTCCCCGAACTTCCGAGCCACGATCGGCCACCCGGCCAGCGCCCACCCCACCACATCCGCCGACCACCCTGACGAAGAGTAACGATAAATTAACTATTAGTAGTCACAGCTGAGTCGTCTCGGATCCGTGTCCGGAACCTGGAATGCACCGGGATGGCACTAACGTTGCGGCAACAGGGATGCCGTCCCGCCGTACCGTTCTGAGGAGGTTGCGTCCGGTGCTCGACCCACACGAACTCTACGACGTCGTCGATGAGTTGCCCGAGCTCGGCCAGCCGGTGCTGATCCAGGCAATGACCGGATTCGTCGACGCCGGCAATGCGACCCGGCTTGCCCGCGAACACCTGCTCGCGACCCTCGAGCACGAGGTGGTCGCCACATTTGACATCGATCAGCTGCTGGACTACCGGTCCCGCCGTCCGGTGATGCTCTTCGTCGAGGACCACTGGGAGCACTACGACGAGCCCCGGCTCGAGATACATCTGGTGCGCGACGACGCCGGTACACCGTTTCTGCTGCTCGGCGGACCCGAGCCGGACCTGCAGTGGGAACGGTTCACCGCCGCCGCGATCGCCGTCAGCCGTCGACTGAACGTCACGACGACCGTCGGCCTCAACGCGATACCGATGGCGGTGCCGCACACCCGACCGACCGGGTTGACCGCCCACGCCAGCCGCCGCGAGCTGATCAACGGATACGAGCCGTGGCTGCAACGGGTCCAGGTTCCCGGCAGCGCCGGGCACCTGCTCGAATACCGGCTCGGCCAGCAAGGTCAGGACGCTGTCGGATTCGCGGTCCACGTACCGCACTACGTGGCGCAGGCGGAATATCCTGCAGCGGCCGAACTACTGCTCAACTCGGTCTCCCGCACCACCGGTCTGCTCCTGCCCACCGAGCAGCTGCACACCGCGGCCGAAGCGGTCCGCGAGGACATCGACCGGCAGGTGGCACAGACCGAGGAGGCAGCCTCCCTGGTCCGCGCGTTGGAGGAGCAGTACGACACCTTCACCAGGGGACGGACGAGCAGCACCAACCTGCTCGCTGAGTCCGCCGGACCGTTACCGACCGCCGACGAGCTCGGCGCCGAGCTGGAGCGGTTCCTCGCCGAACAGAGCCGTCCGGGAGACCTCGGCGGCGGACCCGGCTGAGCCCAAGGCCCCGCCGCTCAGCTGAGTCCCGAGGCGGACTCAGCTGAGCTGCTCAGCTGAGCAGGCCGGCCGCAGGGCCCGGCCCAGCAGGCGTGTCAGGCCCCGCGTGGTCGGCCGCCTCGACCGGGCGTTGTGGCAGGCTGGGCCGGTGCGGATAGCCACCTGGAACGTCAACTCGGTCAAGGCCCGGCTCCCCCGGCTGCTGGGCTGGCTGGCGGACACCTCGCCGGACGTCGTCTGTCTGCAGGAAACCAAGTGCGCCGCTGGTGCCTTCCCCACCGCCGAGGTCGCCGAGCTGGGCTACCTGACGGCGGCACACGGCGACGGACGGTGGAACGGGGTCGCGGTGTTGTCCCGGGTCGGGTTGGCCGATGTCGCGACCGGGTTCCCCGACGAACCCGGGTTCCCGCTGCCCGAAGCCCGGGCGATCGCCGCCGACTGCGCCGGGATCCGGGTCTGGTCGGTCTACGTGCCCAACGGCCGTACGCCGGACTCGGCGCACTACGCGTACAAGCTGGCCTGGCTGGCCGGGCTACGGGAGGCGCTGGCAGCCGAACCCGGGCCGGAACTCGTGGTCTGCGGCGACTTCAACGTGGCGCCCACCGACGACGACGTCTGGGACCCCGCCGTGTTCGCCGGATCCACCCACGTCACCGGGCCGGAGCGGGCAGCTCTGGCCCGGTTGACCGAAATCGGACTTGTCGACGTCGTACCGCAGCCGATGAAGGGGCCGCACCCGTACACCTATTGGGACTATCGGGCCGGCATGTTCCCGAAGAACATGGGGATGCGCATCGATCTGGTCCTGGCCTCCGCCGCCGTCAACCGCCGCGTTCGAGCGGCCTACGTCGACCGCGACGCCCGCAAGGGACCCTCGCCGTCGGACCACGCCCCGATCGTCGTCGACCTGGACTGAGCCCGAACACCCGGAGCAGCGAGCGTCAGGGGACGCCCGGAGCTGGTGGCAGGCACAGCGGCCGGCCGTGACGACGCCGCCCGGGGCCGCCACCAGCGGGGGTCGTCGTGGCCGGCTCGTCGACCGGCCGGCCACGACGATTCCTCACCCGCGGGGCCGTCAGCGGGACGCGACCTCGCTGCGGTCACCGGCCCAAAGCACGTGGAAGCTGCCCTCGGCGTCGACCCGGCGGTAGGTGTGCGCCCCGAAGAAGTCCCGCTGGCCCTGGATCAACGCGGCCGGCAGCCGGGGTGCGCGCAGCCCGTCGTAGTAGGCCAACGCCGAGGCGAACCCGGGTGCCGGAACGCCGATCTGGGCGGCCGTGGCCACCACTCGGCGCCAGCCCTGCTGGGCACCGGCGAGGGCCTCGGCGAAGTAGCCGTCGGTGAGCAGGGTCGGTAGCTGCGGCGCGGCGTCGTAGGCGGCCCGGATCTTGTCCAGGAACGCCGCCCGGATGATGCATCCGCCACGCCAGATACGGGCCACCGCGCCGAGGTCGATGTTCCAGTCGTACTCGACGCTGCCGGCCTGGATCTGGTGGAAGCCCTGGGCGTACGCCACGATCTTGGACGCGTAGAGCGCCTGCTCGACGTCGGCGATCAGCTCGTCCGCCGAACCGGCCCAGTTGTCCACCGGTCCGGGCAGGCTCGCGGCGGCGGCCCGGATGTCGGCGTGTCCGGACAGCGCCCGGGCGAACACCGCCTCGGAGATCCCGCTGACCGGCACCCCGAGGTCGAGCGCGCCCTGTACGGTCCACCGGCCGGTGCCCTTCTGCCCGGCCTGGTCGAGCACCACGTCCACGAACGGCTTGCCGGTGGGGACGTCGGTGTGACCGAGCACCTCGGCGGTGATCTCGATCAGGTACGAGGACAGGCGGCCGTCGTTCCAGCCACGGAAGACATCGGCGATCTGCGCCGGGGTGAGCCCGCCCGCCCGGCGGAGCAGGTCGTACGCCTCACCGATGAGCTGCATGTCGGCGTACTCGATGCCGTTGTGCACCATCTTGACGAAGTGACCCGCACCGTCCGGGCCGACCCGTACGCAGCAGGGGGCACCGTCGACCTTGGCCGAGATGTCCTCCAGCAGCGGGCCGAGCGCGGCGTACGACTCGGCGGAGCCGCCCGGCATGATGCTCGGTCCGTGCAGGGCACCTTCCTCACCGCCGGAGACGCCGGTGCCGACGAAGTGCAGCCCCCGCTCGCGCAGCGCCGCCTCGCGGCGCCGGGTGTCGAGGAAGTGCGCGTTGCCGCCGTCGATGATCATGTCGTCCGGCTCCAGCAGGGGCGCGAACTCGTTGATCACCGCGTCGGTCGCCGCACCGGCGTTGACCATGATCACCACGCGGCGCGGCCGTTCCAGCGAGGCGACGAATTCCTGCGGGCTCTCGGCCGGCAGGAACGTCCCCTCGTGGCCGAACTCGGCCATCATCTCCTTGGTCCGCCCGACGGACCGGTTGTGCACCGCCACCGCGTGCCCGTGCCGTGCCAGGTTACGGGCCAGGTTACGGCCCATCACACCCAGACCGGTGACGCCGATCTGCGCCGTCTGGCTCATGACTCCTCCTCGGTGCTGCTGATGTGGTGAACATCTTTCCGCCTTCCGGATGGCGGGACACTCCGGGGCAGGGGTACGGCGGCGACGTCGGAACAGTTCACCGGACCGGTCGCCGTCAGGCGTCACGGACCTCGACCAGCGAGGCGAAGACCACGATGTTGTCGGCGTACCCGATGCCGTCGCCCAGCCATCGACCGCCGCAGGTGATCAGGCGCAACCCGGGCCGCGCGTAGTCGCCGTACACCCGCTCGATCGGCAACTCGTCCTTGCCGAAGTGCTCCACCGAGTTGACCTCGAAGACCGCGACCGCCCGGTCGCGTCGGGTCACCTCGACCAGCGCGCCCGGTTCGATGTCGGGCAGGTCGTGGAAGACCGACGGTCCGTCACGGGTGTCGGCGTGACCGACGATGATCGCCGGTCCGAACTGGCCGGGCGTCGGCCCCCGCTCGTACCAGCCGGCCTGGTTGTGCCGGTACAGCGGCGGCACGGCGATCGACCCGTCGTCGGCCAGCCCGACCGAGTGCACCGGGGCGCGGACGTCCAACGACGGGATCGCGATCCGGATCGGCCGGCTGGGTTCCAGGACCGGGAACTCGCGGGGTGGCGGATTGTTGCCACCGGCCAGGATCTCGCGCCAACCGCCGTCGCCGCCGAACGCGATCGCGAACACTCCGAACAGCCCCAGCAGCAACGCGACCGACCCGGTCCAGCTCCGGCGACCACCCTTCGCCACGTCCCCACTCCCTTCGCCCCGCCGTCCGGCGGCGGGGTCAGGCCTGCCGACGCCGCCGCAGAGTGATCAGGCCGAGTACGCCGCCGGCGGCCAGGGCCGCCACACCCATGCCGGTCAGCACGGCACCGGAGTCACGATCGCCGGCGGTGCCGCCGAACCCGGTGGCCGGGCCACGACTCGGCCGGTTGGGATCCAGTACGTAGAGAGTCGTTGTCGCGGACCGGTCGTCGGAGCAGGTCAGCCGGACCCGGTAGCTGCCGGCCTCGGTACCTTCCGGCACGGTGACGGCGGCGGTCAGGAAGTCGTACTGCGGCTGTGCCTCGACCGTGCCGAACGCCTCCGATTCCACGGTGGCTGCCGCGGTGTTCTCGGTGCAGCTGGCCCGGATCCCCACCAGATAGCCGGATTCGACGGTGCTCGGATTGAGCTCGACGAACACGTCGGCCGCGTGGACCGGTGCCGCCCCCACCAGGACACCGGCGACCGCGACGGTCAGGCCCGCCCCGACGGCGGCCAGCGAACGGCGTACGGACATCGGGCACCATCCTCTCCGTGACGCTGCCGGGATCCTCTCACTCCGCTGCCCTGGATGACACCCCGGACACCCTCGGTGTCGGCTTTCGGGCGATCCGCAGGTAGGCTTCGGGCCGCGAGCCGAACAACCGCCCGAACCCCGCAGACCGCAGAATCGGCGACCGTGACGATCCGGACCTATCATCCCCGCCGTGGCCGGCTCAGTGGCCGACACCACGACGCGCTGGACCGCCTGCACCACACGTACGGGCTGGTGGTCGCCGACCTGCCGACGCCGCTGGACCTGCCGGCGGTGTTCGGCCGGACCGCGCCGGTGGTGCTGGAGATCGGCTTCGGGATGGGCGACGCCACGGCGGCGATGGCCGGTGCCGACCCCGACCGCGACTACCTCGCCGTCGAGGTGCACACCCCCGGCATCGCCCACCTGCTGGCGCTGATCGAGCAGCGGGAGCTGACCAACGTACGGGTGGCCGACGGCGACGCGCTCGACCTGGCCCGACGGTGCCTGCCGGAGCAGAGCCTGGACGCCGTACACGCCTACTTCCCGGATCCGTGGCCCAAGTCCCGCCACCACAAGCGGCGACTGATCCAACCCACCAACGTGGCGCTGCTGCGCTCCCGGCTGCGTCGCGGCGGGCGGCTGCACTGCGCCACCGACTGGGCCCCGTACGCCGAGGTGATGCTGGCGACGCTGACCGCCGACCCGGAGCTGTTCAACCGGCACGACGGATACGCGCCCCGCCCGGCGTACCGGCCGGAGACCAAGTTCGAACGGCGTGGGACGCGGGCCGGCCGCCCCGCGTACGACCTGATTTTCGAACGCCGCTGACGCGACGCGGCCTGCCTTCCGAACGCCGCTGACGCGACGCGGCCTGCCTTCCGAACGCCGCCCCGCCGGGCTCGGTGCCGGGCCCCGCGTTGCTCGGTGCGGGCCGCGACGGGCACGATGGAACGACTATGACGCAGACCGCCCCGACCCTGACCGACCTGCTACCGCGCGACGCCGACCCGGACGCCGTCTACGAGAGGTTCGCCGAGTGGGCCGCCGGCCGGGGTCTGGAGCTGTACCCACACCAGGACGAGGCGCTCATCGAGATCGTCTCCGGGGCGAACGTCATCCTGAACACCCCGACCGGATCAGGCAAGAGTCTGGTCGCCACCGGCGCGCACTTCGCGGCCTTGGCCGACGACCGGGTCACCTTCTACACCGCGCCGATCAAGGCGCTGGTGTCGGAGAAGTTCTTCGCGCTCTGTGAGGTCTTCGGTCCGGCCAACGTCGGCATGCTCACCGGCGACGCCAGCGTCAACGCCGACGCGCCGATCATCTGCTGTACCGCCGAGATCCTGGCCAACCTGGCGTTGCGCGACGGCGCCGACGCCGACGTCGGCCAGGTGGTGATGGACGAGTTCCACTTCTACGCCGAGCCGGACCGGGGCTGGGCCTGGCAGGTGCCGCTGATCGAGCTGCCGCAGGCCCAGTTCGTGCTGATGTCGGCCACGTTGGGCGACGTCAGCCGGTTCGTCGACGACCTGACCCGGCGTACCGGGCGGGCCACCGCCGTGGTCGCCTCCGCGCAGCGGCCGGTGCCGCTGATCTACTCGTACGCGATGACCCCGCTGCACGAGACCCTCGAGGAGCTGCTCAGCACCCATCAGGCCCCGGTGTACGTGGTCCACTTCACCCAGGCGGCGGCCCTGGAACGCGCCCAGGCGCTGATGAGCATCAACGTCTGCACCCGGGCGGAGAAGGACGCGATCGCCACGGCGATCGGCAACTTCCGGTTCACCTCCGGATTCGGGCGCACCCTGTCCCGGCTGGTCCGCCACGGCATCGGGGTGCACCACGCCGGCATGCTCCCCAAGTACCGGCGGCTCGTCGAGACCCTCGCCCAGGCGGGACTGTTGAAGGTCATCTGCGGTACGGACACCCTCGGTGTGGGGATCAACGTACCGATCCGCACGGTGCTGTTCACCGGGCTGTCCAAGTACGACGGAGTTCGTACCCGGCTGCTCAAGGCACGGGAGTTCCACCAGATCGCCGGCCGCGCCGGCCGGGCCGGATTCGACACCCTGGGCACCGTCGTGACGCAGGCCCCGGAGCACGTCATCGACAACGAGAAGGCACTGGCCAAGGCTGGTGACGACCCGAAGAAGCGCCGTAAGGTGGTGCGCAAGAAGCCACCGGAGGGGTCGATCGGCTGGGGCAAGCCGACCTTCGAGCGGCTGGTCGATGCCGAGCCGGAGCCGCTGACCTCCAGCTTCCAGGTCAGCCACGCGATGCTGCTCAACGTGATCAGCCGCCCGGGTGACGCCTTCGCGGCCATGCGTCACCTGCTGACCGACAACCACGAGGACCGGGCGGCGCAGCGCCGGCACATCCGCCGGGCGATCGCGATCTACCGGGCGCTGCGCGCCGGCGGCGTGGTCGAGCAGCTGCCGGAGCCGGACGCCGAGGGCCGACGGGTCCGGCTCACCGTCGACCTGCAGTTGGACTTCGCACTCAACCAGCCGTTGTCGCCGTTCGCGCTGGCCTCCTTCGAGCTGCTCGACGTCGAGTCCCCGACGTACGCCCTGGACGTGTTGTCGATCATCGAGGCGACGTTGGACGATCCCCGGCAGATCCTCTCCGCGCAGCAGCACAAGGCGCGCGGCGAGGCGGTGGCGCAGATGAAGGCCGACGGCATCGAGTACGAGGCCCGGCTCGAACTACTCGACCAGGTGACCCATCCGAAGCCGCTGGCCGAGCTGCTGGAGATGGCGTACGAGACGTACCGGCGGGGCCATCCGTGGGTGGCCGACCACGAGGTGGCGCCGAAGGCGGTCGTCCGCGACATGTACGAGCGGGCGATGACCTTCACCGAGTACGTCAGCTTCTACGGGCTGTCCCGCTCAGAGGGTCTGGTGTTGCGGTACCTGGCAGACGCGTACCGGGCGCTGCGTCAGACGGTGCCCGACGACGCCAAGACCGAGGAGCTGATCGACCTCATCGAGTGGCTGGGTGAGCTGGTCCGCCAGGTCGACTCCAGCCTGATCGACGAATGGGAGCGGCTGCGTAACCCGACCGACCCGGAGGCGCCGGTGGTGGCCGACGACCGACCACCGGCGGTCACCGGCAACCTGCGGGCGTTCCGGGTGCTGGTGCGCAACGCGATGTTCCGGCGGGTGGAGCTGGCGGCGTTGCGCCGCTTCGACGAACTGGGCGAGTTGGACGCCGGGTCCGGATGGGACGCCGACGCCTGGGCGGACGCGCTGGACGACTACTTCGCCGAGCACGACCAGATCGGCACCGGGCCGGACGCCCGTGGCCCGGCACTGCTGATGATCACGCAGGAGCGGGAGCGGTGGCTGGTCCGGCAGATTCTGGCGGATCCGGCCGACGATCACGACTGGGGCATCAGCGCCGAGGTCGACCTGGCGGCGTCGGACGAAGCCGGAGCGGCGGTCGTGCGGATCACCGACGTCGGTCAGATGTGATCGGCGCGGGTTCGACCGAGATCGGCTCTTGATCGGCGTCAGCGCCGATCGTCGTCGGTGAGCCGCTCGTCCGGCCAGAGGCCGGCGTAGCGGAGCACCGCCCGGACCCGGTGTGCCTTGCCCGGATCCCAGCGGTCCAGGACCGCTAGCGCCTTGGTGAATGGGTCGCACAGTGCTCTCGCACCGCACGCACGGCATTCGCCGAATCGATTCGGCAGGTGGGTCGTGGCGATGTCACGCGCCCGGTTGACGACGACGTCCCCGGAGGCGGTACGGCGGATCGCGCCGATCAGTGTCACGCCGGCGGCGGGCCAGCGGAGCCGAAAGGCGCGCTCGATTCCGGCCTCGCCGGGGGACCATCGGGGTCGCGGTGTTCGGTTCGGTGCGCCGTGGTCGAGGTCGGGCCGGGACGGGGCGTCGGACTGGGGCCGCGCATCGGGCCGGCGTCGGGCAGCGGCAGATGTGTAGCGGGCCATGCGTGGTGTACCACCGATTCCGTCGTTGCGAAGCATTCATCCCCCTCGAATCGAACACGAGTCAGCAACCTGTCCCCTTCCACCCTGGACTGTCGGCCACGGCAAGTGGAAGATGGGCGGCGACCCGGCGTAGTTGGTGAATGACCACACCAAGATCGGGTGCTCAACTGCGGCGTTGTGAGGGATGTGAAGGTATTGTGAGCGGCAGCGAGTATCTGGTAGGAGAACTGCGTAGGCTTCGGGAGATGCTCGGGCTCACGCAGGAGGCATGGGGAGACCGAGTCCACTTCTCGACGTCGCATGTCGGGTCGATAGAACGTGGCGACCGACCGGCGCTTCCGGACTACCTGGGAGCGGTCGACAAGGCATTCGGAACGGCGTTCGTGAATTTCTATCGCGAATTCGTCGTCGGCGAGCGGGCTCCGGTGTGGTACCGCCCATTCATTGAGCACGAGAGCCGGGCAACCATGATCCGGATCTACCAACCGCTGATAGTCCCCGGGTTGCTGCAAACGGCCGCGTACGCGCGAGCGGTGCTGGCCGCACACGGGCTGCACGGGGACGAGTTGGAGACGGCGCTGACCACCCGGCTCGGTCGCCAAGAGGTGCTGAACCGTCCGCAGCCCTGTCGGCTCGTCGCCGTGCTCGACGAAAGCGCGTTGCTGCGCAGGGTCGCCGAGCCCGAGGTGATGCGAGAGCAGCTGAAGGCGGTGGCGGCGGCAGGCGAACGTCCACACATCAGTGTGCAGGTGGTGCCGGCCGACGCGGCCGCACATCCCGGGCTCGATGGTCCGTTCGTCATCGCGACGGTGGATGGACGTTCTGTCGGCTATCTGGAAGGACACCTGCAGGGCCGCGTGGTGGAGAGTCCGGACGACACGGCCGACCTTGAACGCATCTGGGAAGGTATCCGGGACTACGCTCTACCCGGCCACCAAAGCCTGGACATGATCATGAGGACGGCTGAGACATGGATCTGAATATTGCTCCACTTTGGCACAAGAGCAGCTATAGCGACAGCTCGTCCTGTATAGAGGTCGCCGGAAACCTGCCCGAACGAGTGCTGGTCCGCGACACCAAGGACCGCGATGGCGGCACCCTGACCTTCGCGCCCACCGCCTGGTCGGCGTTCCTCGACCTGGCGACAACGGACCGGACGGTCAACCGGACAACCGGTCGTTAGCAGCACCGTGACCAGTTCGAGGATCACGTGACGGACAACCGGCCGGCCCACCGCTAGCCATCCGGTAACACGTGTAGCCGCCCGGTAACACGTGGTCGAGCATGTCGATCATCGCACTGGGCCCGCCCGACGACCCGTACCTCGTGGTCGTCGCGGGCAGCGGTCGGGACGGCCGCCTCGGCGGCCAGAGCGTCCGCTGGTCGGGCCCAGTGCGATGATCAGCAGAACGTACGGAAGGCGACACCGCCGCATCGTCGGTGGCGACGACGCCGTCAGTCGCCGTCAGTCGCGGCGTAGGCCACGGTCGAGGAAGTCGACCATCCACTCGAAGCTCTCGTCGATGTCCGCCGTCAACTGGAAGCCCTTCGACTGCTCGAGGGTGGCGAAGCCGTGCAGGGCGCTGCGCAGCGTACGCAGCGCGTGAATCCGCTCGGCCGGGGCGACCGGGTAGCCGCGCAGCACCGCCGAGAGCGACTCCAGCGCCCGTGCGCTGGACGCCCCGAAATCGGCGTCGCGCGCCGCGCCCACGGTGGCCGCGTACCGGCCGGGGTGTTCGGTCACGTAGGAGCGGATCACCCGCGCCGCAGCGGTCAGCGCGTCGCGCCCGGCGACGCCCTGCAGGGCGTCGCGCAGCGCGTCATCCAGCTCGGTCATCGCCAGCGCCGCGATGCCCTGCTGCAGCTCGGCGAGACTGTCGACGTGTTTGTACAGCGACGGGGTGCGCACCCCGAGCCGCTGGGCGACCACGGCCATGGTCAGCGCGGCAAAGCCCTGCTCGTCGGCGACCATCGCACCGGTGGCGATCACCGTGACCCGGTCGAGGCCGGCTCTAGGCACGAACGGCCTCGGCGACGAACGGAAGCATGAGCGCCATCAGCTGATCGGGATACTGGGTGTGCGGATAGTGTCCGGCACCGTCGATCATCGCCAGCGTACCCAGGCCTTCGGGCAGCGCCGCGACGATCGCCTCGCCTTCGGCTCGCGGGTCGGCCCAGTCGGGATCGAGCGTTCCTTCGACGACCAGTACGGGGCGGCGGACGTTGCCGAGCTGCGCACCGGCGTCGGCCGGGCTGGACTGGCCCATCTTCCGCAGCACCGTCATCCGGCCGGGCTCACGCAGGCGGGCCTCGGTCCGGGCCAGCTGCTCGGCCCAGTCGGCCGGCCGTTGCCCGGGGAAGGCGACGTCCAGGTAGCCGAGCCACTGCCGGACGCTGCCGAACATGCCCGCGCCCAGCAGCCGGGTCATGCCCTGCCGGTACCGCTTGACCCGCAGGTCACCGAGGCTGATCGACTGTTTCCGAGTGAACGGTGCGAGCTCGACCACGGCGGTGATCAGTTCGGGCGCGGTGGCCGCTGCGATCGTGGCCGCCCCGCCGGAGATCGAGTGCCCGGCCAGGACGGCCGGACCACCCAGGTGCCGGATCAGCGCGACCAGATCGCCGGCGATGTCGGTACGGGAGTACGACGGCCAGCCGACGCTGGACTCACCGGTACCCCGCAGGTCGGTGGCGGCGACCCGGTAGCCGGCCGCGACCAGCTGCGGGACGACGAACCGGTACGCGGAGCGGCTCTCGCCCATGCCGGGTGCGAGAACCACGAGGGGGCCGTCGCCGGTCACCTCGTAGGCGATGCGCCCGCCGTCGACGGACAGGTACGCGGTCATCACAGCCTCCCGTTTAGCTAACTTATGTAGCCTGAAAGCTAACACCGTTAGCCATCGCCGTCAACCCACCCCAGCCGACAGGAGCACACGCCAGCCCTCCCCCGCCCAACCGAACGCGCGCAGCGTGATCAAAGACTGGGCACAGCGTCACTTCTCGATTAGAATGGGTGTACTAATCCGGCTCCTGACCTGGGAAGGAACGCCGTGATCGCACCCCCTCCTGCCACCGCTTCGAGCCCGACCGCCACACCGACCAACCCCACCCCGGTGCCGTACGCGACCCTGCTCGGTTTCACCCGTTATGTCGGGCAGTCCGGGCCGGCGAAGGCCACCTTCGTCGGCGGGCTGCGTCGGCAGCGGGCCAGCCGCTCCGGGTTCAACCCGCACGGGCAACTGGTCAAGGCGCTCAAGGCCGACATCCGGTTCCGCACCGGCGGCAGCCACCTGGCCGCCGTCGGCGGGCAGGTCGCCCAGCGCTGGCAGCCGCTGTACGCGACCCTTGTTCCAGGCGCCCAGCGCTACCTGGAGTCGCTGGGTGACCTGAGCCAGGTGGAGCTGGCGCAGACCCACGACGCGCTCGGCATGGTCGGCAACCTCCCCGTCAAGATCAACCCGCACTTCGGCCTGCGGTACGCCGACGGGCACGCCGAAGCGGTCCGGATCCACTTCGACGACCAGCCACCGAACCCCGACGCGTACACCGCGACCCTGCACCTGATGGCCCGGCACATGGACCAAGTGCTGCCGCACGCCGAACCCGTGCTCGTCGATCTGCGGCGCGGCACCACGTTCCGACGCCCGGACGTCACCTCCCGCCCCGACCAGGTGGAGCGCTGGCTGGCCGGCGAAGCCGCCGCCTTCACCGCGATCTGGTCCACCACCGCCTGACCCGTCCAGGCAACCATCGCCCCTTTATGCGATCACGGGTGCGCCGAGGGTACGCCGCCACGTGCGGCGTATCCTCGGGCACCGGTGAACCTGTGGACCGAACTTCGCGCCGGTGCCGTCCTGTTCGAGGACGACACCGCCCTGGTGCTGAACAAACCCTCCGGCGTGTCGGTGATGGGCGAACGGCACGGCACCGACCTGGCCCGCCTCGCCGAGGAAGCCGGCGAGCCGGTCTTCCCGGTGCACCGCATCGACAAGAACACCTCCGGGGCGGTCCTGTTCGCCAAAGACCTACGCCACCACGGTGACCTGACCCGGCAGTTCAACCGCCGTACCGTGGAAAAGGTGTATCTGGCCGTGGCGTCGGCCGCCGCCGACGCCGCGCCGCTGCCCGAGGTCGGCCTCGTCGACCTGCCGCTGAGCGTCGGCCGCAAGAACCGGGTCCGGGTCGCCGGCAACCGCGCCGACATCGGCTTCGACGCCGCCACCGCCCGCTGGTCGCTCCCCGTCGGGGCCGAGTTCGACCACGTGAAGACCTATCCGTCGCAGAGCCGGCTGACCGACGTCGCCGCCGGCTCCGACCGGGTCACCACCGGATCCGGTACGCCGGCAGCCGACGCCACGCACCGGCTGCTCGCCGTCGCGCCGCTCACCGGTCGACGCCACCAGATCCGGGTGCACCTGGCCTGGATCGGGCACCCGATCGTCGGTGACCCGCTGTTCGACCGGACGGCCGCCGACAATGGGTTGCGGACACACCTGCACGCCTGGCGGCTCGGCTTCGACACCACCGACGGCAAACGGGTCGACGTGACGGCCACCCCCGACGCCGACTTCTGGCAGCCGCTGCCCAGCGGCGCACCCGATGATGCCGAGCTGGACCGGGCGTACCAGCGGGTGTCACGCGACTGAGTACCCGGCGTCCACACCCATCAGCGGGATCGCGATACCTGTCCGAACGACCGCGTCACAGGCATCGGTGGTGGTGAACAGCTCCAGCAGGTCGCGGCCCGCGCAGTCGGCACCGAGGTGCTGGTCGAGGCGTGCGGGGTCGAGCAGCACGAACCCGTGAGCCTCGGGAAAGCAGCCGGTGAGGCGGACGGCCGGGAAAAGGCCATGGCGTCGACGCTACAATGATCGACAGCGCGCCGGGGATCGCGCCGAGACTCGCCGGAAGGCTCAAAGCCACCCCAATTGTCTGGTGTGAGCGACAGACACCGCAGCTCTGAATCCGCCCGTGCGAGTCCGGGTCGCAGAGCGAGGTTCCCGTGAAGACGCTCCCCGACAACGCACACCTGCGCCACCTGCGGCAGCAGGCCAAGGAACTACTGGCCGGGCTGCGTGACGTCGATCCGACCGCGACGCTGGCCGACGCGCAGGCGACGCTGGCCGGCCAGTACGGCTTCCGTACCTGGCCAGAACTCAAAGCCGAGGTCGACCGGATGCACGGGCGGGCCGACACCACCGACCCGGCCCTCGCCCAGGTGATCGCCGACCGGTTCGGCCTCGGCACCGTCGCCGGCCCGATGCGCTCGCTGGCTCGTCCGGACGCCATCGGCCGCCGCTGGTCGATCACCACCGACCGGGGACGGTTCACCGTCCGTACGATGGACACCTGGCTGCCGATCGTCGACGCCGACACCGACTTCGCCCTGCAGCAGGCCGCCGCCGCAGCCGGTGTGCTGTTGCCGGGCCCGATACGCGGCCGCGACGGCGAGGTCGTCGAGTCGATCGGTGGACACCGGTGGCGGGCGTACCAGCACCTGCCGGCCGGGCCGCCGCTCGCGGCCCCGGTGAGCGCGGCGGTCGCCGGTGCGGTCGGCGACGTGCTCGCCACGCTGCACGGCCTGGCGTTGCCGGTCGACCGGGTCAGCCCGTGGCACGCCAAGCGGCTCGGCCCGGCCAGTTGGGCCGGGCTGGCGGCCACCGCGACCGCCCGGCAGGTGCCCTGGGCCGGGCAGTTGGCGGCGGCGGTGCCGGCCCTGGAGGACCTGGCCGCGATCGGCCGCGACGTGCCGGTGCCGGGGGCGGTGCTGACCCACAACACGCTCGGCCCGGCGCAAGCCCGACTCGCCCCCGACGGTCGCCTCGTCGTCGTCGGCTGGGAGCACGCCGGTGGCCAGCCGCCGGCCTGGGAGGTGGCGAACGCGCTGCTGGACTGGGCGGTAGCCCCGCACGGTCGGGTCGACACCGTCGACACCGTCGACACCGTCGGCGCGCGGGCGCTGGTCGACGGCTACCGTCGGCGGGCCGGTGGTGTGCCGACGCTGTGCCTGGCCGACTTCCGGGGTGCGGCGACCGGTCTGGGCAACTACGCGTCCGAGCAGATCGAGGCGGCGTTGGCGGCCGGGACGACCGACGAGCGGCGGTACGCCGACCGCAGTGTCCGCCACCTGCTGACGCAGCTGCCGACCCGGACCACTCTGGAGCGCCTGCTCGACGCGGTGACCTGATCCAGGGGCAGGCAGGGCAGAAACCCAGGCGACCGGGCGGGGTGCGGCGGGTATCGTGGTCACCGTCATGAACCCGCCCTCCCCTGCGCGCTCCGCCTCTGAACTCCTGAAACTCCTCCCCGAGTTGACTCTTCGTGACGAGCGGCGGTTGCACCGGCGCCTCGACGGGGTGCGCAAGGTCCGGGATCCGCAGGCCCGCCAGTCGACGCTCGACGAGATCGCCGGCGCGGTCGCGTCGGCGCAGCAGGCGGTGCAGCGGCGGCGGGACGCGGTGCCGCAGGTCAGCTACCCGGCCGGGCTGCCGGTCAGCGAACGCGCCGACGACATCGCGGCGGCGATCCGCGACCACCAGGTGGTGATCGTGGCCGGGGAGACCGGCTCGGGCAAGACCACCCAGATCCCGAAGATCTGTCTGGAGCTGGGTCGTGGCGTGCGCGGGCTGATCGGGCACACCCAGCCGCGCCGGCTGGCCGCCCGTACGGTCGCCGACCGGATCGCCGACGAACTCGGCACCACCCTCGGCGACGTGGTCGGCTACAAGGTCCGGTTCACCGACCAGGTCGGCGGCCAGACCCTGGTGAAGCTGATGACCGACGGGATCCTGCTGGCCGAGTTGCAGCACGACAAGATGCTGCGCCAGTACGACACGTTGATCATCGACGAGGCGCACGAGCGCAGCCTGAACATCGACTTCATCCTCGGCTACCTCAAGCAGCTGCTGCCCCGCCGCCCCGACCTGAAAGTGGTCATCACGTCGGCGACGATCGACCCGCAGCGCTTCGCCGACCACTTCTCCGAGCCGGGCCGGCCACCGGTGCCGGTGGTCGAGGTGTCCGGGCGTACCTATCCGGTGGAGGTCCGTTACCGGCCGCTGCTGCGGGAGGCCGCCGACCCCAACGACCCCGACGCCACCCCGACCACCGTGACGCTCGACCAGGTCGACGGGATCGGCGAAGCGGTCGAGGAGCTCGCCGCCGAAGGCCCCGGTGACATCCTGGTTTTCCTCAGCGGCGAACGGGAGATCCGCGACGCCGCCGACGCGCTCGGCAAGCTGGTCGCCAACCGGCCCCGGCTGCGCGACACCGAGATCCTGCCGCTGTACGCCCGGTTGTCCGCCGCCGAGCAGCACCGCATCTTCCAGCCGCATCCGGGCCGGCGGGTGGTGCTGGCGACCAACGTCGCCGAGACGTCGCTGACCGTGCCAGGTATCACATACGTCATCGACCCGGGCACGGCGCGGATCTCCCGCTACAGCAACCGGTTGAAGGTGCAGCGGCTGCCGATCGAGCCGGTGTCGCAGGCGTCGGCCAACCAACGCAAGGGCCGCTGCGGGCGTACCTCGGACGGGATCTGCATCCGGCTGTACGACGAGGCCGACTTCGAGTCGAGACCGGAGTTCACCGATCCGGAGATCCTGCGGACCAACCTGGCCTCGGTGATCCTGCAGATGACCGCGATCGGGTTGGGCGACATCGCCGCGTTCCCGTTCGTGGAGCCGCCGGACCGCCGGCAGATCACCGACGGCGTCGCGCTGCTGCACGAACTGGGCGCGATCGAACCGCCCGCGCCGGGTCTGCCGCCCCGGTTGACGGCCGTCGGCCGGCGGCTGGCGCAGCTGCCGGTGGATCCCCGGCTCGGCCGGATGGTCCTCGCGGCCGAGGGCAACGGCTGCGTCGACGAGGTCGCGGTGATCGCCGCGGCATTGTCCATCCAGGACCCTCGGGAGCGGCCGGCGGAGCAGAAACCCCAGGCCGATCAGGCGCACGCCCGGTTCGCCGATCCGGAGTCGGACTTCGTCGCGTTGCTCAACCTGTGGCGCTACCTGCGCGAGCAGCAGCGGGAACGCTCCGGCAGCGCGTTCCGGCGGATGTGCCGGGCCGAGTTCCTCAACTATCTGCGGGTCCGCGAGTGGCAGGACATCAACAGTCAGATCCGGCAGGTGCTGCGCGGGATGAACGTGCCGGTCGACCGGGGCGGTGAGCCGGCCGCGCCGACCGCCGTACACCAGTCGTTGCTGGCCGGTCTGCTGTCGCATGTCGGGGTGAAGGACCCGGCCAAGCCGGAATACCTGGGTGCCCGAGGGGCCAAGTTCGCCATTTTCCCCGGTTCGGCGCTGGCCCGCAAACCACCCCGCTGGGTGATGGCGGCCGAGCTGGTCGAGACGTCCCGGCTGTGGGCGCGCACGGTCGCCAGGATCGAACCGGAGTGGGTCGAGGCGCTCGCCGGGCACCTGGTGAAACGCTCGTACAGCGAGCCGCACTGGGAGAAGAAGCAGGCGGCGGTGATGGCCTACGAGAAGGTCACCCTGTACGGCGTACCGCTGGTCGCCGGCCGCAAGGTCACCTTCGGCCGGGTCGACCCGGTGCTGAGCCGGGAGCTGTTCATCCGGCACGCCCTCGTCGAGGGTGACTGGCACACCCCGCACCGGTTCTTCCACGACAACCGGGCGTTGCTCGACGAGGTCGGCGAGCTGGAGGAACGGGTCCGCCGCCGGGACATCGTGGTCGACGACGAGACCTTGTACGAGTTCTACGACCAGCGGCTGCCCGCCGACGTGGTCTCCGGCCGGCACTTCGACTCCTGGTGGAAGAAGGCCCGCCGGGACCGGCCCGACCTGCTCACCTTCGACCGGAACATGCTGGTCAACCAGGGCAAGGGCCGCATCGACCCGGCCGACTACCCCGACGAGTGGCACTCGGACGGGATGGCGCTGCCGCTGACGTACCGGTTCGAGCCCGGCTCGGCCGTCGACGGGGTCAGCGTCGACGTGCCGTTGGCGATGCTGAACCAGGTCTCCGAGGACAGCTTCGACTGGCACGTGCCCGGGTTGCGCGAGGAGCTGGTGGTGGCGTTGATCCGGTCGCTGCCGAAACAGGTGCGCCGCAACTTCGTACCGGTGCCGGATTTCGCCCGCGCGGCGTTGGCCGCCATCACCCCCGGCGCAGAGCCGATGCTAGCCGCGCTGGCTCGGCAGCTGCGCCGGATGACCGGGGTGCTGGTCCCACACGACGCCTGGGACCTGACCAAGCTGCCGGCGCATCTGCGGGTGACGTTCCGGGTGGTGGACGCCGACGGTAAACCGGTCGCCGAGGGCAAGGATCTCGCCGCGCTACGCCGACAGCTGACCACCGAGGTCCGTGAGGTGGTGGCCGCCGCCGCGCCGGACGTGGAACGCCGGGGGCTGCGCGACTGGAGCATCGGCACCCTGGACCGCAGCGTCGAGCAGGACCGGGTCGGCTACCGGGTGACCGCGTACCCGGGGCTGGTCGACGAGGGCACCTCGGTGGCGGTACGGGTCTTCGACACCGCCGCCGTGCGGGACCGTGCGATGTGGGCCGGTACCCGCCGGTTGCTGCTGCTCGGCCTGCCGTCGCCGGCGAAGTTCGTCTCCGGCCGGCTGTCCAACCAGGACAAGTTGGCGTTGAGCCGCAACCCGTACCGCAGCGTGGTGGAGCTGTTGGAGGACTGCGCCGGCGCGGCCGTCGACAAGCTGATGGTCGACGCCGGCGGGCCGGTCTGGGACGCCGACGGTTTCGCGGCGCTGCGCGAGCGGGTCCGGGCCGGGCTGGTCGACACCACCGTCGAGGTGGTCGACCGGGTACGTCAGGTGCTGGCGGGGGCGCACACGGTGCAGCAGCGGCTGGGCCGTACCACCGATCTGGCCCTGGTGGCGGCGCTGACCGACATCCGCGACCAGCTCGCCGCCCTGGTCTATCCGGGGTTCGTGACGGCCACCGGGTACGCCCGGCTGGGCGACCTGCCGCGCTACCTGACCGCTATCGAACGCCGGCTCGACAAGCTGGGGCAGAATCCGCGCCGGGACCGTGACCAGCAGGCCAGGATCGACGCGGTACGCCGGGAGTATCAACAGCTGCTCGACGGGCTGCCGCCGGCCCGGCGCCATACCGAGTCGGCCCGGCAGATCCGGTGGATGATCGAGGAGCTGCGGGTCAACGTGTTCGCCCAGGCGCTCGGCACCCCGTACCCGGTGTCCGAGCAGCGGATCTACCGGATGATGGACGAGGCGGAGACGGCGGACTGAGCCGTCGGGTGGCCCGGCCCGCCACCGGTACGTCAGTCGCGTCGCAGGGTGAACACGGAGGTGCCGGCGACGACGTCGACGTCGTACCGGTCGGTCGCGTCGGCGAAGTCACGGCCGGTGAACACCGACCCGGGGGCTACGCCGCCCCGCTGACGGTCGTCGAGGGTCACGTCGCCCGCCCCGGCACCGAAGCGGACCCGGGCCGGCGGCCCGGCCGGGGCGCGGATGAGGAACTGGTTGGCGCCGCCGGTCATCCGTACCGGCAGGGTGCCGTCCGGGGCGGGCAGGGTGAGGTCGATCCGCGCCGCGCCGCCGACGATGTCGATCCCGGACAGTCGCGCCGAGCTCAGGTCGATGTGGTGTTGCGCCACGCCGCCGGTGAGTCGCAGTTGCCAGTCGACGTCGGCGTGCAGCTCGATGTCGACGACCCCTGGCCCGGCCTGACCGGTCGGGACGAGGTGCAACTGGATCTGTCCGCCTTCGGTGATCGCCCGGGGCAGGATGTCGGCGTCGAGCGGGGTGCTGACCCGGTAGAGCTCGTCGCCGAGGTCGACCGTGCGGATGTTGACCGTCGTGGTCCCGCTCACCAGGTCGAACTGGGCTTGACGCAGGTCTCCCAGCGGCGCGGACGCGACGCGTTCGGTGGCTGGCTCGACGAGGTCACCGCCGCCTCCGGCGTTGGCGTCGCCGTTGGTGGATCCGGCGTCGGCGGGGGTGCCTGTCCCGGTGGTGGTCGGCCCGCTGGCGAGGTCGGCCGGGTCGCCGCCACGGGCATCGACGTAGGCGGCCCCGGCGAGGGCCGCGACGACGAACAGCGCCAGCAGCCCGGTGAGCAGCAGGGCGGAGCGGGGCAGCCCTCGGCGGGGCTGGTCCGCTGACGGTTCTCCGTCCCGACGGGGATCGAATCCGGGATGGGAGCCGAATCCGGGATGGGAACCGAATCCGGGATCGGGATCAGGGTCGAAGAACGGCACCGCCGGAGTGACCGGTTCGGGCCGGTCGAGCTCGCGGGCCAGCCACGGCGGAGGTGGCACCAGGTGGGGTGGCGTGGACCCGGCGGAGTCCGTGGGATCCGCCGCGGTGTCGACGGCCAGGTACGGGTACGACCGCGTGCCGTCGTCGGGGTCCGCTGGCGCCGGGCCGGGCCAGACGGTGTCCGGCCGCGCCCGGGGATGCTCCGGCCCCTCGGTGCGCAACGTGGGCGGCGTTGGGCCGGCGGGTTCCGGCGTCGCTCCTGGTCGCTGCACCGGGCCTAGTTCGATCGCGGCGAACTGCCCGCTTTGTGCCGGTCGCTGCATGGCGGCACCTCCTCAGCTGGTCGCGGGCACGGCGTACCGACGCGCCCATCGAGGAATACGGACCGGCGAGGCGCGCGGATCGGTGTGCCGGAGAGAAGCGCAGCCGCACCGGCTCGAATCCGACATGCTCCACATCGGAGATAACGGAGGGTGACAGATCAGGTGGCTTGTGCCACAACGCCTGCCGCCCTGACCTGGTTCTCAGTCGTCACTCATACTCATGGGTAGGGCCGTGGCCACCCCCTCTACGACGGCGCGGTCCGGAGGATGGGGACATGTACATAGAGGTCGAGACGACCATTCCCGGCGAACTGGCCGAGGCGACCTGGCAGCTCTACACCGAGGCCTTCGACGAACTCCGCACCGTAGCGGTACAGCGACACGTCATGGATCGCGGCGAATTCGACACCGTGTTGGGCGACAAGCGCGTCCTGAAATACCTCGGCCATGATCCGAACCGGACGGACCAGCTGGCCGCGCTGGCCACCTTCACCAACGAACTCGCCGCGATGCCGCTGATCTCGCCGGACTACTTCGCCCACCGCTGGCCCGACCTGTACGCGGGGAAGCGCATCTGGTACATCGGCTTCTTCGCCATCCACCCCGCGTACCGTGGCTCCGGGCTGTTCGAAGCCATCATCGCCGATATGTGGCAGCGGGTACAGGCCTGTGACGGCATCGCCGCCCTGGACATCTGCCGACGCAACGACACCATCGGGCTCGGCCGGGCGATCCACCACACCCTGACGGCGTTGACGCACGGCGCGCGGGCGAGCCGGATGGACGAGCAGACGTACTGGCTCTACGAACTGCCGGCGCGTTCCTGACCCTGATCTCCGTACGGATCCGACCAGCGCTTGGCGAACTCCACCGGCCCGACCGGTTCGCCCCACAGCCGCCCCTGTCCGAACACCACGCCGAGTACGGCCAGTACGCCCTGCTGCAAGGTGGTTTCGACGCCTTCGGCGACGACGGTCAGGTGCAGGGCGCTACTCATCGCGACCACTGCTCGGACGATCTCCTCGTCCTTGGCACTGGACCCGAGCCCGGCGACGAACGCCCGATCGACCTTGACCCCGGTCACCGGGTGGCTACGCAGGTAGCCCAGGGCGGAGAAACCGGTGCCGAAGTCGTCCACGACGATCCGGATCCCCCGGGCCCGCAGGTCGGCCAACACCTGACCGGTCACGCTCGACGGATCGATCATCACCGACTCGGTTATCTCCAGCACGACGACGGCGGCCGGCACCCTATAGCGCGCCAGCGCGTCGTCCAACGCGCGGCCGAGTCCCGGGTCCCGCAGTTGGCGGGGTGAGACGTTGATTGACATCCAGAACTCGACGCCGACCGTACCGTCCGTTCGCCAGTCGGCCAGCTGGCGGATCGCCCGATCCAGCACCCACCGGCCGATCGGTCCGATCAGCCCGGTGTCCTCGGCGATCGGGATGAACATCGCCGGCGAGACCGGTCCCCGCTCCGGATGCTCCCACCGCAGCAACGCCTCGGCACCGATGAGCCGGCCACTTTCCAGATCGACGATCGGCTGGTACGCCAGCCTCAGGTCGTCGGAGCTCAACGCGGTCCGCAGGGCCTGTTCGATCTCCACCCGCTCACGGACCCGCTCGTGCATGGACGCGTCGAACATCACCCACCGTCCACGCCCGTCGGACTTCGCCTGATACATGGCGGTGTCCGCGTCCCGGAGCAGCGCGTCGGCGGTGGCGGGGGCCGGATCGCCGGACGCGTCGGCACCGAGCCGGGTGCCGGCGACGCCGACCGAGGCGGTGATCACCGCCTCGACCTGCCGGATCTGCAGCGGCTCGTTGACGCAGTCGATGATCCGGTCGGCCACCGCGATCGCCTCGGTCTGGTCACCGAGGTGGACGACGACGAACTCGTCGCCGCCGACCCGGGCCACCGTCGCCGACGGCGGTAGCGCGGCCCGGAGCCGACCGGCGACCTCGGCGATCAACTGGTCCCCGGCATGGTGCCCCCACGAGTCGTTGACCAGCTTGAACCCATCCAGGTCGAGGAAGAACACCCAGATCCAGGTCTCCCCCGCCGTGGTCGTGGTCAGCAGTCGACGGACCTCGGCCGCCAGCATCAACCGGTTCGGCAGACCGGTGAGGGGATCGTGGGTGGCCCGGTGCTCGTACCGGCGCTGCGCGGCGGCGTACCCCTGGACAGCGGAGACCGCCCGCATCATCAGCAGCGCCACCATCGCGGCACCACCCACGCCGAGCACCAGCCGGTCGGCCGCCGAACGGCCGGAAACGAAAATGGTGAGCAGGAACGGTGCGGCCAACGCCGGTCCGATCAGCAGCAGCCGTTGCCAGGACCAGGCCTGCACCGGCAGCCGGGCCGCCCGCCCGACGTCGACCACCGACGGATGCAGCGCGGCCGCGCCGATCAGCAGGAAACCGAGCAGGAACGGCAGGTCGAGCAGCCGGGAACCGGTGAGCTGACCGAACACGCCGATGATCGCGTAGAGCACGTCACCGATCAACAGGAAGCTCATCGACGCGACCAGCAACAGATAGCTGGGCCGCCGCACCGCCGTGGTGAAGGCCAGGCTGACCAGCACCAGCACCAGGACGACGTCGAAGATCGGGTAGACAGCGGCGAGTGCCGAGACCAGCACCGGTCGGTCGGCGATGCGGCCGGCCGGTACGGCGAGCAACAGCAGCGAACTGAGCGCCGCGCCGGTGCAGACGATCAGACCGTCGATCACCGCGTGCAACGGAAGCCGGCCACGGGTGTGGAGCAGCCCGGCCAGGCCGAGCAGCATGAACAGGTATCCCGGAACGGTGAACGCGTCGGCGGCCAGCGCCCCCGGCCCCTCCTGGTCGACCGCCCACGGTCGGACCAGCGCGCCGCCCAGGAACAACAGGCACGCGACGGCGAGGGACTGCCAGGCCCAGCGGGGCGCAGCCGCGTGCCACCGGGGTCCGATCACGACGGCGGCGGCGCCACCGGCACCGGCTACGGCGAAAGCCAGTCCGGTGACCAGCGGAGAGTCGACCACGCTGTAGAGAACGGCGGTGGCCAGCCCACAAGCCAGAAACAACAGAGCAGGCAGCGGCGACGGGGCGGTCCGTCGCGTCCCCGGCGTCGCGGGTCGCACCCCCACCGCCCCTGCGCACATGTCATCCACCGGCTGATTCGTCGAACAGGCGCACACCATACCAAGGGAATCCAGAAACCGACCTGGTCATGACCGGCCGGTGTGTCCGAACCGATCGACCGCACCGATCAACCGCACCGATCAACCGCACCGATCGACCGTGCCGACGTGCGGTGTGGGATCTCAGCCGGGCGACGGCAGCGGCAGACCCGACGGGAGCAGTCCGGAGTCGACCAGTTCGTACCAGAACGCTGCAGACGGTCGCTCGATGGTCGTCAACGAGACGTTACGCCGTACCTGATCGGCACCGGCGGCACCGATGATCAGTTGCCCTACGGCTGGATGGGTCGCGGCGAAGGACAGCGCGGCGGCGGGCAACGAGGTGCCGTGCCGGCGGCACGCATCGGCGATCGCCGTGGCACGGCGTACCACCTCGGCAGGGGCGGCCTGGTATTCGTAGGGCAGGTCGGCCGTGGGTGACTCGACGGCGAGCAGCCCGCTGTTGAACACCCCGGCGAGCAGCACCCGGACCCGCCGACGCTGACAGGCCGGCAGCAGGGTCGCTGCGGCTGACTGTTCCAACAGGGTGTACCGACCAGCGATCAGGACTGCGTCGAGGTCGACCTCGGTGACGAACCGCTCCAGGACCCCGATGTGTTTGGAGCCGACCCCGATGGCACCGACCACGCCCTCGTCGCGTAGCACGCGCAACGCCGGGTATGCCTCGTCGAGCGCGGCCGTCTGGTGTTCCTCGGGGTCGTGCAGCAGGACCAGGTCGATTCGGTCCAGTCCGAGCCGGCCGAGACTGGCGTCCAGGCTCCGGCGCACCCCGTCGGCGGTGAAGTCCCAGACCCGCCGATGGTCGGCAGGCACATCGAAGCCTTCGGGGTCACGCCGGGCGGCACCGGACGGATCCGGCACCAACCATCGGCCGACCTTCGTGCTGATCAGATACTGCGTCCGTGGCCGGTCCCGCAGTGCCGCGCCGAGCCGGCGTTCGGAGAGCCCGAGCCCGTAGTGCGGGGCGGTGTCGAACAACCGGACGCCGGCATCCCAGGCCGCCGCCACGGTGCCTTCGGCGCATTCGTCGTCGATCGCCGTGTAAAGGTTGCCGAGCTGGGCACAGCCGAGACCGAACGGGCCGGACCCGCCAGCCGTACCCGGTCCGACGAGTCCGCCTGACCCGCCGGACTCCGGCCCTGGAACCTCATTTGCCGCCGACACGCGCACCGCCGCCTCCCTGGTCTCGCTGGCCATCCGCACTGCTGCTCGGTGGTTCCCGGGCACGGACGCGCGGTCAGGATGTGGCCGGACGGCGGATCCGCAGGCCCTGCATCCCCCCGTCGACCGCCAGTACGGTGCCGGTGGTGGAGCCGGCCAGCGGACTTGCCAGGTAGGCGATCGCGGCGGCGACCTCGTCGGTGCTGACCAGCCGGCCCGTCGGCTGGCGAGCGCGCAGCGCGGCGAGCTCGGCTAACGGGTCGGCGGTCGTGTCGAGCAGCCGGCGGACCCAGGCGGTGTCGACCGTACCTGGATTGACCGCCACCACCCGGATGCCGTCCCCGACGTGGTCGGCGGCCATGGCCAGGGTCAACGACAGGACCGCGCCCTTGCTGGCGCTGTACAGCGCCCGATCCGGCAGGCCGGCGGTGGCCGCGATCGAGCAGGTGTTCACCACGACCGCTCGTCGGGACGACCGCAGATACGGCAGGGCCGCACGGGTCACCCGGACGATTCCGACGACGTTGACGTCGAGTACGTGGTGCCACTCGTCGTCGGAGTTGGCCTCGATCGAACCGACCGCCCCGACGCCGGCATTGTTGATCACGATGTCAAGCCCGCCGAAATCCTCGGCCGCAGCCGCGACCGCACGACGTACCGAGGCGTCGTCGGTGACATCGGCCGCGATTGCGACCAGCGGCTCAGGTAGGGTGTCCGGCCGCAGATCGAGGCAGGCGACCCGGGCACCACGACGGGCGAGCAGCCGCGCGGTGGCCAGCCCGATCCCGGAGGCACCGCCGGTGACGACAGCCGAGCAGCCGGAGAATTCGCCCATCTCGCCTCCACTACAGGCCGTACGACATCCAACAGCCCCAATGAATGGTGGTCCGATCGCGGCGTTTGGTCAAGGTTCTGAATGATACCTGGTTGGATCGACGGGATTCTCCGGTTGTCGAGTAGCCTCGTGTCGGCCAGGATCGGATTCCACGCCACGAGTTCCACGCCACGAGTTCCACGCCACGAGTTCCACGCCACGAGCGGCATCGTCGCCGAGCAGGAGGTTATCGTTGACTCAGCCATCAGCCGGATTGGACGCCCTGCTCGGCGTACGGAAGGTGGAGGTGTCCGGCGAGCGGGTACGGCTACAGCTTCCGGTCACCCCGGCGCTGCACCAACCACACGGACTGGTCCACGGTGGCGTGTACTGCGCGATGGTGGAGAGCGCCGCCAGCCTCGGCGGCGCCCGCTGGCTGGGTGAGCAGGGCCGGGTGGTCGGCGTGGCCAACCAGACGGACTTCCTGCGGGCGGTACGCGACGGCGAGCTGACTGCCGTGGGAAGCCCGGTGCACCAGGGTTACAGCCAGCAGCTCTGGCAGGTGGAGATCACCGACTCCGGCGGTCGGCTGGTCGCCCGGGGACAGGTCCGGCTGCAGAACCTCCGCCCGGATGCCGGCCGCGCGGATGGACCCGGCCGGTGAACCGATCGCGACGACGGCGAACCGGACGGGCCCCCGGTCCGTAGAAACGGGCAGGAGGTAGACGAGATGGACATCCTGGTCGACCCTGCCCACCGTGACCCGACCCAGTCCGACCTCTACATCGTGCGCGGATTGCTGCGCTGCGGCGCAGATCCGATGATCCCGGCCCGCACAGCCGGCGGGACTCGCGGCTACGCCTGCCCCGACCGTACCTGCGACCGGTTCCTCAACGCGGAGGAGATCGAACAGCAGGTCTGGCGGCGGTACGTGCAGCTCAACGCTGACGCCGCCGACATCGTCAGTCGCGACCGACGCCGCAGCGCGCTGCTGGCCGTACTCGCCCGGGTCACCGTCGGCTCCAGTCTGGCCGACGTCGACTACGACTGGCGGGACTGAGGCCGGGCCGGCGCCAGCGGGACTGAGGCCGGGCCGGCGCCCACCGCCGCCGGCCGATGTCCCACCGCGAGCGTCGGGAGGTTTACAGCACGAAAGCATCGGTCCAGAGCTGGCCGGATCGGCCGGACAAGGCGTCGAGCAGGGCCACCGCCTGGCTGTCGGTCAGTGAGCCGATGTAGTCGACGATCGCCCGACCCCGGGCCGCCCGCACCGGATCGGCGACCTGCCCGGTCAACTCGGCGGTGGCCAGTTCGACCAGATCGTGCAACCGTCGGGGCAACCGCCCCTCCTCGTCCGGATCGGTCAGCCAGGCCAGCAGCGCCTCGACCAGGGTGGTCAGCAGTTCGGCCTGACCACGCTGGTGCAACGCCAGGTCCGGCCGGGCCAGGACGAACCGGTGGTGCACGAACTTGAGCACCTGCACCTCGTGCCACTGCGCGGTGGCCAGCAGCACGTGCCCGGACCGTACGGTCGGATGCGCGGTGACCCAGATGGCGTCGACCAGCCGGCGGGTCCACCGCGCGGAGAACGTGGTGATGTTCTCCTCCGCCTCGATCGACCCGTCGAACGGCACCATCAACAGTCCGTCGACCAGCTCGCGGCGGACATGCTCGACGGCGTCGGCGAACGCCGCGTCGGAGCTGATCCAGCCGTCCTTGCGGTGCAGTTGCCGGCGGAGCCGCTCGATGGATCGGCCCGGCCGGTGGGCGGTCGCGGCCACTTCCTCGTCGGGCAGGGCACGCAGCTCGTCGGCAGCCCGCCGCCAGGCCGTCAGTTCACCGGCGACCGCTCCCTGCTGGAGCACGCCGACCCGGTGGAAGTCCTCGACGTCGTGGATCGCGTACGCGATGTCGTCCGCGGTGTCCATGATCGACGCCTCGACGGTTTGCTGCCACGGGTCGATCAGCCCGAGGAACGGCGCCCGGGCCTGCCGAAGGTCCTCGGCCTCGGTGGTGTAGGCACCGAACTTGACCGAGCCGACCGCCGGATCGTCCGGTGCGACGGCCGCGCCGCGCGGCGCGGGGCTCAGCTCGCTGGGATGCGGCCGGGGGTACGTCCGCCGGGTCCACGGGTATTTGAGCATCGCGGCCCGGACCGCAGCGGTCAGATCGAGTCCGATCGCCGCCTCGCCGCGAATCTCGGTGCTGGTCACGATCCGGTAGGACTGGGCGTTGCCCTCGAAACCGTCGGGCAGGCCGAGCCGTTGCCGGGCGATCCGGTCCAAGACCCGCTCGCCGAGGTGCCCGAACGGCGGATGGCCGAGGTCGTGGGCGAGGGCGGCGGCCTCGACCACGTCCGGATCGCAGCCGCCCAGCTTGTCCAGCAGGGTCCGGTGCCGGTCGTCGGCGGTGAGTCGTTCGGCGATGGCCCGCGCGACCTGGGCGACCTTCAGGCTGTGAGTCAGCCGGTTGTGCACCAGCAGACCGGAGCCGCCCGGGCTGATCACCTGCGTGACGCCGCCGAGTCGGGCGAAAAACGGCGAGGAGACGATCCGGTCGCGGTCGGCCCGGAACGGGCTCGCGGCCAAGTCGCCAGCCGCGACCGCGCCCCGGCCGAACAGTCGGCGGGCCCGGGGATCCTCCGCGCCATCCATGAGCAGACGCTAACCCGCCCGGGGGCCGCGTACCGGCGCGGGGTGGCACATCGTGGCGCGTCGTGCTCACCCGGCGACGCCTGCTGGCAAAAGTGATGGTTGAGCGGATTGATCCCGCGTCGTAAGGTTCCGCTTCAACAAGGTCATCCTTGCCGGGCCGCTCCACCGGCCCCGCTCGGCTCGCGCACCAGAAACCGCCGCAGAGGACGATCGATGCGCCACGCTCGAACTCCGACGGAGTTGACGCTGACCGAGGAGTTCTTCCTGGTGGCGCTCGACGACGCGACCGGCCGGCCGATGATCGGCCGGGACGCGCTCGGTGCCGGACTGGCCGGTGCCGCCATCGCCACGCTGCTGCTGGCCGGCCGGGCCGCCGTACACGACGCCATGCTGGTCGCGACCGACGGCGATCCGGTCGACGACCCGATCTGTGACCCCCTGCTGGCCGGGCTACGCCGGGAACGCCGCCAACCGGTGGGCGCCTGGATCGCCCTGATGCGCGACGGGTTACCCGCGATCGTCGCCGAGGACCTGGAGGCGCTCGGCGTCCTGCGCACCGTGCGGGTACGCCAGGTGGTGACCCGCCGGACGGTCGCCCGGTTCCCGGCCGACGACCCGGTCCGCGCCGTCGGACCCCGGGTCCGGCTGGGGTACGCGCTCGGTCGGCCGGTCGCGGTCGACGACCGTACGGCGGTCCTGGCGCAGATCGTCCGGGCCACCGGGATGGATCGGTGGTTCGTGACCATGTTCGGGCCGGTGGTCCGCAATCGGCTCGCCGCCCTCGCGCAGCGCATGGATCCACAGCTCGGGGTGGTGGTCACCGCGATCAGCGAGCCGGCCCCGCAGGCCCGGCCGACGATCCGGCTCTGGCCGCAGCGCGACACGTCGGTCGCGTGGTGAGCCCGGCCAGGTCGCCGCGCGGCCCGCAGCGCATAGCGCGACCCGCACCAACGCCGCGCGGCGCACAGCACGGGCCGCACGCCGGCCGCGTGCCGTCGCCCAAGGGGACGCGACACCGGCGCCGTTAGCCGGCACAATGCATCCGGACCCAGACGGTGGTCCCCGGCGCCGGTCCGCCCGGCCGCCGGGTCGCGAGGGACCGGGTCGGCCGGCAAGGTCGGGCCCGGCAGGGTAGTTGGAGCGGGGCGCGGAACGTGACCACAGCGATTGACCAGCGGATCGCCGAGGAACTCGGGGTACGGGCGGGGCAGGTGTCCGCCGCCGTGGAACTGCTCGACGGCGGCGCGACCGTGCCGTTCATCGCCCGGTACCGCAAGGAAGCCACCGGCATGCTCGACGACGCGCAGCTACGCACCCTGGAGGAACGGCTGCGCTACCTGCGGGAGTTGGAGGAACGCCGCGGCGCGATCCTGGAGTCGATCCGTGGCCAGGGCAAGCTCGACGAGGCGCTGACCGCGCAAATCATGGCCGCCGACTCCAAGGCCCGGCTGGAGGACATCTACCTGCCGTACAAGCCGAAGCGGCGGACCAAGGCGCAGATCGCCCGCGAGGCCGGCCTGGAACCCTTGGCCGAGACGCTGCTCGCCGACCCGACCCAGGATCCCCGGACGCTGGCGGCCGGCTACGTCGACGCGGACAAGGGTGTGGCCGACGCGGCGGCCGCCCTCGACGGGGCGCGGGCGATCCTGGTGGAACGCTTCGCCGAGGACGCCGACCTGATCGGCGCGCTGCGGGAACGGATGTGGTCTCGGGGCCGGCTCACCTCGCGGGTACGGGACGGTCAGCAGACCGAGGGTGCCAAGTTCGCCGACTACTTCGAGTTCGCCGAGCCGTTCACGAAACTGCCGTCGCACCGGGTGCTGGCGATGTTTCGGGGCGAAAAGGAACAGGTCCTCGACCTGACCATGGAGCCCGAGGAGGTGCCGGCCGACGCCGTCGCCGGGCCGAGCAGCTACGAGCCGATCATCGCCGGCCGGTTCGGGATCTCCGACCAGGGCCGGCCGGCCGACAAGTGGCTGGCCGACACGGTCCGCTGGGCCTGGCGTACCCGGATCCTGATCCACCTCGGCGCCGACCTGCGGACCCGGCTGTGGCAGGCAGCCGAGGACGAGGCGGTCCGGGTGTTCGCCGCCAACCTGCGGGATCTGCTGCTGGCGGCGCCGGCCGGCAGCCGTACCACGATGGGCCTGGACCCCGGGGTCCGCACCGGGGTGAAGGTGGCGGTGGTCGACGCCACCGGCAAGGTGGTGGCGACCGAGACCGTCTATCCGCACGAGCCGCGCCGACAGTGGGACGCCTCGATCCACACCCTGGCGAAGCTGGCCGCCGCGCACCGGGTGGACCTCGTCGCGATCGGCAACGGCACCGCGTCGCGGGAGACCGACAAGTTGGTCGCCGACCTGATGGCCCGGCATCCGGAGCTGACACTGACCAAAGTGATGGTCTCCGAGGCCGGCGCGTCGGTCTACTCGGCGTCGGCGTACGCGTCGCAGGAGCTGCCCGATCTGGACGTGTCGCTGCGGGGCGCGGTCTCCATCGCCCGCCGGTTGCAGGACCCGCTCGCCGAACTGGTCAAGATCGACCCTCGGTCGATCGGAGTCGGGCAGTACCAGCACGATATCTCCGAAGCCAAGCTGTCCCGGTCGCTCGACGCGGTCGTCGAGGACTGCGTCAACGGCGTGGGGGTGGACGTCAACACCGCGTCGGCACCGCTACTGACCCGGGTGTCGGGCATCGGCGCCGGGCTGGCCGAGAACATCGTGCTGCACCGCGACACTCATGGGCCGTTCCGGTCGCGCGCCGCGCTGAAGACGGTCGCCCGACTGGGGCCGAAGGCATTCGAGCAGTGCGCCGGCTTCCTGCGCATCCGCGACGGCGAGGACCCGCTCGATTCGTCCAGTGTTCACCCCGAGGCGTACCCGGTGGTCCGCCGTATCCTCGCCGACACCGGCAGCGACCTTCGGACGTTGATCGGCGACACGAAGACGTTGCGCCGTATCAAACCGGAACGCTTCGTCGACGCGATGTTCGGCTTGCCGACGGTCACTGACATCCTGGCCGAGTTGGAGAAGCCGGGCCGCGACCCCCGGCCGGCGTTCCGTACCGCGACCTTCGCCGACGGGGTGGAGACCCTCGCCGACCTGCGCACCGGGATGATCCTGGAGGGCGTGGTCACCAACGTGGCGGCGTTCGGCGCGTTCGTCGACGTCGGGGTCCACCAGGACGGCCTGGTGCACGTGTCGGCGATGTCCACGACATTCGTCAAGGATCCCCGCGACGTGGTCAAGCCCGGCGACATCGTCCGGGTGAAGGTGCTCGACGTCGACGTGGCACGCAAACGGATCTCGCTGACTCTGCGGCTGGACGACGAGCCCGGCACCGGTCGACCGCCGGGCCAGCGGGGCACCGGTGGCGGGCAGCCCCGGTCGGGTGGTCGCGACGGCCAGCCGGGCAAGGGCGGTGGCCAGCCGGGCAAGGGCGGTGGCCAGCGAGGCGGCGGCCGGTCCGGTCAGGGTGGCCGGCCCTCGGCCGGCGGCGGGTACGCCGACGGCGCGCTGGCCGACGCGCTGCGCCGGGCGGGTCTGGCCTGATCCTTGGGCATGGTCGCCGGGGCGGGCCGTGGCCCGCCCCGGCGACCGGTCAGCAGTGGACGAGAAAGGTCAGATGTTGGACGAGTAGGTGAGGAAGAAGTTGTTGGGTGTCTGCGTCCCGGCGGCGTTGAAGCAGATCACGTTGCGGACGAGCACTGTGCTGCCGGACAGCGCCCAGGGTGCCTGCAGATTGCAGTAGTCCGGGGTGGTGCCGAAGGCGGTCACCTGCACGGTGGTCATCCGGAAGCCGACCAACGGCAGGGTCACCAGATACTGCCCGACGCCGGAGACCATGATGGTGTTGACCCCGCCGGCGGAGTTGAAGTCGCTCGGTGCGCCGAGCGCCGGGGACCACAGGTAGGCGAACTGCGTCGGCGGCACCGCACCGAAGATCGGCCGCTGCCGGTGGTAGGTCAGGTTGAAGAAGCTGTCGGCCATCGCCCCGGCGGGGTCGAAGCAGAACACGTACGCGTAGACGATGCCGCCGCTGGAGATCCAGCGGGCGATCTTGCAGCGGCGCGGGAGGTTCGGGTGTTCGGCGGTGGCCTGCAGGTTGCCGTCCAGCAGGGCCGTGCCGAGACCATTGAGTCGCACCTCGTAGAAGCCGGTGCCGAGCTGGGTGACCACGTTGCCGGCACCGACCGAGTTGTACGACGACATCAGGCCACCGACCGGATTGGCCTTGACGTAGCCGAACGCGGCCGGGCCCGGGGGCAGCACCCCGGAGGCCGACGTGTAGTCGACGACGAAGCGTGAGTTGTCCGGCGCGCCACCGGGCCGGTAACACTGGACCTCGACGATCTGGAAGGCACCGGACGGGTACGTCTGGAAGACCTGGCACCAGCGCGGGGCGTTGTCGACGGCGGTGACGTGTGCGGCGCCGTTGACCGAGGCGGTGCCGGGGAACCGTACCCGGTAGCGGCCGAGGCCGATCTGGTCGACGGTGGCCCAGGCCGCCGGCATGGTGGCCTTCCAGCCGCCCCACTGACGACTGGTGTCGAGGATGGTGCCGGGTGCCGGTGTCGGCGTCTGCAGATAGGCGAAGCCCCACCGGTCGGGTACGGCGGCCTGGGCCGGCGCGGTCACTCCGGCGAGCGCGGTGGTGGCCACCAGAACGGTGGTGGCGACCAGGGTCAGGCACCGGCGGGCGATGGTACCGCCGGCGCGGGATCGAATGAGGACGGACACGATCCACCTCCATCTATGGAGTTGCGATCCAATCAGCGTAGATAGCACCGACAGTGCCCGTACAGTTATTGACCGTGATCTGATTTCGCGCGGCATTCGGACCGGCTGACAATCCGGGTCATGCCCCACCACCAGCGGCTTTTACCTGATCCGTACCGGAAGCTGATGTTCGGTGCCCCCGGTGCCGGCATGATGAACCGGTGACCTCCACCCGGCGTTCCGACAGTTCCCCGACCGTGGTCACCGCCGACGAATCCCGGCCGGCGGATCGTGGCCTGATCCTCGTGGTGGAAGACGAACCGGCGATCGCCGACCTGATCCGGCTCTATCTCACCCGGGACGGATACGGCGTACACGTGTGCGCCGACGGACCGAGCGGACTGGCCGCCGCCCGCCGGCTGCGCCCCGTGCTCTGCGTGCTGGACATCGCGTTACCCGGTATGTCCGGAACCGAGATCTGCCGACGGCTACGGTCCGACGGCGACTGGACCCCGGTCGTATTCCTCACCGCCCGCGACGACGAGATCGACCGGATCGTCGGCCTGGAAATCGGTGCCGACGACTACATAACGAAACCGTTCAGTCCACGCGAACTGGTCGCCCGGATCCGGGCGATCCGCCGCCGCGCCCTCGGCCCACCCGACGCCGACCCGGTACGCGTCGTCGGCACGGTGACCCTCGACCCGGCCCGGCGCACGGTGCGGGCCGCCGGCCGGCCCGTCACTCTCACCTCGACCGAGTTCGACCTGCTGGAACATCTGATGCGCCGGCCCGGACGGGTATTCACCCGCGAGGAGCTGCTCGCCGCTGTCTGGGGCTACGCGGCGCACGCGGGCACCCGTACCGTCGACGTGCACGTGGCCCAGGTACGCGGCAAACTCGGCGACGCGGCCGGTGTGATCCGGACCGTCCGTGGGGTGGGCTACACCGCCGATGGCTGAACCGACCCGCCCGTACGGGATCGACCGGCCGTACGAGATCGACCGGCCACGCCGTCCCGGCCCGCCGGGCGGGTACCGGTGGACCCGCACGCTGACCGCCCGCACGGTCGCCGTGGTGTGCGCCGTCGCCGGCCTGTCGGTGCTGGTCACCGCCGCCGTAGCGATCCCGCTCGGGGTCCGAGGCACCGAACGGGGCGCCCGGGCGTCCCTGGCCGCCAAGGCCGATCTGGTCGCGGTGGCCCTCGCCGCGCCGGCCGCCGGCCAGGACCGGTCGGTACTGATCGACCGGCTGACCGGTGAACTCGCCGGCCAGGGCGTCGAGGTCCTGCTCGTCGAGCGCGGCACGGCCGCCCCGCAGCGGCTCCCGACAGCGGTGGTACGGCGACTCGCGGCCGGCGAGGCGGTCAGCGGCCGACCGATCCGCGTCGCCGGCCGACCAACCCTGGTCGAAGGCCGACCGGTCGGCGACGGGTCAGCGGTGGTGCTGCTCCAGCCGCTGCGCACCGGCGTCGGCCGGGCCGTCTGGGGCAACCTGTGGCTGGCCCTGGCCGCCGGACTCGCCGCCGGACTGATCGCCGGCGTGCTGCTGGCCGCCCGGCTGTCCCGACCGATCCGGGCCGCCGCGCACGCCGCGGTCCGGTTACGCGCCGGCGACCGCACCGTCCGGGTGCCGGTCGAGCCACCGGTCGAGGCGGAACAGCTGGCGCACGCGCTCAACGACCTGACGACGGCGCTGGCCACCAGCGAGGCCCGGCAGCGGGACTTCCTGCTGTCCATCTCACACGAGCTGCGAACCCCGCTGACGACGCTGCGCGGGTACGCCGAGGCGATCGCCGACGGAGTCGTCGACCTGACCGACGCCGCGCGGACCGGACGGATCATGCTCGGTGAAGCCCGGCGGCTGGACCGGCTGGTCGGTGACCTGCTGGCACTGGCCCGGCTGGAAGCCTCCGACTTCACCCTCGAAGTGGCCGATTTCGACCTCGGTACGGTGCTCACCGACGCGGTCGACGCCTGGTCGCCCCGATTCGCCGGCGACGGGGTGACGCTGACGGTGACGCCCCCGGACGCGCCGGTCGTCGTCCGGACCGATCCCGGGCGGCTGCGCCAGGTGATCGACATCCTGCTGGACAACGCGCTGCGGGTGGTACCGGCGGGGGGCACCGTGCGGCTCGGCGTACCGCCGGGGTCGGCCCACGCGGACCCGCGCGCCGTCGCGGTGCAGGTCCACGACGACGGTCCGGGCTTCACCGACGGTGACCTCGCGGTCATCTTCGAACGGGGTGCGCTGCACCGCCGCTACCGGGGCGAACGGTCGGTCGGCACCGGGATCGGGTTGGCGCTGGCCGCCGGGCTCGTCCACCGCCTCGGTGGGCGGATCACGGCCGGGCACGCCACCGGTGGCGGCGCCGTGTTCACACTGCTGCTGCCCAGACGGCCGGCACCGTAGAAGCCCTCGCGTCGGGCCGGCGGTCAGCAGGGGACGGCGCTTACCTGATTCGAACATCCGGCTGACCGACCCTTGGTCGACGTCGCACACGCTTGGCCACATGAGACGTTCACTGCTTCCGAGAACCCTGGCCGGTACGGCGGCGGGCGTGGCCGCGCTGCTGGTCCTCACCGGCTGCGCGGTCGGCGGGCCCCGCGCCGACGAATCGTTGACGGCCGAGGCACACGCGATGCGGCTCCTCGGCTTCGCCGACGACGACATCGCCGACGTCGCCGACCCAGCCGACGTCGCGTCGCTGACCATCGTCGAATCCGATCATCCCGACGACGGGCGTCCCGGCTGGTGGCAGGATCGTCCCGGCCGGTACGCCGAGGGTGGCGGCCCGTGGCGTGGCCGGCACCCGCTACGCGGTGCCGGCCTGCACGGGGAGGTCACCGTCGAGACCGAGGACGGTCCCCGGACGATCGTCGCGCAGCGCGGCACAGTCGAGGCGGTCGACGGTACGACGGTCACGGTCGAGTCGGCCGACGGGTATCTGCTCGACTGGACCTGCGCCGACGGGTGCCGGGTGATCGACCAGGGCGACCGGATCGGGTTGGCCGAGCTCGACCTCGACACCGCCGTCGGTGTCGCCGGTGTCCGCGATGGCGAGGATCTCGTCGCCCGGCTCGTGCTCCGACCGAAGGCGAAGTGATCCTGACCTCGGCGAGGCGCGCGGTCCGATGACGGTACCCTCCCGGCACCGATCCGGCCGACCACCGAGTCTGCTGCCGGATCGACTGCCGTCATCGGACCGTCATCGGACCGACATCCGATCCTTCGGGTCGTCCCGGCTACGCTGCGACGATGCGGGTGAGCGGGCACTCGGGCTCGGTGGACGCGCCACTTGCGATCTCCGCCCCGACGTTCGTTGGGCGGGACCGCGAGATGGCCGCCCTGGTGGCGGCGCTGGCCCGGCCTGCGCCGGTGGTGGCGCTGGTGGAGGGCGAGGCGGGAATCGGCAAGAGCCGCCTGGTACGGGAGGTGCTCGGCGCGGCCCCGGCGCGCCACGACGAGACGTTACTGGCCGTCTGTCCCCCGCTGCGCGAGTCGCTCACCCTCGCGCCGATCGTGGACGCGCTGCGGGCCGCCCGGCACCGGCTGACCGGCGTGCGGCTCGGTGTCCTGGCCGGGGCGTTGCGGCCACTCGTACCGGAATGGTCGGCCGACCTGCCGCCGACACCGGAACCGATCGACGACGCGAAGGCCGCCCGCCACCGGCTGTTCCGGGCGCTCGACGAACTGATCCGCGCGTTCGGGGTGACTCTGCTCGTCGTCGAGGACGCGCACTGGGCCGACGACGTGACCCTGGAGTTCCTGCTGTTCCTCGCCGCCAGCCCGCAGCCCGGCGGGCCGAGCCTGATCGTGACGTACCGCCCCGACGAGGTCCACGACCAGTCGCTGCTGTTGCGGTTGTCGGCCCGGCTTCCCGCCGGCGGCACCCCGCTCCGAATCGGCCTGGCCCCCTTGGACGTGGCCGGTACGGCCGCCCTGGTGTCGTCGATGCTCGACGGCAATCCGATGTCGACCGAGTTCGCCTCCTTCCTGCACGAGCGCACCAGCGGTGTGCCGCTGGTGGTCGAGGAGTCCGTACGGTTGCTCTGCGACCGGGCGGACGTGGTGTTTCGCGACGGCCGGTGGGTTCGGCTGAGCCTCAGTGAGCTTCAGGTGCCGGCGACGGTACGGGACTCGACCAGGGAACGGGTCGGCCGGTTGACCCAGACCGCGCAGCGGGTGCTTCGGGCGGCGGCGGTGCTGGCCGAGCCGTCCACGGAGGAAGTTCTGGCCGCTACCGCCGGATTGTTGACGCGGGCGTGCCGGACCGGTCTGGCCGAGGCGGCGGCGGCCGGTCTGCTCGACAGCGCCGACGGCGGCAGCCTGGACGGTGGCGGAGGTCGGCCCGGAGGCGGTGACGGTCGACCCGGAGGCGGTGATCGGAGTCGGTGGCGGTTCCGGCACGCGCTCGCCGCCACCGCCGTGTACGAGGCGATCCCGCGCGCTGACCGACGCGCCCTGCACCTGCGCGCCGGGCGCGCGGTCGAGACGCTCGACCCGCCGCCGGTGGCCCGCCTGGCCCGTCACTTCCGGGAGGCGGGCGAGGTGGCCCGGTGGGTACGGTACGCCGAGCTGGCCGCCGAACGGATGATCGCCTCCGGAGATCACAGCTCGGCGGTCGTCCTGCTCGACGAGGTGCTGTCCACGGCGAGGCTCCCGGCTCAGGACACCACCCGGATCGCCCGGATGGCCGCGGTCGCGGCGCTCGGTCGCCGGGAGCCGGTCGACGACGTCCACCACCACCTGGTCGCCACCCTACGCACGGTGTTGGACTCCGCCGGCCTCACCGCCCGGCAGGAGGCCGACATCCGTGACCCGCTGGGCCGGTTGCTGATCATCGGTGGCGAGGCGCGGGCCGCGCTCGTCGAACTCGACCGGGCGGTGGAACACCTGGATTCGCCGGTCGACGCGGCCCGGGCGATGACCTACCTCGGCTGGGCGTACGCAGGACCGTGGCCCGCCTCGACCCATCTGCGGTGGCTGCGCCGGGCCGCCGAGCTGACCCCGCGCATCGGCTCCCCCGCCGACCGGATCTCGTTGGCCGGCAACCGGGCGGCGGCGTTGCTGATGCTCGGCGAGCCGCAGGCCTGGGAGGTGGTGGCCGGGCTACCGAGCGACGGCGGGTCCCCGGCCGAGCGGCAGGACATCGCCCGGATCCACGCCAACGTCGGCACCGGGGCACTGATCTGGGGTCGGTACGCCGAGGCGCGGCGTCATCTGCGGGTCGCGCTGGCGTTGGCCGACGCCGAGCGGCTGGTCCGACTGCGCTACAACATCCTGATCGAGCAGGCCAACCTGGACTGGTTCACCGGCCGCTGGGAGGGACTCGGGCACCGTGCCGCCGAGCTGGCCGAGGCCGATCGGGACCGGCCCGGCGTCTACCTGGCCGGAATGCGACTGGCCGGCCGGTTGGCGGCGGCCACCGGGCGGCTCCGCCAGGCCGAGCAGCAGCTCCAGCTGGTGCTGGACGAGGCGACCCGGCTCGGGGCGGTCGACGACACCGTCGAGCCGGCGGCTCTGCTGGCCCGGATCTGGCTCGCCGACGGACAGGTCGATCGGGCGGTAGGGGTCACCGACGCCCCGATCGGTACGGTCACCGACAAGCGGGTCTGGGTGTGGGCCACCGACCTCGCGCCGGCCCGGGTCGAGGCGCTGATCGCCGCCGGCCGGGTCGACGAGGCCGACCAGTTGGTACGCCGCTTCGCCCGAGGGCTGCGGGGTCGCGCGGCTCCGGGGCCGCAGGCGGCGCTGGCGGTGTGCCGGTCGTTGCTGGCCGGCACCGCCGGTGACCACACCCGAGCGGCGGCCGGGTTCGACCGGGCGGCGCGGGCCTGGTCCGCGCTGCCCCGGCCGTACGACACGTCGCTGGCCCGCGAGCGGCAGGCCCTGGCCCTGCTGGCGGCCGGACAGGTGGAATCGGGTCACCGGCTGCTGGCCGAGACCTACGATCGGCTGACCGGCCTCGGGGCCAGCGGGGACGCCGACCGCGTCGTACGGCGGCTGCGAGAGCACGGCGGGCAGGTGCCACGGCGGTGGCGGGGTGGCCGCAAGGGGTACGGCGACCAGTTGTCGCCCCGCGAGTTGGACGTGGTCCGGTTGGTGATCGCCGGTCGGACCAACCGGGAGATCAGCCGGCTTCTCGCCAAGTCGTCGGCCACCGTGGATCAACAGTTGCGCTCGGCGATGCGCAAACTCCGGGTGTCGTCGCGGACGGCCCTCGCGGTCGCCGCGGTCGAAGCCGGCGTCACCGCCGCCGGCAGCTCCACTTCGGCCGAAAACACAGACCCGGCGTCGGCCTGAAACGGTACGGCAACTCGGTCGACACGCAGTCCACGAATCCGCCGGCGCGCGGCAGTTCTTTGACGTATCTGCTGGATAGCTAACCCCTCTGCCGGCTCTGCAGCATGACGGAATGCGAAAGCCACCGGGGCGATTCACGGGTGATTCCGTACCCGACCGACCAGCGCCCGACGAGAACGGCTCCGGTGTGGACGGCAGCGGTTCGACCGGGGCCGGAGCGGACGGCGATCACGGCCCGACACCCGACGGCCCGACACCCGACGGCCCGACACCCGACGGCCCGACACCCGACGGCGACCGCCGCGACCCGTACCAACCCCTGTAAGGGACGACCACGCCCACCTCGCGTGGCGATCCCACGGAAGGACATCGATGAGATCCATCGCACGAGCCCTGTCGCTGGTGCTGTTGGCCGGGGTGGCGCTGGTCGCGCCGCTGCCGGCTGCGGCGGCGCCCCGACCCGGCCCGGAACCGGGCGACACCCCGGCGCGCGGTGCCGCCGACAAGATCCAACCGGAGCTGGACCGGTCGCTACAGGCGGCCGGTGCGGCCGACCTGTGGATCCGGTTCAGCGAACAGGCCGACCTGTCGCAGGCCCGTCAGATCGACGACTGGACGGCCCGGGGCGAAGCGGTCGTCCACGCGCTGCGGACCGCCGCCGCCACCAGCCAGACCAACGTCCGGCACCTGCTCGACACCGAAGGGGTGACCTACCAGGCATTCTGGGCGTCCAACGCGATCTACGTCCACGACGGCTCGTCGACCCTGGCCCGGGAACTGGCGGCCCGGCCCGATGTCGAGGGCCTGTACGAGCCGGTCGAGTACCAGCTGATCGACCCGGCACCGGGTACCCCGACCGCCGACGAGCCGACCCGCAGCAGCACAGCGGACGACGCCGTCGAATGGGGTGTCGCCGACATCAACGCCGACGACGTGTGGGACCAGTTCGGCACCAAGGGCGCCGGCATCACCGTCGCCAACCTCGACACCGGGGTCCAGTTCGACCACCCGGCGCTGGTCGCCCAGTACCGGGGCAACCTCGGTGACGGCACCTTCGACCACGACTACAACTGGTTCGACGCCGACGGTCGATGCACCGACGCGCCATGCGACCGGGGCACCCACGGCACCCACACGATGGGCACGATGGTCGGCGACGGCGGTCCCGGCAACCGGATCGGGGTCGCCCCCGAAGCCACCTGGATCGCGGCGAACGGCTGCTGCCCGAGCGACGCCGCGCTGGTCGCCTCCGGTGAGTGGCTGCTGGCCCCGACCGACCTCGCCGGGCAGAACCCGGACGCGGGCAAGCGGCCACACGTGATCAACAACTCGTGGGGCAGCCGGGCACCGTCGATGGATCCGTTCATGGAGGACGTGATGACGGCGTGGGACGCCGCCGGCATCCTCGGCATCTGGTCCAACGGCAACAGTGGCTCACTGGGCTGCCAGTCCAGCGGCTCCCCGGGTAGCCGGACGATCAACTACTCGGTGGGCGCGTACGACGCCGACAAGCGGATCGCCTCCTTCTCCGGCCGGGGACCCGGCCAGGACGGCGAGTTCAAGCCGAACATCGCCGCCCCCGGGGTCGCGGTCCGTTCCTCCGGGCCGGGCAGCAGCTACTACACCGACGACGGCACCTCGATGGCGTCGCCGCACGTCGCCGGTGCGGTGGCGTTGCTGTGGTCGGCCGCGCCGTCACTGATCGGCGACACCGACGCGACGAAGCGGCTGCTGGACCAGACCGCGATCGACACCGCCGACCCGCAGTGCGGCGGCACCGGCGCCGACAACAACGTGTTCGGCGAAGGTCGCCTCGACGCGGTGGCGCTGCTGGAAGCGGCACCGGTCGGTGACACCGGCACCCTGACCGGCACCGTCACCGACGCCGCCACCGGCAAGCCGGTCGAGGGCGCCACCGTCACCATCGAGACCGAGCCGGCCCGCGAACGGGTCACGGCGGTGGACGGGTCCTACTCGGCCCGGCTGACGGTGGGGACCTACCCGGTGACCGTCACCGCGTTCGGCTACGCCGCACAGACCACCGAGGCGACGATCACCGTCGGCGGCGCGACCATCGTCGACGTGGCACTGACACCGCTGCCGACCGTGACGCTCAGCGGTCTGGTCCGTGACGGTTCCGGCCACGGCTGGCCGCTGTACGCCAAGGTCACCGTCGACGGCACCCCGGTCGATACGTTCACCAACCCGTTCACCGGCCGCTACCAGTTGACCCTGCCCGCGCACACGGCGTACACGCTGGTGGTCGAGCCGCAGTACGACGGCTACGGCACCGTCGAACAGGCGGTCGAGCTACGCGGCGGCAACCGTACGGTGGACGTGGCCGCGACGGTGGAGCAGTGCGGGACTGCCCCGGGGTACGCCTTCTCGGCCGGCATCGGCATCCTCGGCGACGACGCCGGCCAGCTCGGCGGCTACCTCGCCGACCGGGGCGTGCCGACCACCGAGGTCGACTGGGACACCGACGTCACCGGCTACGACGCGATCATCGTCAACCGGCCCAGCAACCCGGGCCAGGAGACGTTCCTGCGGTTCCTGGCCGACACCGACGCCGCCGGCGTCGGTCTGCTGTTCCTCGACACCTGGTCCAACGTCGGCGGCAACGGCATCTACATGCTCAGCCAGTACACCGGCAACCCGGGTGCCCGCAGCAGCGGCATCGTCTACGACACCGAGGGCGACCTGTCGTACCAGGTCATGCAGGACCATCCGGTCGTCGCCGGCTTCCCGCTCGGCGGGCGGATCGCCTTCGACGAGACGGCCAACTACTCCAAGTACTACGGCTTCTTCAACGCCTACGGCGGCGACGGCCGGATGGTGGTCGCCAACGCGGTCACCTCGGAGGTCGGCACCGTCGGCGTCGGAATCGGCGTGCAGCAGCGGGCCAACAACCGGCACGTGCTGCTGTCGATGCACGCGGCCAGCTACAACACCGGACCTCAGAACTGGCACGACGACAGTGCCCGGGTGTTCCGCAACGCGGTCGACTGGATCGCCGAGACCGAGTTCGAATGCCTCGTGGTCGACGGTGGAATGGTCGCCGGCTTCGTCCGGGACGCCAACACCGGTGCCGGGCTGGCCGGCGCGCAGGTGACGCCGGTGGACCGGGTCGGTGCGGGCACCCGTACCGTCGCCACCCCGACGGACCCGGCGCTCGACGACGGGTTCTACGCGCTGTTCTCCCCCGCCGGCCGGCACCGGATCACCGCCTCCGCCAACCAGTACACGCCGTTGACCCGGTGGGCCGACGTCGCCGAAGACTGGACCACCCGACACAACTACAACCTGGCCGCCGGCCAGCTGACCGTCACCGGGTCACCGGTCGAGGTGACCGTACCGTTGGGCGGCACGACGACGGCCAGCGTCACCGTGACCAACACGGGCGGCGCGTCCGCCGAGGTGGAGCTGGCCGAGCGGGCCGACGACTTCGAGATCGCCCGCGCCGACGGCACCGAGGTCGGATCCCGGGCGCTCGCGTCGGCACCGGGCGCGCCGGTGCGTCGCGTCCCGGTCGACATACCGATCGAGCAGCTGGCCGGCGCGAACCCGGCGGCGGCGTTCGGGCCGAATGCCGCGTCCGGAACGGCCGCCGCGCCGGCCCCGACGGGCGTGCCGACGCCGGCCGCCGAGCCGTGGCTCACCCTGCCGGGCCTGCCCCGCACGGTGATGGACAACAGCGCGGTCACCGTCGACGGCAAGGTGTACTCGTTCGGCGGGTCCAGCGGATCGTCGCTGGCGGAGGTGTACGTCTACGACCCGGCGGCCCAGTCCTGGACCCGGCTCGCCGACATGCCCGACGGCCCCCGCAGTCAGGCCGCCGAAGGGGTCATCGACGGCAAGGTCTACCTGGTCAGCGGCTGGAGCACGCTGAACACCGACACGCTGATCTTCGACCCGGCCACCGGCGGATGGAGCACGGGCGCCGACGTGCCGTCCGCGTCGGCCGCCGCCGGCTCGGCGGTGCTCGACGGCCAGCTGTACGTGGTCGGCGGCTGCACCACCACGAATTGCACGCCAAACACCGACCAGGTGTTCCGCTACGACCCCCGGGCCGACGCCTGGGAGACCGTCGCCCCGTACCCGGTGCCGATCGGGTGGCAGTCCTGCGGTGCGCTCGCCGGCCGAATCGTCTGCGCCGGTGGTCTGTCCAACAGCCAGCCGGTGACTGACAGCTACTCGTACGACCCGACCAATGACTCCTGGACTCCGGTGGCGGACCTGCCGGTGAACCTGTGGGGCTCGGCCTACCACAGCGCCGACAACCAGCTGCTGATCTCCGGTGGCGGCACCGGCAACCAGGCGATCACCAACCAGGGATACGCCTACGACCCGGTGACCGACGCCTGGTCGAACCTGCCTGCGACGAACAGTCCCGGTTTCCGGCCGGGTAGCGCCTGCGGGTTCTACCGGGTCGGCGGCTCGGCGGTCGCCGGTTTCCAGCCGACGACCACCGTGGAACTGCTGCCCGGATTCGACCAGTGTGGGTCGACACAGGACACCGCGTGGTTGACGATGGACCCGGCTACCGCGACGATCGCCCCGGGTGCGAGCGTCACGGTGACGATGACGCTGACGGCCGACGTGGCCCAGCCGGGCACCTACACCAGCAGCGTCGCCGTCTTCGAGGACACCCCGTACGCGGTCGACGCGGTGCCGGTGACGATGACGGTCACCCCACCGGACACCTGGGGCAAGATCACCGGTACGGTCTCCGCCGTGGGCTGTGATGGCGACCGTACCCCGATCACCGGGGCGACGGTGCAGCTGAGCACGTGGACGATGGAGTTGCCGTTGGCCACCGACGCCGGCGGGGGCTACGCCCACTGGCTCGACCACCGGCACAACCCGGTCACGATGATCGTGGCCAAGGACGGCTACATGCCGCAGACCCGCCAGACCCAGGTCACCGCCGGTGACGTACGGGTCGAGGACTGGGCGCTGCGTCAGATGTGTGGCCGATCGGCCGGAGCGCTGGAGACCAGCTGACCCGTGAGCCGGCTCACCGGTAGATGACCCGTCGACGGTGAGCCACCCTGAGCGTACGCCCCGAGGTGATCCCTCGGGGCGTACGCCGTGGGAGGTCGGCTCAGCTGACGACGCAGGTCGCGGACACTCCGGCGGCGCCGTCGCCAGAGGCGAGGAACCCGAAGCTCGCCGTACCGCCGGCCGGCAGGCCGCCGTTCCAGCTCGCGTTGCCGGCGGTGGCTACCGCGCCGGTCTGGGTCACGGTGGCGTTCCATGCCTGGTTGATCTGCTGGCCGCCGCCGAGGGTGAGCGTCGTGGTCCACGCCGACGTCGCCGTCGGGCCGGTGTTGCGCACACTCACCTCGCCCTGGAAGCCGCCGTTCCACTGGCTGACCACCCGGTAGATGGCCGTGCAGTTCCCGCCGGCCGGCGGCGTGGTCGGCGCGACAGTCGGGGTCGGGGTGACCGGAGGTGTGGTCGGGGCTACCGTCGGCGTCGGCGTCGGACTACCGGTCGTGCTCGGGGTCGGGGTCGGTGTGGCGGTGCCGAGGAGTCGTGCGATCGCCGGTGCGAACCGGTCGGCCATCTTGCGGAAGCCCGCGTCGTTGGGGTGTACGCCGTCGCCGGTGTCGGTGGCGGCGTCGAACCCGGTCCACTGGTCCACGACGGCGATCGGTGACCGGGTCGTCGTCAGACCGGCGGCCCAGCCGACGATACGGCTGTTCAGCGTGACCGTGTCGGCCGGGCAGGTGGCGCAGCCGTGATGCGGGATGATCTGCGCGACCAAGAGCTTCATGTCCGGGTTGTGCGCCCGCATCTGCCCGACCAGGGTGGTGAACGCGGCCATGATGGTGTCCATCGACTGCCAGCCACCCCACAGGTCGTTGGTGCCCAGGTGCATTACCACGATGTCCGGATCGGCCGCAGCCAGCCACGGTGGCAGCTGGTTGTTGTTGGCGATGCCGACCGCCGAGAAGCCGCCGTGGCCCTCGTGGTCGGGGTCGTACGAGAAGCCGTAGTTGCAGCTGCCGCCGTCGGAGGCGCTGCCGACGAAGTCGATGTCGGTGTGCCCGGCGCGGCGCAGCTGGTCCCAGACCAGGGCCCGCCAGCAGCCGGGGCCGGCGGTGATCGAGTCACCGAGCGGCATGATCCGCACCGGGGTGGCGGCCGAGGCCGCAGGCACAGGCACCGCCACCAGCGTCAGCCCGAGGGCCATGGCGAGGGTTGCGAGCACCGCGTACACAGTGGTTCGTCGTGACATGGTCGATCCTTCCGAATGTCGCACCGACGTCGGCGGCCCGGGGAAGCGGTGACCGCCGGCACGGCGAGTGGGGATCGCCGATGGGAGCGCACCCTCAGCTTTGTTTATAATCCCTACTAAGTCAACGATCGATCCTGGTCGGTGACCCGGAACCCACGTCGGAGTCCCATATGCGGGCAACATCCGCCTCGGTGATCCCGTACCCGGTGAACCGCTCCACCGCGACCAGTCCCTTCTCGACTCGGTCGCGGGGCACGTCGAAGTCGAGGCCGGCGATCGCGGGTCTGACAGGACGGGTACGGCCGCCGACGCCCAGAGACGACTGACGTCGACCGCCGAGACGGCTACCCTTCGTAGTGGTACCGGCAGGCGACGATCTCGACGTCTTCCTTGGTGATCCGGTACACGAGCCGGTGTTCGCGATCGATCCGGCGGGACCAGAATCCGGACAGCTCGCCACGAAGGGGTTCCGGCTTACCGATGCCCTCGTAACCGTTGCGCATCACGTCGGCAATAAGGTCGTTGATCCGTTTGATCAACTTTCGATCGGTATGACTGAGGTACTGGGCCCATGCCGTAGCGGCGAAGACCAGTCTCACGCAGCGTCCCGTTCGGCGGCTGGATCGACCAGCTCCCGCTCCTGCGCATCGCCGTTTTCCAGCTCCGCGATCGATCGCCGCAGGGCTGCGGCGTTGCTCGGGTTGCGGAGCAGGTACTCGGTCTCCTTCATCGACTCGTACTCGGCGAGCGGTACGATGACGACCGGCTCATGACCTGACCGGGTCACCACGACCTCCTCGGCGTCGTTGACGACGCTGTCGAGCTCGGCAGCCAGATTCTGCCTCAGCTGGGTGAAGTTCACCGTCCGCATGATCACCTCCGCAGGTACAGAAAATTGTACCCCAAGCGGCGGCTCCGGTCAGACCTCAGGAGTTGGGCCGGTCGCGCAGCACGTCGGCGATCATGCGGTGGCCCTGGGCTTCGAACCGCTCGTCGGCCACCCGGTACGCCCACCCGGCGGTGCCGATCGCCTCACGGACCTGGGTACGGTGCCACGCGTCGGCCGTACGCGGATCGGGCCCGTAGCCGTCGAGGAACGCCGCTTCGAGGCCCGGCGTACGGCGGAAGTCGTTGACCGCCAGTCGGGCGAAGTCGGTGTACGCGGGGCGCAGCGCCGCCCGGCCGAAGTCGATGACGCTGACCACGCCCCCGTCGACGAGCCAGTTGCGCGGATGCCAGTCGCCATGGGTGGGTACCAGGGTCGCGGCCGGGGTCGGCCAGCGGGCGATCTCGGCGCGCAACCGCCGTACCGTGTCGTCGTCGATCCGGTGCGGGCCGGCCAGCCAGGACAGCGACTTGGTGTTCTCGCGCCGCTCGTAGTCGACGTCCGTGGCAGCGGTCTGGGCGTGCAGCAGCGCGAGCAGCCGGCCGGCCTGCCGGTGGACGTCCGGGTCGTCTGCGTGTCCGCTGCCGAGCGCCAGCTCCCCCGGCAGGAACCGGGTGACCAGCAGCTTCGCTTCGACGCTGCCGTACGCCATCAGCGGAGCACGGCCGATCCTGGTCCACGGGCGCAGCCAGTGCCGGTGGGCGTGCAGTTCGCGAGCGAGATGATGGTCGTCGTCACCGCCGGCCTTGACGATGAACCGCGACCCGGCCTGCGTCACTTCCAGTACAGTGGTCGCCACGAAGCCCCAGCTGTGGTCCCGCTCGACGATCGCGCCGGGCAGCCAGCGGTCCAGCAACGACCGCTGCCGCCGGGTGAACGTGCCGAGCGCCGAGTCCACAGCTCCGGATCATACGGTCGGGCGCACAGCCATGCAGATTGCCGGCTTGTCAGTTCGTGCAAAGCTCAGTTCGCGCAAAGCGCGCTGACCGTGACGTTGTAGACGTGCCAGGAGCCGTCCGGCGCGGTGAACACCTTGCTGGAGTTCGTCGCCCAGTTCGCACAGGCCACCCCGACGGCGAGAATGTCGGCTCGAGCGGCCTGGGACCCGTTCTGGATCGCGATGGTCGAGCTGGCACCGCTGCCCTGTCGGGTAGCCGAGCGCGCGACGGTATACGACGGCGGCGGGGCAGGTACGCAGTAGCCGGTGGCTGTCGCCTCGTAGATGTACGCCGAACCGTCGGGCGCGGTGTAGAGATGTCGCGGCGCCGGGACCGTGACGTTGCTGCAGGTCTCGCCGAGGCTCGCGGCGAGCGAGGTGAGGGCGGCGCGAGCGTTGTTGGCCGCGGACTGCTGCCCGGAGGCTGGGCTCGGTCCCCACCCGGTGGCCGTGGCCGACCGCCACGTGGCGGCCTGCGCCGCCGTCGCCGGGAGCGCGAAGAGTCCCATGGTGGCAGCCAGAGCGACGACCATCAGCCGGCGGATCAGTCCGCCCGTTCGGTTGTCGGAACCGTTCATGAGTTCTCCCTTTCGGCCCTGTATTCGCTACGCCGACCCAATTGATCAGACGTCATCACTGTGATGCTAGTCAATGCATTAGCTTTTCGACAGAGGACGTCGTCCACTTTGCTCGAGTCATCCGGCGGCCCGGCCGGGGCCGGCCCGGCACACCGGACGGCCTGGACGGCGAAGGCGGTGTTGACTTCGAGCGCGCTCACAGTGGGAACCTTTCGCCGTACCCGAGATTCGACGGAAGGAACGTAGGGCGATGGAGAAGCGAACCCTCGGCAGCCTCGGACCGGTCAGCGTCCTCACCCTCGGCGGGGGTGGGCTGGGCCAGGTCTGGGGCACCACCGACCGGGACGAGGCGGTGGCGACCGTACGGGAGGCGGTCGACGCCGGCATCGACCTGCTCGACGTCGCCCCCGGCTACGGCGACGGCGAAGCGGAACGGGTGGTCGGCGCGGCGTACGGTGGCAGCCTGCCGGCCGGCGTACGGGTCGTCACCAAGTGCGGGCTTGGCAACCCGGCCGCCGGTGACGTCGCGGCCCTAGTGGAGAAGTCCCTCGACGACAGCCTGGAGCGCATGCGGCTGTCCACGGTCGACGTATTGCTGCTGCACAACCCGATCGTGGCGCAGGCCGCGCCGGGCACGACCGGAGTGACCTCGGCGGACCTGTTCGACGAGGCCGTCCGACCAGCGTTCGAGGACCTGGTCCGGCGCGGCCGGATCGGCGCCTGGGGAATCACCGCCGTCGAGGAGCCGGACGCGATCATCCGGGTGTTCGGCGAGCAGCCGCCGCCGGCGGTCGCCCAGTGTGTGACGAACCTGCTCGACTCCCCCGGCGATCTGCTGCGGCCGGACGGCGAGGGCTCCCGGCCACTCGACATCCTGTCGGCCGCCGGCCGGTACGGCGTCGGGGTGATGGGTATCCGCGCGGTCGCGGCCGGCGCGTTCACCGACGCCGTGGACCGAGACCTGCCGCCAGAGCATCCGACCATGGTGGACTTCGAGCGGGCCGCGCCGCTGCGCGATCTGGCCGGTGAGCTGGGTGAGTCCGCCGCGTCGCTGGCGCACCGGTACACGCTGTCGATGCCGGGCGTCGACACCGTCGTCCTCGGCGTGAAGAACCGCGTCGAGCTGCGGGAGTGCCTCGCGGCGGCGGCCGCCGGCGCGCTCTCGGCCGACCTGATGGCGACCATCGACGCCCGCGTCGGCGCTCAGACACCCAAGTAGCGGGGCGGCACCGCGTCGGTGAGCCATACCCCGTTTGCGCTGCGGTAAAAGCTGCGGTAAACAGGTGGCCGTCTCGCGCCATCGCCGCCGCGTTGACGGTGAGGACCACGACGCCACCGGCCCGTCGGGCACCGACCCGACGGGCCGTGTCGGTGTCGGCCGACAGGTGCACGTGGTGTCGCCGGGCCCGGTGCAGCCCGGTGGCCCGGATCGAGTCGAGCGCGGCGGCGGTCGTGCCGTGGTAGAGCCGTTCCGGCGGTGGCTGCGCGACCAGCCCCAGGTCGATCCGGACCGAGTGTCCCTGGTTGGCCCGGATCTGCTCGGTGCCGTCGGGGTCGCGGCGCAGCGCCAGCAACATCCGTTTACTCAATTTGACCAATACCTTGTCGTTCGCACCGGCATTGTCGCCGTACGGCGCACCCGCCCGCATCGGCATTGTCGCCAGCCCAGCACGCCCCACCAGAGCATCACCGGTAGATGCAGGACGTAGCCGAGCTGTTCCACCGCGGCGGAGGCCCGGCGGTCCCGGTCGTCCAGGGCAGGACCACGGCGGCGAGGCCGGACGCCGTGGCGGCCATCCCGGCCCGCCGTAGCCCGGTCGGCACCGCTGTGTCGGACGCGGCCACCACGGTCGCGGCCACCCAGAGCAGCCCGGCCAGGTTGACCATCCACTTCGCGGTGAGCAGCACGCCTTCCGCCACGGCGGCGGCAGCGGGTTCGGTGGGGTCGGCGGCGAGCTGGGTGACCGCCAGGTTCCCGGCGTCGTGCAGCAGCCCGGCCAGGCCGGCACCGGCCAACAGCCCACCGGCCGGTGCCGCCAGATGGGAGCGGGTGCCGTCAGCACGCGCGGCCAGCACCAGACCGGCGGCGAGCAGGGCGAGCCAGCCGATCACGTCGAAGGCCAACTCGATCAGGTGTAGTTCGACCCGGGCGTGCACGGCCGCCAGCACGGCGGCCGGGTCGGCCGAATTCAGGGTCAACCCGGATGGCACGACAATGCCGACACCGGCGAGCATGGCAAGCAACGACCCCAGCAGCAGTACGCCCGTCAGCCGGGCGGCGGAATCGCGTTCAACGGCACTCATGGCGGCACGCTAGAACCCTGCCGCAGGGGCAGAGTCAATGCGACGGAGCAGGAGGACACCGGCGTGTGGCGGATCGGCGAGGTGGCGCGCATGGTCGGAGTGTCCGAACGCACCCTGCGTCACTACGACAAGATCGGGCTGCTACCGCCGGCATCGACGGACCAGCTCACCGGCTACCGCTGGTACGGCGTTGCCGAACTGTCCCGGCTGGAACGCATCCGTGGCCTGCAACGGCTCGGGCTGTCGCTGCGCCATATCGCCGAACTGCTGGACGCCCCCGACGCCCAGCTGCGGCAGGCCCTGGTCGAGACCGTGGCGGCACTGCGCGACGACATCGCCGCCCGTACGGCGACGGTAGCCGCCGCCGAGGACCACCTCGCCGGTACGGCGTCGGTGCTGCCGCAGGTCGCCCGGGTCGGCACGCGCCGGCTGCGGATGCGTCACGTACGGGTGGCCGATCCCGCCGAGCTTGCTGTGCTGTGTCCGCGACCGCCGACGGTGCTGCTGACCTGGCTTCGCGGCTGGCCGGAGCGGGGTTTCCGGGCGGCGGTGGCGACCGACAGGTCCGGCGAGCGGCTCGACCTGCCCGCCCGTACCGTCGTCCGGGCCGTCGTGCCGCCGACGAGTGGCGTGGTCCGCGCCGGACTCGACCTGTTCGCCTGGCTGCCTCGCCAGCACCTGACGGTCGCCGGTCCCACGACGGAGGATCACCTGGTCGACGGCGACGGTGCCGCTGTCACCGTCCTGGAGATCCCGGTCGCGGCATGCCCGGACCGGCAGGCCCGCCCGGCCAGGTAAACGGGGCCGAAGTGTCAGCCGGGTATGGTTACCTACCGCTATGCCACACCCGATCATGTTCGACGACGCCGATCCGCTGCTCGCCGAGGTACGCCGGCTCGCGCTGGCCTTCCCCGACGCCGCCGAGAAGATCTCGCACGGCCATCCGGCGTTCTACACCACCAAGGTGTTCGCCTACTACGGCGGCTCGGTGAAGGTCGACGGCGTCTACCAGCAGCACGATCACTCCGTACTGGTGCTGGTGGACCCGGACGAGCGGGCGGCGCTGCTGGCCGAGCCGCGATGCTATGCCCCGGCGTACCTGGCCAGCTCCGGCTGGGTCGGGGTGGACCTGGCCGACGACACCGACTGGGCGGAGATCGGCGAACTGCTCGACGCCAGCTACCGGCGGACCGCCGGGCCCCGCCGGATCGCCCGACTCGACGCCCGGCCGATCCGCTAGCAGCCGACATTGTCGAGGAGTCCCACGACATGATCCTGAAAGCGGTGCAGACATGGAGCTGAGCCCCACCCCTCGCTGGCGCAAGTCGACCCGCAGCAACCCCGCTGGCGGCAACTGTGTCGAGGTCGCCGACAACCTCCCCGGTCGGGTCCACGTCCGCGACACCAAGGACCGCGACGGCTGCACCCTGACCTTCGCCCCCGCTGCCTGGTCCGCCTTCGTCACCCTGGCCAAGACCACGTCCGTACGCTGACCCGGCCACGCCGACTGTGAGGTGGGTCAGCCAGTGAGGAAGCGGTGGGCGTTTCCGCCGCGTAGGGCGACCCGCTGGTCGGCGGTGAGGAAGTCCGCCTTGTCGACCACCGCGCCGACCGGCCGCTCCCCCAATGGGTACGGGTAGTCGCTGCCCAGCAGCACCTGGTCGGCACCCATCGTGTCGACCAGCAGCCGCAGCGCCGCCGGGTCGAACACCACCGAGTCGACGTAGAACCGGTCCAGGTAGTGGCTGGGCGGGTGCGCCGAGCGGCCGCGTACCACGTCGCCGCGCCGGTGCCAGGCGTTGTCGGCGCGGCCCAGCCAGAACGGGAAGCTGCCGCCGCCGTGGGCGAAGCAGATCCGCAGCGTACGGGGCAGCTGGTCGAAGCCGCCGCCGAGGATCAGCGCCAGGATCGACAGGTGGGTCTCGGCGGGCATACCGGACAGCCACCGGGCCATCCACCGGTCCAGCCGGGGCCCGGACGGCATGTCCCACGGATGGACGAAGACCGGTGCGCCGGCGTCGGCGCAGTGCCGCAGGAAGGCGACGATGCCAGCGTCGTCGAGGTCGCGGTCACCGACGTGGTTGCCGATCTCTACCCCGGCATGCCCGGCGGCGAGGCAGCGGTCCAGTTCGGCGCAGGCCGCGTCCGGGTCCTGCAACGGCACCTGGCAGAACGGCACCAGCCGGCCACCGCCAGCGGCGGTGACCTCCAGCGTCAGGTCGTTGAAGATCCGCGCCACCTTGACCGCCTGATCGGCCGGTCGGTCGTAGGCGAAGAACACCGGCGTCGGCGAGACCACCTGCACGTCGACCCCGTCGGCGGCCATATCGGCCAGCCGGGTGGGCGGGTCCCAGGTCTGCGGGCCGACCGGCCGGAACTCCGTCTGACCCACCATGATCATGGCGGCGCGTTCGGAGTCGATCCGCAGCCACGGCCAGCCGGTCCCGCCGCAGGCGGCGGCGAGATCCGGCCAGCCCTTGGGCACCAGGTGGGTGTGGACGTCGATGGTCCGCTCGGCGACGGTCACGGCACTACTCAGCCCTTGCCCGGGTGCAGGGCACCGCACTTGTCGCAGGTACGGGCGGACTCGTCACCGTAGAAGGCGGTGAACACCGGCGGCAGGTCGGCGACGATGTCACGTACCTGCAGCTCGACGGAGTGCACCAGGTTGCCGCAGTCGAGGCAGTACCACTGGAACTTCTCCAGGGTGCCCTCCTCGCGGACCCGCTCGATGACGACCCCGATCGAGCCTGGCTCGGGGCGTTGCGGCGAGTGCGGTACGAATCCGGGCAGCACCCACATCTGACCTTCCCGGATGTGCACCGTCTGCGGACCGTCGTCGGTCATCAGGTTGACGTGCATGTTGCCTTTGACCTGGTAGAAGAACTCCTCGTACGGGTCGACGTGGAAGTCGGTGCGCTGGTTGGGGCCGCCGACGACCTGCACGATGAAATCGTCGCCGGTGGGGAACAGCTGCTTGTTGTTCACCGGCGGCTTGAGCAGATGCTCGTTCTCGCTGACCCAGTGGGGGAAGTTGACCGGTTCGGCGATGTCGCTCACGGGTGTCACTCCTTCCGGGTGGAGGCGTCGGCCGGTGCCACGGCGATGGCCTGGATCTCGATGAGTAGGTGTGGGTGGGGTAGTTGGTGGACGGCGACGGTGGTGCGGGTGGGTCCGGTGTGGTCGAAGTGTTCGGCCCAGATCTGGTTGTAGCCGCCGAAGTCGTTCATGTTGGTCAGGTAGGTGGTGACGGAGACGAGGTCGGTGAGGCTGGCGCCGGCGGCGGTGAGCAGGTCGGCGATGTTGGCGATGACGGCGCGGGTCTGTTCGCGGATGTCGAGTTGGGTGGTGCCGTAGGCGTCGACGGTGGCGCCGGCGATGGTGTTGTCGGGGCGGCGGCTGGAGGTGCCGGAGACGAAGATGAACCCGCCGGCGACCTTGACGTGTGGGAACGCCCCACGCGGGGTGGCCTTGCCGGCGACCAGGTGCGCGGTCACGGCGTACCTCCGATCGTGGTGAAGGCGGCGGTGCCGAGCCCTTGCACAGTGGCCCGCACGTGGACGCCGCGTGGGAGGGGGACGGCGGCGGTGGCCGCGCCGGCCAGGAAGATCCAGCCTGGTTGGAGGGCCGGGCCGTGCCGGTCGGCCAGCGCGACGCCGGCGGCGAGGGCCCGGCGGGGGTCGCCGAGGATGGCCGCCGTCGACCCGGTCTGCACTGTGCGTCCGTCCACGTCCAGCAGTACGCCGAGATTGTCGACGCCGGCCGGGACCGGCTGCCACGGCCCGATGGTGAACAGGGCGGCCGAGGTGTTGTCGGCGATCACATCAGGCAGCGAAAAGGTGAAGTCGGCGTACCGGGAGTCGATGACCTCCAGGGCGGGGGCGACGGCCCGGACCGCGTCGGTGAACGGCATCCCGGGGGTCGGCGGACGGTCCAGCAGGAAGGCGATCTCCGGTTCGACGCGGGGGTGGATCAGCCCGGAGATGTCGACGCTGCCGCCGTCGGGTACGGCGGTGGCGTCGGTGAGCTGGCCGAGGATCGGGGAGTCGACGCCGACCTGCGCCATCTTCGCCTTGCTCGTCAGCCCCATCTTCGCACCGACGAGCCGTTCACCACGGCCGGTACGGCGGGCGATCAGCGCCTGCTGCACCGCGTAGGCGGTGTCGACGTCGACGCCGTACGCCTCGGCGAGTTGCGGGATCGGGGTGCCGGTGACCGCCGCGTCGTCGAGCCGGGCGGCCAACCCGGCGAGGTCGACGTCTGTGCTGGTCACTGCACACCTCCGTGGGCGGTGCGGGGGGTGTCGGCGAGGTCGAGGGCGACGTCGGTGATCATGTCTTCCTGGCCGCCGACCATCCGTCGGCGGCCGAGTTCGATCAGGATGGACCGCACGTCCAGGTTGTAGCGGTCGGCGGCGCGTTCGGCGTGGCGCAGGAAGCTGGAGTAGACGCCGGCGTAGCCCAGCGACAGGGTTTCCCGGTCGACGCGGACCGGCCGGTCCTGCAACGGCCGGACCAGGTCCTCGGCGGCGTCCATCAGCGCGAACGTGTCGCAGCCGTGTTCCCAGCCGTGCAGGTCGGCGACGGCGGTGAACACTTCCAGGGGGGCGTTGCCGGCCCCGGCGCCCATGCCGGCGAGGGAGGCGTCGACCCGGGTGGTGCCATGCTCGACGGCGATCACGCTGTTGGCCACGCCCAGCGACAGGTTGTGGTGGGCGTGGATACCGATCTGCGTGTGCGGGTCGAGGACCTGCCGGTAGGCGTCGACCCGCTGGGCGACGTCGGTCATCAGCAGCCGGCCGCCGGAGTCGGTGACGTAGACGCAGTGCGCCCCGTACGACTCCATCAGTTTGGCCTGCCCGGCGAGCCCTTCCGGGGTGTTCATGTGCGCCATCATCAGGAACCCGGCGACGTCCATACCGTGGTCGCGGGCCCAGCCGATGTGTTGGGCGGCGACGTCGGCCTCGGTGCAGTGGGTGGCGATCCGCACACTGGTCACCCCGAGGTCGCGGGCCGCTTTCAGGTCGTCGATGGTGCCGATGCCGGGCAGCAGCAACGTGGTCAACGTCGCCCGGTCGACCACGTCGGCGGCAGCACGGATCCAGTCGGCGTCCGACGCCGCGCCGTGGCCGTAGGTGACGCTGGAGCCGGCCAGGCCGTCGCCGTGGGCGACCTCGATCGCGTCCACCCCGGCCGCGTCCAACGCCGCCGCGATCGCCCGGACCTGCCCGACGGTGTAGCGGTGCCTGATGGCGTGCATGCCGTCGCGCAACGTGACGTCCTGGACGTACAGCCGGGTCATGACCGTGCCTCCGCTCGGACAGCGACCAGACGTTCCGCTGTGCGCAAAGCGGCCGAGGTCATGATGTCGAGGTTGCCGGCGTACGCGGGCAGGTAGTGCCCGGCACCGGAGACCTCCAGGAACACCGACACCTGGGTGCCGACGAAGTGGCCGCCCAACGCCGGAACGTACGCGTCGACCGGGTCGAACTGCACCGCCTGTTTGAGTCGGTAGCCGGGCACATAGCCGGCGACCGACCCGACCATCGCCTCGACGGAGTCGGCCACCCGGCCGGTGTCGACGCCGGCCGGGACCAGGCAGTAGACGGTGTCACGCATCAACAGCGGCGGATCCGCCGGGTTCAACACGATGATCGCCTTACCCGTACCGGCACCGCCGACGACCTCCAGGGCGCGGGCGGTGGTCTGGGTGAACTCGTCGATGTTCGCCCGGGTGCCCGGACCCGCCGACCGCGACGCGATCGAGGCGACGATCTCCGCGTACGCCACCGGCGCCACCGCCGCGACGGCGGCGACGACCGGAACGGTGGCCTGCCCACCACAGGTGACCATGTTGACGTTCGGCTCGCCCAGGTGCGCGTCCAGATTCACCGACGGCACCACGTACGGGCCGACCGCCGCCGGGGTCAGATCCACCACCGACCGGCCGTAAGCTCGCAGGACCTCGTCGTTGCGCCGGTGCGCACCCGCCGACGTGGCGTCGAACACCAACCCGACGTCGGCGAACTCGGGCAACGCCACCAGGCCGTCGACCCCCTCACTCGTGGTCGCCACGCCGAGCCGGCGGGCGCGGGCCAGCCCGTCGGATTCCGGGTCGATACCGACCATCGCCACCATCTCCAGCGACTCCGACAACCGCAACACCTTGATCATCAGATCGGTGCCGATGTTGCCCGACCCGACCACCGCCACCCCGACACCCACTACGACCCCTCCCCTGGCGACTCGCTACCGGCCGACCGGTCGGCCGGCTTCGCACTGAATCTGGTCCGCACCGAACCGAGCCCGCCGATCCGCGCCTCAAAGGCCGCCCCCGGGGTGACCGGCACCATCGGGCCGAGCGCACCGGACAGCACCAGGTCACCGGCCCGCAGCGGATCCCCGGCGGCGGCCATGGTCGAGGCCAGCCAGGCGACGGCGTGCACCGGATGGCCGAGGCAGGCCGCACCGGCACCCACCGACACCGGTTCACCCGCCGATTCGAGCACCATGCCGCACTCGCGCAGGTCCACCGAGGCCGGCGGCACCGGCCGGTCGCCGAGCACGAACAACCCCGACGACGCGTTGTCCGCCACGGTGTCCACGATCGAGATGTCCCACCCGGTGATCCGGGAGTCGACGATCTCGACCGCCGGCAGCAGGAAATCGGTGGCCCGCAGCACGTCGACCACGGTCGCCGGGCCGTCCGGCAGATCCGCGCCGAGCACGAACGCCACCTCCGCCTCCACCCTGGGCTGGATCAGCCCGGCCAGGTCGACCTCGTCACCATCCGCCACCGCCATGTCGGCGAAGAGCACCCCGAAGTCGGGCTGGTAGACGCCGAACGCGGCCTGCACCGCCGGCGCCGTCAGGCCGATCTTCGCCCCCACCCGGCGGCGGCCCGCGCCTGTCCAGCCGGCCACCGTCGCCCGTTGCACCGCGTACGCCGCCGCCACATCACCCGCCGGCAACAGCCGGTCCCGCAGCGGCGCACACGGCACCCCCGAGTCGTACGCCCCGGTCAACGCCGCGACAGCGGCCTCAACATCAACGGTCATGACATGTCCACACAGACGTTGGTCAGTTCGGAGTAGAAGCCCAGCGAGTGCACGCCACCCTCCCGACCCACCCCGGAGGCCTTCACCCCACCGAACGGGGTGCGCAGGTCCCGCAGGAACCAGGTGTTCACCCACACGATCCCGACGTCCAGACGCGATCCGGCCCGGTGCGCCCGCCCCACATCCCGGGTCCACACCGTCGCCGCCAACCCGTAGTCGGAGTCGTTGGCCAACGCGAACGCCTCCTCCTCCGAATCGAACGGGGCGACATGACAGACCGGGCCGAACACCTCCTCCCGCACCAGCCGCGCAGACTGCCCCAACCCGGTCAACACCGTCGGCTCCACGTACGCGCCACCGTCACGGGCGTCACCGAACACCGGCACACCACCACCAGCTCGTACGTCAGCGCCTTCGACGCGGGCCAGGTCGTAGAAACCCAACACCTTGTCCCGATGCCCCCGCGAGATCAACGGCATCGTCGCAATCGACTCGTCAGCCGGCCAACCCCACCGAACGTCGCGGGCGGCAGCCGCCAACCGGTCCACGAACTCGTCGAACACCGGCCGCTGCACATACAACCGCTCCGTACACAGACACACCTGACCGCCGTTGGTGAACGACGACCGCACCGAACCCGCCACCGCCGCGTCCAGATCCGCGTCGGCGAACACCAGACCGGCGTTCTTCCCGCCGAGCTCGAACGACACCGCCCTCACCCCGTCAGCCGCCGCCCGCATGATCGCCGACCCCGTCGCCGACTCACCCGTGAACGTGACCGCGTCCACCCCCGGATGCCGCGTCAACCACTCCCCCGCCGCCCCCGGCCCGAACCCGTGCACCACATTGAAAACCCCGTCCGGCACACCCACCGCCGCCATCACCTCGGCCAGCAACGTCGCCGACGCCGGAGTCTCCTCACTCGGCTTGACGACGACAGCGTTGCCGCAGGCCAGCGCAGGAGCCACCTTCCAGGTCAGCAACAGCAACGGCAGATTCCACGGCACGATGACCGCCACGACGCCGACAGGTTTGCGGACCGCGTAGTTCAACGCCCGACCACCCGACGGCGTCACCGTCGTGAACGACTCCGTCGGCGCGGTCGCGGCGATCTCCGCGAACGCCCGGAAATTCGCCGCCCCGCGCGGGATGTCCAGGGCCCGGGCCTGGCTGACCGGTTTGCCGGTGTCGGCGACCTCGGCGGCGACCAGGTCGTCGAAGCGGCGGTCCAACTCGTCGGCGACCGCCCGCAGCACCGCCGAGCGGTCCCGTTCGCCCATGCCGCCCCAGGGTCCGCGCACCGCCGACCGGGCCGCAGCTACGGCCGTGTCGACCGTCCCGGCGTCGGCCTCGGCGACCTCGAACACCGTCTCGCCGGTCACCGGCGACACCTTCGCAAACCGCTTCCCGACGTCGACGAACCGACCATCCACGAAGCTGCGCAGCAGGCCGGGACCGCCCGCCGCCGGCCGGCCGACGAGCAGATCGGGGTGCCACAGGGTCATGACCGTCCCTTTCGGAAAGACCGGGTGGCGGCGGCGCCGAGTGCCCCTACCAGCAGCGCCGCCGCCCCGGCCACCGTCGCCGCCAGCAGCTGGTGCTGGCGGCGGACCCGACGCCTGACCTCGGCGTACGGGATGGTGGTGAAGGAGACCATCTCGTAGCGGGACACGTAGCGCCCCGGCAGTGCCCGTTCCAGGGCGTGTTCGACCTTGCGGAACGTCTGGAACGTCGGGGAGGCGACCTTGTCGCGCATCTCGACGAAGTTCGCCAGCGCCATCTGTGCGATCGCCTCGGCGTTGGCCTGACGGCGGGACTGGTACAGCGGCAGCGCCGCCGCCCAGTCGCCGCCGGTGTCGTCGAGGCAGCGGTCGATCTCGACGACGTCCTCGAAGGCGCAGTTGGCACCCTGACCGTAGAATGGCACGACCGCGTGCGCGGCGTCGCCGAGCAGGGCCACCCGGCCGCCAACCTGCCACGGGTCGCAGCGCACCGTGCCGAGCAGGCCGACCGGGTTGTGCTGGTAGTCGTCGACCAGATGCGGCGTCAGCGGCGGCACGTCCGGGTAGTGCTCGCGGAAGTGCCGTTCGATCGCCGCCGGGCTGCTCAGCGAGGCGAAGCTCGACGTGCCGCCGGTCGGCCAGAACAGGGTGCAGGTGAAGGAGCGGTCCGGGTTCGGCAGGGCGATCATCATCGACGTGCCGCGCGGCCAGATGTGCAGCGCGCCGGGGTCGAGGGCATAGTCGCCGCCGACCGCCGGGATGGTCAGCTCCTTGTAGCCGTAGTCGAGGAAGTCGAGGCTCTCGTCTACCAGGCCGTGGGCCAGCAGCTGGCCGCGTACCGCCGAACCGGCGCCGTCGGCGCCGAGCACGACCCGCGCCGGCGCGCGGACCGTGCCCTGCGGGGTGTCGAAGGTCGCCTCGCCGGTGTCCGGGTCGAGGCCGACGAGCCGGTGGTCGAAGACGACGGTGACGCCGGGCGCGGCCTCGGCGGCGTCGAGCAGGGCGTTGTTGAGCGCGCCCCGGCTGATCGAGTTGATCGCCCGCTGCCCGTCGGCGCTGTACGGCTGGAAGTCCAGGTCCCCCGCGACCGGGTGGATCATCCGGCCGCGCATCGGCAGCGCCTCGGCGAGCACCTGGTCGGCCAGGCCGATGCGGCGCAGCGCGTCCAGGCCGCGTTCGGACAGCGCCAGGTTGATCGACCGACCGCGTTCGGCGGTGCCGCGTCGCGGGTCGGACCGTCGCTCGTAGAGGGTGACCGGCAGGCCCCGGCGGGCCAGGAAGCAGGCGAGCAGGCTGCCGGCCAGGCCGGCGCCGACCACCGCGACGGGTGCACGCTCAGACATCGTCGCCGCCTTCCGCCGGGAGGGTCGCGGCGAGCGCCCGGGCGGCCCGCCAGCAGTCGTGGTACGTCGAGTACAGCGGCACCGGGGCGAGCCGGACGATGTCCGGTTCCCGGGCGTCGGCGATCACCCCGTGTTCGTGGCGCAGGCGGGCGGTCAGCGTGCCCGCCCCCACCCCGCCACCGATTCGCAGGGACAGTTGGCAGCCGCGCCGGGCCGGGTCGCGGGGGGTGACGACGCTGACCGGCCGGCCCGGCAGCATCTCGTCGAGCAGCTGTTCGAGGTAGCCGGTGAGCCGTTCGCTGCGCTCGCGCAGCGCCGCCATGCCGACCTTGTCGAAGATCTGCAACGAGGTACGGACCGGACCCATGGCGAAGATCGGCGGGTTGGAGATCTGCCAGGCGTCGGCGCTGGCGGGTGGCCGCGACACCGGGGTCATCTCGAACCGGGTGGCTGGTTCCGTGCTCCACCAGCCTTCGAAGCGGGCCAGCGTCGGATCGCCGTGGTGGCGTTCGTGCACGTACGCGCCGGCGAGGGCACCCGGACCGGAGTTGAGGTACTTGTAGGAGCACCAGGCGGCGAAGTCGACACCCCAGTCGTGCAGCCGCAGCGAGACGTTGCCGGCGGCGTGCGCGAGGTCCCAGCCGACGATCGCGCCGACGGCCCGGCCCGCCTCGGTGATCGTCGGGATGTCCAGCAGCTCACCGGTGAGGTAGTTGACCCCGCCGAGCAGCACCAGCGCCACCCGGTCGCCGTCGGTGCGCAGGTAGTCGACGACGTCTTCGGTGCGCAGCGTGTCCTCGCCGGAACGGGGCCGCAGCCGGATCACCGTACAGTCGGGGTCGAGGCCGTGGAAAGCGGCCTGGCTGCGCACCGCGTAGCTGTCCGACGGGAACGCCGAGTCCTCGATGACGATCCGGGTGCGCTCGCCGGCCGGCCGGTAGAACGACACCATCAGCAGGTGCAGGTTGACCGTCAGCGAGTTCATCACCACGGCCTCGCTGGGCAGGGCGCCGACCAGTCGCGCGGCCGGCTCGGTGAGAAGCGCGTGGTACGGCAGCCACGGCCGGCCGGCTTCGAGGTGGCCTTCGACGCCGAGCCGGGCCCAGTCGTCGAGGTCGTCGAGCAGTTCGGCCCGGGTGGCCTTGGGTTGCAGGCCGAGGGAGTTGCCGGCGAAGTAGGCCGCCTCGGCGTACTGCCCGCCGCTGGCCGGCGGGATGTGGAACAGGTCGCGGTGCCCGGGGTCGGCGGCGTCGCGGCGCCGGGCGTCGTCCTCTGTGAACATGCGGCAGCCTCTCACATGCCGGTCCGGGCGGACCAGATCTCCGGGAACACCACCCGGTTCATGCTGCGTTGCAGCCAGGCCAGCCCGGCGGAGCCGCCGCTGCCGACCTTGGCGCCCATGGTGCGCTGTACCGCCTTGAGGTGTTTGTAGCGCCAGTCGCCGAACTGTTCGGCGACCTCGGTCAACGCCTCGCCGAGCTGCCGCAGATGGTTGTCCGGGGTGTTGACCCGGTAGACCTCCACCCAGGCGGCTTCGACGGCCGGGTGTGGTTCGTGTTCGGTGGCGACGTCGCGGGTCAGCAGGTCGGCCGGGATGTCGTGGCCGGCGCGGACGAGCAGGGCGATGACGTCGTCCCACAGGCTCGGCGTCCGCAGCGTCTGCTCCAACCCGGCGTACACCTCGGGTTGGCGGCGGAACGGGCGGATCAGCGACGGGGTGCGGATGCCGAGGGTGAACTCCAGCTGCCGGTACATCGCCGACTGGAAACCGGA